>NZ_JBMWAM010000015.1:0-105904 GCF_049725345.1 Paenibacillus praedii | reverse complement strand
ACCATTGAATCTGGCGTAGATCACTCTTAACGGTCGCGAAGGCACGGGTAATCAGAGCAGCGTCCTTGTTGGGACCTGCACGATGACCAATGATTTCTCGATTAAACAGATTTACCAGCACACAAATGTAATGCTGTGAACGGCAGTGGTAAAATCCCCAATAACGGCACTTGAAAATTCCCCATAATCGGCAGACACTCTTCCTTATGGGGGAGAGAGATAATGATCAAGAATGGGGAGTTTTTCATGATCCAACATATGAAACAAAAAGGGATGAATAAGACCCAAATTGCCGAAGAACTTGGTCGTGATCGGAAGACCATCGGTAAGTGGCTTCAAGAAGAGGGACCAAAAGAGTATCAGCGCCAAACACATAAGCCTAGCATTCTTGCACCCTACCGGGACTATATACGTTCTCGAATGGAAGAAGGCTGCCTAAATGCAGCTGTGCTCTTCGATGAGATTAAAGTCAAAGGTTATCCAGGACAGATCCGGTTGCTGCGTACCTTCATGGAACCGCTTAGACCCGCAGTGCTTGCTAAAGCGACCGAACGTTATGAAACACCGCCCGGCAAGCAGGCGCAGGTCGATTGGGGACACTTCAAAGTCGAATGGAATGGCGAAACCAAGCGACTGTACGCTTTTGTCATGGTTCTCGGCCACTCTAGAATGATGTATCTGGAATATACGGAAGATGAGCGGCTAGATACTTTAATGGGTTGCCATGTCCGGGCAATGCAGTACTTCGGCGGGAGAACAGAGACGGTTCTCTATGACAACATGAAGACGGTCGTAACTGGTGCGGATGAACAGGGTCATCCCATATGGAATGAACGGTTTGCGCGCTTTGCCAACCATCACGGATTCCTGTTTAGGCTCTGTGCCCCTTATCGCCCACGCACCAAAGGTAAAGTGGAAAACGGCTCCGCATACACGGCACCACTCATGAAGTACCACAGCAGCGCTTGCTGCAGGAAGAACTGAAACCGTTCAATCTTGTTCCCTTCGATGAGGCGGAGCGGCATCCACGTAAAGTATCCAATGATGCGCTTATCTCTTACGCTGCCAACCGTTATTCGGTGCCCTGGCGGTATGTCGGTCAGACCGTGGAGTTGCAGGACGAACGTAACGGTCGTATCCGGATCTTTGCTCAAGATAAGTTCATTGCCGAACATGAAAAGTACACTGGGCATCATGAAGTCATCTTTGACCGGAAGCATACCGAAGGCATCCGCTCCGCAGCCGGCAAGCCTGCACAGTTGCCGATGCCGCGACTGGTGCAGCAGGCGCTACCTGACGTCGTCGTACGTGATCTGTCGGTCTATGAACAGTTTCTGGATGAGGCGGTGATCCAGTGATGGTGGTGACTGAACGCTTGCAAGAGGCTTTCGACCATCTAGGATGGAGTCGGATTCCCGAGATTTTGCATCAACATGCCGAAGAGGCAGCTACGAAGAACCGGACGTACTTAGAGTTTCTCGATGGGTTACTGCAAGAAGAACTATCCGCCAAGCACGACCGTTTTATTCGCATGAAAACGCGGATGGCTCACTTGCCCTACCACAAAACACTCGATCAGTACGAATTCGGCTTCCAACCGTCGGTCGAGGAACGACGCATCCGGGACCTAGCGACACTCCGCATTGTGGAGCATCAGGAGAATCTTGTCTTTCTAGGACCGCCCGGTGTGGGTAAAACACATTTGGCCGTTGCCCTTGCACTAGAAGCGATTAAACGAAGGTACACGGTGTATTTCACGACTGCACACGATTTGGTGCAAACCCTCCAGCAGGCGCATCAGAACAATACGATTACGCAGAAAATGAGGGCGTTAACCAAGCCAAACCTGTTGATCATCGACGAGATCGGTTACCGGAAGATGGATGAAACAGCTGCCCACTTTTTCTTTCAGATCATTGCTGAGCGCTACGAGTCTGGCTCCATCATACTCACCTCCAACAAGTCCTACGGCGCTTGGGGAGAGATTTTCGGTGATTCTGTATTAGCCACAGCGATTCTCGATCGCCTGCTTCACCACTCCACTACGATTAACATCAAGGGGGAGAGTTACAGGATTAAAGAGAAGAAAAAGGCAGGCTTCTTTCGACCTGATACCGAAGATGGGAAAACAGAATGAACCGATTTTCGCCGCCCCCTCGGGGCCTTTACATTGCACTTAATGGGGAAAATTCAAGTGTCGATTCTGGGTAATTTTCGTTTGCAGTTGACAAATCCATTGATCATTCAGAGATTCTTGAGCACTCTCCAGGACAAAGGCTTGGCGGATTCAACCATTAAACGAATATATAACATCGTCAATACGTCATTGAATGCAGCAGTCAAGCAGCAAATCATCAATCGTAACGCCGCTTCCCTAATCGATAAGCCAAGAGTTAAAAGGAAAGAAGTCGAAGTTTGGGATGTAAATGAAGTGCAAGCATTCTTGAATTATGCACGAACCTTTACTAGATACTACATTGCCTTTCATTTAGCTCTAACCACAGGGATGAGACAAGGCGAAATACTCGGTCTTCGTTGGATGGATGTCGATTTCGATAGGAATATGATATCCGTTAGACAAACGTTAAGCCATAATGGGAAAGAAATCATTCACGGAGCAAAGACAGCTACAAGTATACGTACAATATCTTTCGATTCACATACAGCCACTGTCCTTCAAAAGCACATGCGAACGGTTAGACGTGAAATGCTTGCGCTCGGAAAGCCATTTGATCGTGAGGATTTGGTTGTTTGTAACGGACTGGGTACGAAAGCTAATCCAAGAAACATCAATCGGATATGGTACAAGCTGCTGGAGAAAAGTGAATTGAAGAAAATCACTTTTCATGACCTTAGGCACACCCATGCCTCCCTGCTACTCAAGAACAATACGCATCCTAAAGTCGTGTCGGAAAGGTTGGGGCATAGTTCAATCAAGATTACAATCGATTTGTACTCCCATCTGTTCCCTAACATGCAAGAGGAAGCCGCTGCTGAGCTAGCAAAGATGCTTTTCTAATCTAAAACTATTCAGTCAGAATTGCTTGCTACCACGCTGCTACCACGGATACCCAAGGAGGGACTATGTTGACATGGCAATGGTTGATCACAACAAAAAAAGCCTTGCTGGACAAGGCTTTCGGCGATTAAGTTATGGTGATCTGAACAGGGTTCGAACCTGTGACCCCTACCCTGTCAAGATAGTGCTCTCCCAGCTGAGCTACCAGATCATATTAGCGACAATTAATAATATATCAGGATAAGAAAAGGAAGTCAACACTTTCCGAATAACTTTTCGTTCATTTTTCGCATCTCTAAGTACTCTTGTTTTAGCCTACATCGTTTCTGATTATTAAAAATAGGCCATACTGAGTAGATCTGAATTGCAACCTTCTATCTCTCCCTCTCGTCAAAATAAGTGCTGCAGCAAATAATCTATGAGGTGAGCATATGAAAAAACGACCGATACTTATTTTGACTCTGGTAGCAATGCTGTTCCTTACGCTTAGTCAATCTGTTTGGGCATTTAATGACATTAAAAGTGATCCCAATCAGCAAAAAATTGCCGAACTTAAGAAGCAAGGCATTCTAAAAGGAAGCTCAAAGAACGATAATTTCAAGCCGCATGGCAAGCTGACTTATGCGGAGGGCGTATCCTTAATTGTAAAAGGTCTTGACCTCAATATTAATCATATCCGCTTCATCAAGGAACCAAAAGCAAGCGACTCCTTCCCTCATTTGAAGGATAATGCTTGGTATTCGCAAGCGTTCATTATCGCGCACTTGAACGGTCTAGACATACCTGAATCAGTCAAAGCTAACGATGTCATGACACGCGAGCAATTTGCACATTACTTGTTCAAGGCCGTGCTAACTAAAGGCGACTACGCCTTTATTAAAATCTTCTTACTGCTTGAGGATGAGGCTGAAGTAAAAGGTGAATATATGGACAGCGTTCAAAAGCTGATCATAAGTAAAATTGTCATTTTGGATAGCTCGAACAAATTTTATCCGAAGCAAGCCATTACCCGCAGCGATGCTGCAGGCTGGTTGTACGACGCTATTTCCTTCGTAAAGGAGACTAAGCCTATCCCCGAACTGCAGGCGCATCTTGGCTTTGATTTGAAGCTTTCTGTCACACCCGTCAATGCTGATATCAATAAAGTAACAGTGAGCACGCAGGTACCGCATCCTGGCTACGGAATACGCATTGCCTCTATTGAATTCGAAGGCGATCAAGCCATTATTTATGTAGAGACGGTTATGCCTGACCCAGACAAAATGTATCCTCAGGTGATTACTGATGTTCAAGTATCCGCGTATGTAGACTCTGCCTTCAAGCCGGTGCTTCCGGAGTCCCCTGACTCGAGTAGAAGCTCTGCTGGCAGCGAAACAAATTCTACTGACAACGGCACTGCAGTCGAATAATGCAAGAAGGCTTCTCTGCTTGTCTGATGCAAATCAGACAGCTGAGAAGCCTTCTTTAGCTATACGACCGATGAAGGAATACGCCAATCGATAGGCTCAATTCCCATGCTCTCCAGATAGGTATTTGCCCTAGTAAATGGCTTGCTCCCAAAAAAACCTTTTCGCGCCGCAAATGGACTCGGATGGGGCGAAACAATAAGATGATGCTTACCTTTATCGATACTGGCTGCTTTCGCCTCGGCATGCTTACCCCATAGCATAAATACGACTGGCCGGTCGCGATGATTCAAAGCATCGATAATGGCATCAGTAAACCTCTCCCAGCCCATACGTTGATGCGAATTTGGCTTTCCCGCCTCAACCGTCAGCACCGTATTCAGCAGAAGCACACCTTGCCTCGCCCATGACTCTAGGCTTCCATGATCAGGAACGGGACAACCTGTATCCTCTACCAGCTCTTTATAAATATTTTTGAGCGATGGGGGCAGCTTTAGACCTGGACGGACGGAAAAGCTCAGCCCATGCGCTTGCTCAGGTCCATGATAAGGATCCTGCCCTAGTATAACAACCTTCGTTTGTTCATAAGGGGTATAGTGCAGCGCATTAAAAATATCGCTCTTATTCGGATAAACCGTCTCCGTCTTATATTTATGCTCAAGCAGCTCGAGCAGCTCGTACATATACGGTGCTGTCAGCTCGCTATTTAATATTTGTGACCAATCATTTTTCAACATGTCTTTCACGCGAATCGCCTCCTCACACATCAGCGTCTACCTAGCAGAATCAAACCAATTATAAAAGTTGTTATGAATGAATT
Source organism: Paenibacillus praedii (assembly GCF_049725345.1). Lineage (NCBI taxonomy): Bacteria > Bacillati > Bacillota > Bacilli > Caryophanales > Paenibacillaceae > Paenibacillus > Paenibacillus praedii. The sequence goes on along the minus strand of NZ_JBMWAM010000015.1, from coordinate 100,659 downwards.
GAGCGACCAGCATGTAAGCCGCCGACTCCTCCAGCACGAGCTCCTCTTTCCCTCTCATATGAAAATAAAGCCACATGGCAATCGTATCTGTGAATGGACCTGGGTCATATTCCGATCTTGCCATCAAGTCAGCAATTAAACCCATACAATCCTCGAGTGCAGCCTCGCCATTTGAATCGTATTCGTTTATTTTTATTTTAAAGTAAGTATACAGGACTGGATATTCCTTATTCCCTACAAGTGAACTGCTGAATAAAGCAGTAGAAATAGACGATACCATAATGGCCAGCTTCCATTTCTGCTCCTGCTCTGTGATGGTGTTATCCTGCTTGAATCTTTCCTTAAGATCCGCATATAAGCTATCCTTCAATGCATCAACCTGTGCAAACAATAATCTTGAGCTTTCTTTAAAGGATAACTCCTTTTGATTCGAAAACATTGCCTATTTCCCCTTTCGTTAAGCAGCTTTATTTTTCTTCTTTTTATTAAACCCTTTTTGCAGATAAATAACAAACATTGAAACCTGCTTGTGAGTTTGGTCATGTGAGGGTATGTTTATTTGGCTTGTATGAAGAAATCTTCAATGCCTTAAACAGCAGGAATAAATGAACTTACTGATTCAGATACTACTTTTAGATCAAATAAGAAGGAGAATATCATGAACAAACAACGAGCCATTGAAATATCCGAATCACCGATAATGGAAAATGTGACCTATCAAGGAACTCCCATTTATATTCAGCATGTTTATGATAATGACACAGCGAGAATATATCCGCTTGATCATTCAGAACAAGAAATGACTGTTTCTTTAGATAGTCTGATTGAGAATTAAACCGACTGAGTAAGGTTTGCTGGTTTAGGGGCTTTCATATCGAAAGGATTAATCGCGCTAAATAATGCAATAGCAGTCCATAAACACAGTCTAATACTTTATTTGCTCTGAACACTTTGTTCAATCGCATTACCAACGAAAAAACCTCCTTCGACCGCATCTGTTTTAACCAGATACTGCAAAGGAGGAATTGTACGTGTAACTTAACTTATAAAATGTCCAATGCAAGAAACCCGCGCAGCTATTAAGCTGCGTGGGTTTCTTGCATATAACCTAATATAAATCATTCTCAATTTGAACTATTGGCATGTTTTGATTTACCCCAAATAACTTTTGGCAATAGAAATCTGAGAACGATCAACTTTCGACTGGTGACATATATATTTCGTAATGGATCTAGTTACAATTTTTGGTCGTAGGGGGGGCCGGCGCGCTGCGCTAAAATGAAAACCGGGTTGGGAAAGGAGAAAACCTAAACCGAAAATGACAGATCATGAACCAAGTGATCGATACGCGATCACCGGCAGGATAGACCGAATCTCGATAAACGAAGCGGGACACGTGAAGGTAGCAGCGATAGATAGGAAGAGCTAAGTACACATCGGAAAGCGCATGAAGGAATTAAAACTTGATATACCCAAGAATCTGGTTATCAAGGTTCTTCATTTTATCTTCCTATTAGATGCTTGAATAACACTTAGAGATGTTACTTCATCACTTCCCCCCACCATCCCGTATACTTGGATTCCTCAACCCATTTGGCAGCCAGTTTCTCGATCATTAATTGGGAATCCATTTCTACATTTTGCATAGAAGCATAAAGGGTTTCAAATTCCTCGCGAGTAACCATTACTCGCCATAATGAATCCATAATAAACCTCCCCCTACTTACACCAACATTGATACCTTCGATTGGATACGGTGCTTCTCTGTCTTTTAAATAAAGCCAAACTTGCATGGCTGCATGAACATTAAAGGGTGTTCGTAAATCACTGTTTTCATTGTAGCCAGGGATTCTAGCCGTAATATCGAGTACGTTTGTCATGTTATAGCCCTTTTTCGCCGTTCCTAATGTATCAGGATCTTCATATTTTTCAAAATACTGAACAGTATTAACTCTCAAACGTTTCTTTAGTATCAGTTTAATATCATGAAAAAGATTGTCTTCAGACATCGTTGATCCAACAGGTGAGACGCGACTATCGTCATACCAATTGCAACCCTGATAAATAATAAAACCAATAATGAAGATCGTAAAAAACTGCGCTATCCTCTTTTTCACTTCAACCATCCTCACAATGGAAATCCCTGTATATATTTTATTATATACAGGGGAATTATTTAATTTAGAAAATATTTCAAGGGGAGTTCGTTTTAATGGTGGAAATAAGATCCGAAACATTTGTATGTTGGATTCCAGAACTATCAACCCAACTGTGATTTAAAAAATAAGCGGCGTGGCTAAAGTTCATAGTTATTGACTTACCTGGTGTTCCACTAAGGCCTCCAAGTGTCCATTTCCCGACTTTTGTTACTAAACGGGGAAATGGCGACAATTGAGGTCTGCTCATCCCAAATAAAATCTTGGTACTTCTTAACGGATTCTGCATTTGCTTTCTTGCTTGTTACCAACTGCATTTGGTTTGCTAGTTCTTCGTCTAGTTCGTTTAGGTGTTCGTTAATCAATTTTGAATATTCCTTTTCCGAAAGCTACTTGTTGGAACTGGATTGAATAGAACATGCCACCAGTGAGATACTTACTGCCATTGCAATAATGACAAACAAAAACGACTTTACGACTTTCAAAAAATCATCCCCCATACTTTGTAATTGAATCGATAATAACACGAATATAGTCTATAGGCTGACCATGAGCAAGAAAGCTCTGTATAGCCTTATCGGCGTCTAAGCATGTGCTTGCTTGCCTATGCAATTCATCTGCCTTGATGACAAGAAGCTCATAATGGGCGGCTATGTCTTATAGTCATGTTCTTTAATCATATGTGTTCCCGCACCGAAAACTTCTCTAGAATAGCGTTTCTAGCGGCTCATAGGTTCTCTATTTCCTTGCCAAGGGTTATTCGTCTGTCAGGAGATGCATTATGTATTACTGCTCCCATGCTCTAAAGCAAGCTTACAATGCTTTCTAACGATTCTTATAAGTTAGGAGGCTGTATCATCATCCTGCATAGCATAATAAATCAATTTATTCATGTTCCCCCTCATTTCCCACGAAGATTTCTTAATTTCTTATTTTGAGGAAGGATTCTATTAATAGGAGAAGCCATAGTATGTTGCTCTTTCATGTCACTATTCGTTAATCTGACATAACGTTTGGTCATAATCATATCTACGTGACCTAACATCATTTGAAGAGCAAAAGCATTACCTTTTCCACGCAGAAACATAATTGAAAAGGCATGGCGTAGTGCATACGAATGGAAGCGGGTGCCAAGCTTCTTACAGTACATCTCTATGCGGTCACCCCATGTATGCCTGTTAAGTGGTCTTCCTTCATTAGTACAGAATATCGGAGCTCTTTCCTTCCACTCATCTGGTCGAACCGACAATAACTCATCTATTGCCTTTGCTGTTTGCGGCATCATGTGTAGGGTACGAGACGTTCTTGTTTTAGCTTTATCCGCATCTACAATCAGTTCACATGCTCGATTATTATAATCAGATTCCATAAGGCTGAAAGCTTCTTTCGGACGAATACCACTGTCCAAGAAAACAAGCAAAAGCGCATAGTCACGTAAACCTGCATATGTGCTCTGGTCAGGTAATTATAATAAATCGACTAGCACTTTTTCATCAATTTGAACTACTCTTCCTTCATCTTTACGTTTTTTAAACCCTGCCAGTGGATTATCAGATAATACGCCTTGTTCTACACACCACATAAAGAAACTTCGCAAATAAACAAGTCGATTATTATACGTTGCTGGTTTGATATTTTCTTGCCCTAAGTGTTCGTATACGGATTTTTCAAGCTTTTCATATGAATATTTCGCTGCTGAGGAGCCATCTGGTTAATCTGTGAGAGCCACCGTGTTAATCAAATAGAGCCATCATGTTAGTCGCGAGAGCCACCCGTTGGTAGAATGGAGAAATGTGCCGCTGGTCATCAGAGCACAAATTCCAATGGGAGGTCATCGAATGACCAAGTACCGAGATATTTTACGGCTCAACAGCATGGGATTGAGCCAGCGCAGCATTGCATCAAGCTTGCAATGCTCGCGGAACACGGTTTCAGAGGTATTAACCAGAGCGAAAGTGAAGGGGGTGTCCTGGCCGCTGCCGGAGGATGTAGTCGAAGCAGACCTTCAGTATTTGCTTTACCCCGAGAAGGCCCAAGTCTCATCTCGCAAGATTCCGGACTGCGAGTACATCCATCGAGAGCTAGCCAAGAGCGGCGTGACCCTTAGTCTACTCTGGAACGAGTACTGCGAGAGCTGCCGTTTAAGCGGCGAAATCCCCCTCATGTACACTCAGTTTTGCAATTACTATCGAAAGTACGCCGCGACAACTAAAGCCACCATGCACATTCAGCGTAAGCCAGGCGAGCATATGGAGGTCGACTGGGCCGGTCAGACAGCTGCTTTGGTAGACCGGGAAACCGGCGAAATCATGCCGGTATACATCTTCGTCGCAACACTTCCATCCAGCCAATACGCATATGTGGAAGGCTTTCTTTCTCAAGCACAAGAAAGCTGGATTTCCGCGCACGTCAATGCCTTCAATCATTTCGGAGGCGTCCCCAAAATCCTTGTTCCGGACAACCTCAAAACTGGAGTGGAACAATCCTCTTGGTACTCCCCCGTTATCAACAAGACCTATCATGAAATGGCAGAGCATTACGGTATTGCTGTTATCCCTGCCCGAGTCAGAAAACCCAAAGATAAACCTAGCGTGGAGGGAACGGTTGGGATCATCTCCACATGGATTCTGGCGGCATTGCGTAAGCAGACATTCTTCACTCTTTCCGAATTGAACGAAGCCATCTCAGTGAAGCTCGAAACCTTCAACCGTAAGCCATTTCAGAAAAAGCCAGGCAGCAGGCTGAGTGCCTTTCTTGACGAGGAGAAGCACACTCTGCAGCCGCTACCTGTTTCTGCGTACGAATGTGCCACCTGGAAAGTTGCCACCGTACAGTTCAATTATCACATAGCTGTAGACAATATGCATTACAGCGTTCCCTATGAATATATCAAACACAAGGTAGACGTCCGAATTACGCGCGGCGTTATCGAAGTGTTCTACAACCATCATCGGATCTGCTCTCATCCCCGGCTTTACGGTCGTCCGGGACAATATCATACCGTTTCAGATCACATGCCGGAAAAGCATAAGCAGTATGTGGAATGGAATGCAGAGCGCTTTGTCGCATGGGCAAAACAGGTGGGGCCTTATACAAGTACAGCCATCAAAGCCATACTTGCGGGTCACCGGGTAGAGCAACAAGGATACAAGTCTTGCATGGGCGTATTAAAGCTGGCAGACCGGTATTCCTTGGTTCGTCTTGAATCCGCCTGTGCACGGGCTCTTAGCTACACACCCAATCCTAGCTACAGGCATATCAGCACCATCCTGAAATCAGGGTTGGACACTCTTGAGGAAAATGCAACGATCGAACAACTAGGCGCGCCTTCCGTGAATACTCATGGCTTTACACGCGGTGCAGACTATTACGGGAGGAAATCCTAAATGTTAACCAATACGACGATTACGAAGCTAAATGAAATGCGTTTAAGCGCCATGTCTGAATCCCTGCGGGAGCAAATGCAGAACCCGTCTTATTCCACACTGTCTTTTGAGGAACGCTTCGGGCTAGTAGTGGATGCAGAATGGGCACGCCGGAAGACGAACCAGCTAAGCAGGCTTCTCAAAAAGGCAACGCTACGCTATCCGAGTGCATGCGTCGAGGACATTGAATATCATTCAGACCGACGCTTAGAGCAACCTCAGATCCTGCGGCTCGCAACTGGCAATTATATTCATGAGAAGCACAATGTCATCATTATGGGCGCATCAGGCGCGGGGAAAACCTTTATCGGGTGTGCGCTGGGCAACGCAGCTTGTCGTCATTTATATGCAACGAAGTATATCCGGTTGCCTGAGCTCCTAACGGACCTGGCTATCGCCCGTGGAGATGGAACATATAAGAAGGTTATTGCCCAATACAAGAAGATCAGCCTTCTCATTATCGACGAATGGTTGCTGCTTCCCCTGACTGCAACAGAAGCCCGAGATTTGCTTGAGATCATCGAAGCCCGCCACCAGAGCGCCTCGACGATCTTCATCTCCCAATACGCTCCGGATGGTTGGCATGAGAAGATTGGCGAACATACAATGGCCGACGCAATCCTGGATCGAATTGTGCATAATTCATATCAAATGCTAATCGACGGCGAAGATTCCATGAGAAAAAGGAAAGCACCTCAGTTCTAAGATAATGTTCCGAGGGCTGCCCCAAACCGGGGTGGCTCTCCCCTCCGATAAGGTGGCTCTATTTCATTAACATAGTGGCTCTCATTCATTAACCAAGCGGCTCTGCCGCACCGAAATATTCATTTCATAAGATTTAGTTGCATCGGGAAATCGTTTAAATAGCAGATTAACGTGCGTAGTGTAATCAAGAATGGTTTGTTCACTTAGATTGTTTGCTTTCTTCCAATTGATGAACTGTGTTAATGCTTCTTTCATTGTTGCTGGTGCCGCTTTTTTAATCTTTGTTAAGCGCATAGACAAAGAAAAAACCTCCTTCGCCGGCATCTGATTAGTCAGATACTGCAAAGGAGGTTTATCGACTTCTACGTGAGTCCTGTGTATCTAATTTAAACACACAGGACTATGACATAGCACAGCTTATGTACTTCGTGAAAACCATTGAAATCTCAAGGTTTTGTAGGTATGCCGAGGACGGGAATCGAACCCGTACGGTGGTCACCCACCGCAGGATTTTAAGTCCTGAAACAGTCTTTTGAACCCTTTATGAAAACCATAGAGATATCGAGCATAAATCCTTTAACCATACGGGTTAAAGGTACTTTTTTATATTCCTCATCCTCTAAGTCCGAGATATGTCGGACAGATTTATGTTAGCAAAAATGTTAGCAATACGAAGGGCAGAAGTTATATGCTTCTGCCCTTTGTAAATCAATTGACCTCTATGCTGCCAGTGGAGCGATAGTGTTTTGTAGGTTAAGGAAAATACGGGGGAAAGCCTTGTCATATAAAACCTTTTGGGGATTAATGCTTCTACACTCGATTGCTCTGCGGCTAAAAAAAGAAAAAGTGAGCCCAAAAATGTGACCGAAAGTCATTATTAGCATCAGAGTGACATCAGATCGGAGCTTATCTTCAGCGATCGGCTATCTACTCTAAGCACCACAGATATTGGAGTAGAAAACCTTGTTCTACAATTCTTTGGGATAGTGTAAATGAACACTTCGTTCTCCCCAGTTGAGTTTATAGCTGATAATTCTATTTAATTTAATAAGTATCTAAATTGCTCTGGTTATATGTAACTATCGTTTAATCGAAACTGAATAATTAAAGTAGTTTACATCTAACTCTATGTGGTTAGATGTAAACTACTTATTTCTCGATACGCTGGTGCGAAAAACAAATTACATTTATCTAATAAGTTTTCTGGAGATAATAAGCGAAGCATTTGATCTCCATGAGTACGTTTAGAATAATATAATGACCTATCTTCGAAAATCATTTGTACTTTTTTCTTGTAATTTCCTGAAATTTTGAGTAATAATTCTTCTTTAACACCTGTTTGAACTGCATCCATAATTTGATCGCTTAATTTAAAATACTTTCCTTCAATAATCCCATACCTCTCAATGCCGATTTCCCAGTAATCTTTTATAATATGTCTATCAATATATATTCTTAGTCGATTTAAAAAAAAATCATTTTTATATAATTTTGAGAATGTATTACTCCAATCTGTCAAAAACCATGATTCGATCTCGGGTGAGGCTAGCAGAAAAATTAACGGTATGTCTTTACCAATTATATTATTGACTTCGTGTTGAATACCTTTTTTTATTTCATGAATCTGAACGTCATTCTTATCATGAAAACGACAATCTAAATCATCTTCTATAATGAATGCAGCATATTTAGCATATTCACTCTTATATCTCTTCATCCTTACATACATTTCTTCTATCAGTGAATCTCCTGTAAGACCGCTTACTTTCGGATCTAATCCTCTTCGAAATTTGGGTTTGTTAGGTAACAATTGAGTATATTCATAATTACCATTTACTTTTTTCAAAAAGGAAGTCATAGCTCCAGCTTCCGTCCAAGCTCCTGTAACAAAACATCCTATCTCTTTTACCATGTTGGCCAACCACCAATTACAGGATCATTGGTTCTATAAAGATCACCTAGTTGCCAATCCCCTAAATCATCTTGTATTTCATCATAAGAGAGCTTTCTAATACCCTGATCTGGTTTATCGCTGAAGACAAAAATCCCAACTTGACCTGCTTGGAACCCATCAGTAAATACATCCAAGAAATCTGGTGAATGAGTACTGATAAAATATTGACGTTTACTTTGCTGCGTTAAAATCCATTTACCTATTATTTTTTGCCAAGCAGGATGCATGTTCATTTCAGGCTCATCCAGTGCCATTAAAGAATAACTATCTTCTGGAAGAGTTAATAATAAAGTCAGCAACATTGCTTTAATTGTTCCGTCAGAAACATCACTTAAATCAAATTGATTGTAATTGTACCCCATACGAAATACGAGTTTTTCAAATTCATGTGAAATATCTGTGGTTGTTATATGTGGCATTAATTGTTTTAAACTTTCTTCAAACTTTACTTTAAAGTACAAGTCCTTGCTTTTATGATTGTTAAATACATTTACAAAGTTGCTACCATCCTTATATAAGGATGTGCCTTTCAACTTAGTTTCAACTGGTTGTCTGATCGCAGATAAGTTGAATTGAGCGCTTGAATATGATGAAAACCCTTTAAAGTATTTTAACAATTGATCGAATTTCGGATTAAGCTTTGTGCGAATAATTTTAATATCATCAATTTGATTTTTTTCAAATAAAGTATCCTTAAATTGAAGTAAAACCGTATCTTGATTCGTTACTGGCATTTCGACTCTTTTGTTAGGCTGCCCTTTTTTTATAGCAGTTGAGAATATACAAACCCCTTTTTTGTCTGTATGACATTTAAAATAATTAAACGGACGAGACTCCTTCATGGGTGTATCAGACACACTTAATTCTTCCTTCGTAATAAAAAATTGTTGAATTTCTTGTCCAGTGTGAAATGCAAATTGATAATCACACACTTCACCATCTAGTTCAATATTCCAATTAAAAGTAATTTCTGATGTTTCTTTTTCATTTTTATTGAATAATTTCCCCCAACCATTTCGATCAACCTCAGAAAGAAAAGCACTATCATATGAATTATCTTTACCACCAATAATCATATTAGCAAAAAAAGAAAGCGCCTTTATAAAATTTGTTTTCCCTGAATTATTAGGCCCGATTAGTATATTTATCTGATTAAATTCGATATTATCTATGTTAACATTTCTGAAATTTTGAACTGAAAATTTTTTAATCATTTTTTATCCCCCTCATAATATTTAGCCTGTTAACTTCATTATACATCAAGGTTATGAAGTATCAAAAAAAACCTTCAAATTAGTATTTGAAGGCAATTTGTCTGGAATATGGTGTGGGGATAAGCCGAATCGAACCTCTGACCACATTGGTGCCATTAAAGAGATCGAGTCTTCAGCAAAGCTCAGAAAATTAAAAGTGTGAGCCAAAAAATAACCACCATTAATTACTTCTTAGCCTTGTTACCAAAAGAATCGAGTATCTCCATATTATTAAGAGCAGCTAAAATAAGTTGTGTAACTTTTTCTTTACAGCATGCTTTTAATAATGTGAGAAAGTCCGAATTTTTCATGACTAATAAATTCTAATGTGGCCTTACTTACACTTTCAGAATTCTTACAGATATTCCTAATATTCTCGTTTGAATAGCTTAACATTTGCTCTGAATTTGATGCTATCGTTTTGTCAACATACTGTTATATCGACTTAAATTCATTATTCGAATTTAGTTTCTTCGTTCACAATATTTTCTTCTTTCTGGTGATCCAGTTTTTTGAGGAATTGAATATGTTCAGCATATCTATCTTTAGTCAAACATCTTTTATACTCTTTCAATTTAACTACATTTGCCGCAGTGTCCTCTACTCCTGTTAACCTTTCAGTACCTACAATTACTTGTCCTCTTAGATCCATAAGCAATTCCAGAACTTTATTTATATTATTTAAATTCTCATCATCTTGCCCTTGTTGATTAGGAGTATCCACAACAAACAATTTAAAAGGATTATCAAGTCGATTTAGATTATATAGATAAAGTGATATATAATAAGCATAAATTACTCTAGGTAACTCACTTCCAGTGTGCTTTAATACAGGTAAGAAACTATTAAGCTTTACATTGGTTCCTGACAACTCCAGCCTTTCTAGTAAACTTCCCATAAGTACTTTTATATCTTTAGATATTTTATTCCTTCTCGTCGCCGACTCAATATCTTTAATACTATTCTGTGTGCTTTCTCTGATGCCCAAATATCCATCTCTTTCATTCTTAATATCTTCGATCTCTGAGCGACTCGTATTAATCAAATCATTCTTACCCTGATTCTTTATGGTATCTATTGCATTTGTTTTCTCTTCTAGCAATTGCAATTCTTGGTTCATGCTTATATAATCTGATTCAATTTCAATAGATTTTTTTTGATAAACCTTTATTTCTCCTTGCAGTTTCTCTAAATCATAAATAGCACTCGTTAGTATGTTGGTTGCTGTTTGAACATCTTTAATCAACTCTGATTTCTCAACTAATTCATTAGAATGAACAACTCCACAAAACGGACAAGTAATATTTTCATCTAAACTTGAAGCAAAAGTATGATCAGCTACAATTTCCTCTGAATATTTGTTCAAAGCATTAATGACCAATTTTCTTTCATATTCTTCATTCTGAAGTTGACTTATCTGATTACTTATTGATAATCGCTCTTTTTCTAACGAAGTTAACTGTTCTAAAATTATCTTGCTTTTCTCAAAGTCACTATCCAATATACTTGTATCCTGTACATTCGAATTTTTTCGTCTTTCCTTTGTTAAAATATTCATTACAAACTCTTCTACAGTTTTGATCCTCAACTCAATATCTTTTATTAATATCCTATATTTCTCTAACACCTTTCTTAGCTTGAAATACTCTTCATTTTGATAACCAACTATGTACTTTATTATTTGTTTTTCCCAATTAGAAACATATGACAATTTTTCGAAGCTCTTTGCAATCGAATGCCACCCTTTATCTTGATCAATATATTGAAATGAAAATATATATGGAGGAGCAACTGGCTTGTCATCACCATTTTTAATGATCCACCCAACATGTATATCAAATAATTCTAAAAATTTAGCAGAGAACTCCGAGTAAGTGTAAGTTCCAATATAAGAAACTAAATTTAGATCTTCTGAGCTCGAAAACAGAGTGTATATACTGTCTACTCGTTCAACTAAAAAGAACGAATCTCCAATACTAAAACTTATAATTGATCGTTTATTCAGTTTTTCCCAATCATCATCAAATTTCAATTCACAACCCAGTGAATAAAAAATCGTTTTAATTAAGGACGATTTTCCCGTTTTATTTTTGCCAATAATAATATTTAATCCTTTCGTAAAAGCAACTTCAATTGATGACTCTTCTGTTTTACTTATTATGATTATCTTTCTTATCATTAGCTCGTTGCTCACTGAGTTCACCTTCTTTTAAAAATTTAAGCCTTAAATTTCGAATAAGCCTTTTATACGTCACTACTTTGACCTGATAAGATCGCTTCATAAAACACTCCTCTCAATACTAATGAATTAACTTCTTGGTGAATTTGTTTTTCCAGAAAACCTTCGATTAAATTTTCTAGTAAGTTATTTTGTATATTAAAATCATCAATTAAGTAAAAATTATCCTCCACTATTTCATCAATTTCTTGTATAAAAGCGCGGATAATATCTTGGTATAAAGCATCATTAATATCTAAAGCCTTCTTATGATGCTTCTTTATTGCTTTTAAAATTGCATTTATCTTTATATTCGATAGTTCATTCTTCTTTAAATAATTCCCAATTAATTCGTACATCTCATCAAGTTTTGGAATCGAACTAAATGTTTCTTCCAATTCATTAAAAATATCTGAAGAGATTCCCTTCTTCATTTTTAATTCCTCGTAACTTATAGGAGTTCTGATTATTGTTCTTGTCTTTTTTCTAACTGAATCAATAATATTAGTCAGCAAAAGATACCCGCTTTTCATATCTAAATTAAATCTACTGGCTACTTCAAAGAAGACTCCTTTAACTTGTTCAACGTGTCCCTCTAACGATAAAGGACTTTTTGTAAAAAAAGTGTTTTGAATAAATCTGTCAAATACAATATCCAATTGCTGTTTTGGCATCGTTGGGTATTCAACTAGAAGATAATTTTTAATCTTCGTGTACAATGCTAAATTTTCTTTTTTCAACTCTTTATGATCTTTCACTACTGATTGCCATTGCAAAACATCATCATCAAAATCTGCATTAGAAACAAAATGACAACTACTACAATCTGTAGAAAATTTATCAAAGTTGTAGAAAATGAATCCTAAAAAAGAGTTTTTATAACTACCATCTACTCTTTTAGATTTTTGAAACAGAGAGCTTAATTTCCATTCTTCTTTAGTAGAGGTTGTTTTTACTTGGTAAAAGTTCATGCTATTTGATGAAGGGCTATATTCACTTTCTGCCATATCATCATGAAATTCGCAGAATACTAAAAATGTTTTTTTATTTTGAATATTTTCTAACATATGATAGAGAATCCAATGCGCCTGATACTCAAAGCGATTATATGAATCTGATCCTGCTTTTTCTCTTAAATTTAAGTTTAGTATGTTTTGCACAACTTACCTCCCTGTATTCGCAGGATTTATTTGTATATGACTAAAGTACTAATTTCGACGTTTTCCGTCATTTTCCTTTTTTTCTAAATAAGTAAATTCCACTACTACCATGGGTTGACTATATTAGTATAACTCCTTATTGAATTTACATATTATATCCCTGATACCTATGCATGATAGGTAGTCCTCTCAAGAGACTAAATAAACAGAAAGCCGAACACGTTTCTACGTGTTCGGCTTTCTATTTTCAACTACCATATTCAGGAGGAAAAACCAATGAACCAATACCACAAAGAAGAACTAAAAAGACTTATCTCAGAATCATTACGAGAAAAACAGGACAGCTACGTTATTCAAGAACTCTTCCATCAGTTCCCCACAACAACTGAACTACTGGATGTTTCAGAACAGCAGCTCATTACCATCAAAGGAATCGGCAGCAGTAAAGCACGTCAAATTACCTCAATGCTTCAATTAGCAAAAGCACTTGCAGTTCCTGCTCAAGCTAACTACACCATTCGTAAGCCTAAAGACGTATTTGATCTTCTAGAGCCAGATTTAAGACACTTTACCAAAGAGCATTTTATCTGCATTTTCTTAAATACTAAGAATAAAGTGATATGCACTGAGACCATCTCTATTGGCTCTCTGAATGCTGCAATTGTACATCCAAGAGAAGTATTCCGTGCAGCTATTAAACGCTGTAGCGCATCCCTCATATGCGTACACAATCATCCGAGCGGAGATCCTAACCCTTCACCTGAAGACGTGAATCTAACAAAACGATTAATAAATGCTGGTGAGATAGTAGGGATTGAAGTCCTCGACCACGTTATAATAGGCAGCCCTAATTTCATAAGCCTTAAAGAACAAGGATTGATATAATACTTATAGTTCAATTTTATTTACCATAAGTTTCATTTGATGTACACTGTGTGCGATTGGTTCTATTGCTTACAGGTCTTTAGGATCAATAAAGACCTAAGTGCTAGTAAAGATCCAAATTTGCTGAAAGGAAGATGACTCTTGATTATTAAATGGATGCTTATTGCAGCTATTATTGGATTTATTGTTGGCATTATGTCGGGAACAGGGTTTCAAGGTGGTCTAAGCGGAGCTTTTATTTTTGCTGTTATCGCAGTTCCTGTTCGTAAATGGGTTTTGCGTACTTTTTGGGAGTAGTTTACATGTGTTGGATAAGATACGGCCTTAAAAACTAACGAATCAATAGGTTAATACCATTCCCCTTATGTACGCGTACCTTTATCCATGTGGGCAAACATTAATTCGATCATTTCCAAAATCAATTTCTGATCTTCCAACGAACGATTTAACATTACTTGATTTATCTTATTGATATAGTACTTGTCTTGATGTTCAATCGCTTCTGAAAGCAAGTAATCTACCGTCACTGCTAATTGATTAGAGATTTTGACAAGAGTGTCTAATGTTAAACTTCGTTCTTCTCGCTCAATTTGTCCAATATAAGCGTGCGAAACATCTATTTTCTCGGCTAGTTTTTCCTGCGTCAGGTTATGCTTTTGTCGCTCTTGGCGAATCCGAGCACCCAGTATTGTATAGTCCATAATTAATTTATCCCTCCCACACTAACATTAGTGAATTAGGAGGCACAAGATAACTAACCATAAGTTTTATAAAATATGCTGATTGTTTCATTTTAGATTCATTTGAGAAAGCGAGGTTCTCTATATAGTGAGTGCTAAGAATATGATTATTTACGTATCCAAAACACGACGACCTTATAATCGGACTGACGGGAAGAATGATGCCATTAATTTAGGAACTTCTTATACTGTTGGTTCAAATGGGACAGTAATATTTTCTGGCGAAGATAACACCTTATATGTTACAAAATATACTGATACCAACAGGCAGGGATATCGAACTGCAATTAATAAACCAGGTATGTATATTGTCACCGGATTCTGTGTAATGCCGTTGCCTTCTACACCAAAAAAACTCGTCTAATGTACAACCGAATTAGAGCTACAGTAAATAACAGAGCAAAATTCTCCATTGAGAATACTGACATGTTACCAGTCCCTATAAGCTATCTTTGACCATAATTAAACGATTCACTAGACTAGAACTGAGATTCCTTATTAAAGCAAATAATAAATTATGTGATCCCGATATTATTGGAGAAATCGCAAACTTAATCGGACAAACGCTATCCTTTGAAGAGACAATTCTTCGCTCTTTCATTAACTTGGATAATATCACTGATACCTACATTACAATTAACAATGAATTCATCTCAAAGGCTAAAGAATTTGAGAAGAAGCTTGCTGATGACAATCATCAGAATAGGTGAAAGACAAATACATTCACAATTACAAGTCTATTCCAACCACAGCTCCATCATTTATTTGAGAAGGGGAAATCATTCCCCTTCATAATTAATTTCAGCCTATTATTGCTCTTCCAAATAGTTGTAAATCCTACCTTCCAAATTTTCAAGCCTGCTATCCCCCCATTCAGGAGGAAGGCATACAGGATTTATGCCCAACTTCCGCAGTTTGCATAGTCTGCTGCTGAATCTGTCCATAATTTGCTCCCTGCTCCTATTTCCACTCGCAAACTCCAATTGATTAGGAAACTGTAATCTAGCCCTCCAAATACTGCCGCATTTATCGATGAATTCAATAAATCGAGTCAACGTTATTCGTTTTTCATGACTCTTGACCCTCGAACCAATGATCTCTTTCGCCTTGTCCAGTGTATAATAATCACCTGTACCGATAATTAAATCGTAATAGTAACGTAATCGCTTTTGACACCGCTCTAAGGACAGAATGTCACGAACTTTGTCCTCACATTCCTTGCATTGAACTTCAAACCTCATAATCCCCTTCGTTATGCTGTAATCCTTATATGGTTTCCCCGACTTCTGTTCCTTCTCTTGTAGCGTTTTATACCTATTATACCAATGCACCGTTACCGTTTTGGCATTTAGATACAAATTCGTCTCTGAGTCTAAGTATTTTTGTGTAACAGGATCATGTAGCATATATAGAGGCGGGTTTCCTTTTTTATACAAGTATATTAATTTAGGAAGTAATGCTTCACCGACTAACAAATCGACAGTGTACTCCACTCTTTTGGCTCTCCACTCATAGAAGCATGGAACATTAAGATCGATAATATCTTTCATAATATAGTTGAACTTCGTACTGACCTCGCCAAAATCACTAATGCGAGTCAAACCATAGTAATTTGAGCCGTCAATATTATTAAGCAATTCTGGACGTAATCGAATTTCTATTGAACGATAATTCCATATCCTACGCATTCGTATTTCTTGGAATCCATAATTGGAAAGCCCATTCGTAACATAAACAGATGTGTCCCATTTGTCCCGCCTCAGTCCATGACGGCTACCTTTGAAATAACCCTTTAGTTTCGCAAACGAATCCTGATACTCGGATTCCGTCATCTCATAGACAACATATAGCTTGTCAATAGCCATTCATATCACCTGACCTTTTCCCGCACAGAGCAGCACCTCTGAAGTCATACTGCCGGAGAGGGTATATTATTTAAGTGTCAAGGTGATGTTAGCGGCACAATAAAAAAGTACATGAGCAGCCTAGATGCTCATGTACTTCATTTTCATTCTATGATATTTTGATTTTTCAATAAGAATTCATCTACTCGTGATTTATCTAGTGTGAATGCCCGCTGATTCTTACTTTTAGGTATTTTTTTGTCAGGTCGAAAATTCTTCTCTTCCTTACCCTCATTATCCAATATTCCATGCATAGAAAGGAATACATAGAACGGTTTATCGAGTGTAAAATCCATCTCCCCCGACTGCTGTAGAATATTAGTTACAGACGACTTTAAACGTACATAATCAAAGAACCATTTCGTTTCATTTTCCCACCCGACGAATTCTTCTTGAAGGTCTGCGTTAACATCCATCTTATCATCTATCATTAAGAATTGAGATTTGTTCGCGTAATTTCGAACTGCCTTCAAGAATTTAACCACGTCCAACTTCATGGGATCAAGTTCTGTCTTTACTATTCCTGATTCACTCCATATCGAATATCCATCGTCTTTTAAGTAACCAACAGAACCATCCTCATGCACTCTTAACCGTTCTACCCATCCTACTGCATCATTGAATATTAATTTCTCGTCATCCTCTTCTAACAGTCGTGTAGCAAGCTTAATCGCCCGTAATAAATAAGGGTATAAATTATCTCGATATAAATAGAAATCATAATCAAGAAAATTTGGATCAATCCACTTTGGATTAGCTAACGTTTCATTAAGCAAATCAAGTTCAACACATTTATATTTTTTTTTGTTCATTCGAGTATAGACCTTAATACGAAGCCCTACTTCTGTACGCTTATGCTCTTGTATGTCAAAAATGCGAAGACGCTCTATCGGAACAACAAAAAAATTACCAATGTAAGTCCCTTGTAGTTTTCTCTTCCCTTCCACCCGATTATTTTCTTGTTTTTGTTCTGGAGTTAACTCCTCATTATTCACTCTTTTGTCTTTTCTATTTTGATCGATTCTTTTTCTCGATACCTTTAACATCTTGCCACCTTTTATCAGAAAATCCTCGCACATTTCCGAGAAAATCGCATTCATCTCATCTATAGTTTCTTTTAGTCTAACAAACTCCTTATCATACCATTCTCTATCAATATACGTTACGTGTTTTACTGAACAATGAATACCTACATCCTTAATCATAATGTCACCCTTTTATTATCTTTAGTAAAAAATCATTTAAGGCAATACAATCAGATAATCGAATAAGGAATGTACATATAGTGCCTACCCCATATATATTCACTATCAGCAGATGTATAAATAGCTTTGGGATTTTCGGGGAAATTGGGATTCTTGGGATTGTATATTCTAACTATAACTAGTTATAGCTTTCAAGTCTACTATACGCAGGAAGCACAGGAAGATAGTAAAAAACTACGTATGGCATGAACAAATAACATAAGGTACGGGATAACGATTCTGAACCGTATTGTCGAAACTGATAAATCTATATTATTACCTTGGACAGGAGGTGAATAGCTATTATGCTTCAAGATTTTCCCGAAGTTATTACCGTTGAAGGTCTCATGGAAATTTTATTGATAGGTAGAAACACTGCTTACAGACTAATACGCTCTGGTGAAATAAATGCAATAAAAATCGGGCATACGTACCGAATTCCAATTTTGAGTGTAAAAGAATACATCCTAAGAAGCGCGCAAATGGACATCTCCAAATACATGTAAAAAATATCCAGTCTTGCTGACAGGGGCACTTATGCTCCTGTCTTTTTCATTTCCACAAAAACATATCGGAGGTTGACGCACATGAAAGGCAGCTTGCTCAAACGTAATAAATACTGGTACATCATTGTCGAAACAAAAGACGAGGCTGGAAAACGGAAGCAAAAATGGATTAATACCAAGTGCGAGAAGAAATCAGATGCGGAGAAAATTCTGCGTGAAACACTCACGAAAATAGACAATAACAACTTCGTACAACCGCAGCGAAAGCTTAAATTCACCGATTTCATGCTGGATTGGCTTCATAACGTAATTAAAAGCAAGGTTGAGGAAACCACTTGGGAAGGCTACGAGATGATCGTAACAAAGCATATTAACAAATATTTCATGAGCAAAAACGATGTATTGCTGCAAGAATTACAACCAATACACCTGCAAAAATATTATGAGACGAAGCAGCAGGATGATGCAGCAACAGGTAAAAAGGGGTTGTCCGCTAAAACATTACGAAGACATCACGCTAATATCAAGAGCGCTTTAAGTTTTGCAGTACGTATGAACCTGATTCCGTTTAACCCCGCAGATCGAGTCTTGCTTCCTAAGGAGGAGAAGTTCAACGCCAGCTATTACACTGTAGAACAGCTCGAAAAGCTATTTGAGGTTTGTTTGGGTACACCGATAGCATCGGCAGTATATATCGCAGCTCATTACGGTCTCCGGCGTTCCGAGGTGCTTGGGTTGAAGTGGGATTGCATCGATTTCGAGGAAAAGACAGTCTCTATTAAAGAAGTTCGCGTAAAGTACGGCAAAGAGGTTGTCGTCAAGAAGCCAAAAAGTGATAGCAGCCAACGAGTTTTACCGTTGATGGAGAAGATCGAGCATTACCTTCAGATTCTAATGAAGCAGCGAAAGAAAAACAAACTGCTATACGGCAAAGATTACATCGACAGCGGTCTTGTATGCTGTGTGCCTAATGGGAGCCCGATGAAAACAGAATACTTGAACCATAAATTCAAGGAAATACTCGCAAAGAACGGATTGCCGCATATCAGATTTCACGATCTCAGGCACTCTACAGCAAGCTACCTGGTCAAACACGGCGTAGGACTAAAAGAAGTCCAAGTTTGGCTAGGTCATTCCACTATCAACATAACTGCGAACACTTATACGCACATCGATATGGAAACAAAAAAAGATACAGCCTCAAAGATTAACTCCCTCTTCTCAAGCCAAGGAAAGGACGCTGCTCAATGAAATATGCCGTTTGGAGAGCACTCGACGATGCTGGAATAACTGCTTCACTATTAGACATCGCTAGAAGCCATGTAAAGCTTGCTTTAGAGTATGGCGATAAATACACTATACCTTCTCGCAAAGAAGTCATCAGAGCAGAAATCCAGCGGCTAAGAATGAAGCGTGACAGAATTCTCGAGCGTATCGCGGAAAGCAACAATTGATCTGTATAGAATCTGTTCTGACTTGAAGATAAAAGCTTCGAAAGTGTCGAGAAAAAGCGAAAAAATAAGCGCCGTTAGCAAAATGTTAGCAAACCCGCTCCACGAACGAAAAAAGGTTCCAGCCCATATGAGCTGAAACCCTTGATTTCATTGGTATTAAGTATGCCGAGGACGGGAATCGAACCCGTACGGTGGTCACCCACCGCAGGATTTTAAGTCCTGTGCGTCTGCCAGTTCCGCCACCCCGGCATGATGTAAGTGCTTTTTTCAAATCAAATGGTGGGCCCTGAGGGACTCGAACCCCCGACCAATCGGTTATGAGCCGACCGCTCTAACCAACTGAGCTAAGGGCCCTCGAAAAACGTCTGTTTCAACGTATTCATCGAAAGGTTGGTTGCGGGGGCAGGATTTGAACCTGCGGCCTTCGGGTTATGAGCCCGACGAGCTACCGGGCTGCTCCACCCCGCGACGTATGTCCATTTGTTTCAAAGCTACTTGAAATGGCGACATAAAATAATATACTATATATGCATGATTTAAGTCAAGCAAATTATTCTATTTTTTTTTCATACTTTTCATTGAGGTACGAACCTTACGCCATAACGGCCTTTGCGTGAACGAAACACTTCAACCTCTCTCGGACAATCGTAGCCATATATCCACCAATCGTTTTCCATTCTTCTCACTAGGCACCCCGCTTGAAACTTCGTATCGTACAGCCTTACCCAGTACACCCATCTCATACGAATCCTCCCTGATTCAATAGCCAAAAAACATATACGCCATATTGTAACGCTTGTAGCGTTTAGAATACCCCAAATTCGGATAAAACAAGCAAATCGGGTATACTCAAATTAGGTTATTTAAAGGAGCTGATTACGATGTTATTCGGTATCGTTGTTTTCCCGGAAAAGCATGTACAGGATTTGGCGAATGGGTGGCGCAAGCGGCATGATCCGCATTATACGACCATCCCCCCGCATCTGACCGTTCGGGAGGAGCAGGAGTGGAACGAGGAGCAGCTGCAGGTGGCTGTTGCCCATCTGGATCAGATATCCTCCTCGATAAAGCCGTTCACGATTCGCTTTAACCGTGTATCCTCCTTCTATCCCGTGAGTCATGTTATTTATTTGGCTCTTCAAGACACGAAAACCATGCAGAAGCTTCATAACGAGGTAAGCAGCGGCCCATTAGCGCTTGGAGCTCTGAAGAAGTATGTGTACACCCCTCATCTCACCATCGGGCAGCAAATGTCAGCAGATGAGCTTCACGATGTATATGGAAATCTAAGAATGCAGGACTTTGACATCACATCGAATATTGATCGTATTCATTTGCTGTATCAGAACGACAACGGCTCATGGACGGCTTATCAGTCCTTTTTACTAAAGGGATGATGTGCATACTGGTTTGTGAAATGCAAAAGCCCGCATACGACAATATATGTCGCATACGGGCTTCTTTCTATTCATCGTGCGCTAATTTATCTTGGCATTGGCATCGTGCTTACATCGTCGCCAGCTCCGCCATTTGGATCATTTTTCAAACGCTCCAACACAGCGTTGCCTTTGGTTTCCCACTCGGCAAGCGCTTCTTTAGCTGACTTCGTCTCGTCTAACACAGCCTGAAACAGCTCATAGCCAAACTGCTGCGCCTCCCAAATATTCGGGTTATCGCGATAAACCTTATCTGGATCCGTTGTCGTAGGCATTAAAGGCTTAAGCGTTGTGAATGCTTCCAAGTTATACTGCATCCCCCCAATCGGCTTCAGAAACTCCTTGCGCGCTACCATTTCGTAGACGCTTCTGGATTTCAGCTTCGCCCATTCCTTGCCATTCGTGAATTTAATGAAGTCCCAAGCATCTTTATCATTTTGAGCTTTGGCATTAATACCCATCAATTGGCTTAGTGTAATACTTGCGCCTGTTTCCGGATCGTTTGGATTAACAGGAACCGTAACCACATCCCAATCAACCGGTGTGAAATCATTTATTTTAGATGCGTTGTCTTGTGCTCTCTTGAGCTCAGTAATATATCCGTAATCACCGATAGTCATCGCCACTTTTCCTTTGATGAACAAATCGCCGTAGAACGGATCATTGACTCCTGCTTCACTTTGCTTCTGGTACATCATGTTCATATAATCCTGAGTTGGCACGATCTCTTCTTTATAAAGCGAAGCCACCGTATCCCATACTTGCACCCATTGATCGTTGTTTACAAGCATTTTTTCGCCGTTGTCATCCCACAATTTCAGTTGCAGCGCTTGGCTGTACATTTGCGTATCATTAAAGCCGTCTGAAGCCCAACGATTAAACGAGAAGCCGAACTGACGATCCTCGCCCTCTCCTTTAGCCACTTGGCGAGCAAGATTCAGTACTTCCTGCCACTCCATTTTGTCTGTTGGAGGACTGATATTCGCGTCTGCAAATATTTTTTTATTATAAAATAGCGCTGATGAGCTGAAGGTTGGCGTCAGCGCGTACAAATTGTTGTCACCCGCCGCTTTAATCCCTTCAATTACAGTTGGCACATAATCGCTCAGATCGAATTTGTCCTGCGTAACAAGCGGATCGAGCGGCTGCAATAAATTATCCTGGGTCAGGCGGCGCAGCAGGTTATAATCGAAAATAACCACATCAACTGGATTTTGTCCGTTCAGCATTTCCTTCAGCTTCTCAAACGTATCGGGCTGTGACATCGGTTTTCCCGGCTCCGTTTGATCGAAACGTTGATCATCATAGTTAACAGCGCTTACGATTTCAAACTCGATATTGGGATTCATCATTTCGTACGTGTCCGTATACTGTTGGCGATAATACGACTCCATGTCCGAACCGCCCGTAACAAATCCAACTCGCAGTACGCGTGTCTCAGATGACGTTTCCGCTCCTCCGGTGCACGCAGCCAGCAAGCTGACAAGCAAAGCAAGCGTTATGCTTAGCATTGTAATTTTACGAATTCCTCGTCCTGACAACCGTTTGTTATTCATACGATTTAACCCCCCAATGATTTAGGCCGCGTAATAATTATCCGCTCACCGTCAAATTCCATCGTTGCTTTGTCCTTAATGTTAAGAGCTGATAAATATTCCTTGGGTACCTGCAAACGTCCGACTCGGTCTACTACGACATAGGCTTCATGCACATTTTGCAGCCCGCTTGCCGTCGGAAGCTCTGCCTCACCTCCATCTGGATTAATGTTCGGATTACGTTTTATAAACTCCGTGCTGGTCAAACCATCGCGTATGGCAACGACGCGATCCACCTTGCTCGCGAGCGACAAGTCATGCGTAACAATGACAATAGTTATCCCGATTTCGCGGTTAAGCTGACGGAAAATCCCCATAATCATATCGGAGGTTGCCGTATCTACCGAGCCTGTCGGCTCATCCGCAAGCAGCAGCTTAGGCCGATTGGACAGCGAAATCGCGATGGCAACACGCTGCTGCTCCCCACCGGAAAGCTGATGAAGCTTGTTGTGCATACGCTCCTTAAGTCCCACCCATTCAAGCAGCTGCTTGGCGTAAGCACGATCCACTTTGCCGGAAAGCATCATCGGCATTTCCACGTTCTCAAGCGCTGAGAGATAAGGAAGCAGATTACGGGCATTATTTTGCCAGATAAAGCCTACGGTTTCGCGTTTGTACTGCACGAGCTCCTCTTCTGTAATTTTGAGTAAATCCCAAGGACCTACTCGAACCTGACCGGCAGAGGGGCGGTCGAGACCGCCCAACGTATTAAGAAGCGTTGATTTGCCGCTGCCGCTGTTGCCGATAATAGCCATAAGCTCGCCTTCGTTCACCTTTAAATTCAAGCCCTGAAGCGCAACGACCTCCAAATCTTCTGTTTTGTATATTTTCACTAAGCCCTCGCAATCGATCATTGCTTTGGTTTCTGGGGCTTCTATCGATTCTTTCGTTTCTGCCAGCTCTGTCGTCTCAGTTGTCTTTGAAGACTCTTTAGCTTCTGTCAGCTCTGTCAACTTCGTCATCGCTCCTCTCCCATCTTAACCGCTTGATGCACTTTGAGCCTGCGGATATGCAGGAAGAGCAGCAGCGCTCCGATCGTCATCATGACCCCGACAACGATAAACAGCTGATTCGTATCGCTTGATTCGAAGACAACACGAAATGGAGGCACGGTCTCGGCAACGTTCTCGGTCGTCTGCAGGAATGGCAAAAACAGTAAGCTTACGACTTTACCAATAAGTACGCCCAGCCCAATTGCAAGTCCAGCTGTGAACAGCTGCTCTAGCAGCAGCATGCCGGTTAGCTGCTTGCGTGATAAGCCCATCGCGCGCAGTACGCCGAATTGAACAACACGGCCCGATAAATTGAAAAACCAATACAACACGTAACCAGCCAGCGTAATAATAACGGAGACTAGGAAGCCTAAGCTCAAAATACCGAATACTCCGCCTCTAGTCGGATGCTTAGCCTGCGAGATGAGCTCGGATCGCACATCCTTCACCGATGCCAGCTCAACACCTGCCTTCTGGAGCTCTTCTATAATAGGAGCAACCTTCGCATCAGGTTCCATCTTCAGCCATATCTCATACGGAATAATCGGCAGCTGATCATAAATATAGTCCAGATTCGTAATAACGAAGGGTGATTTATCCGGGTATTGACTTGGCCAGTATGGCAGAATGCCTACAATGGTAAATTCAAGCATGCCATCCGGAAAACCAACCGAAACCAAATCACCTAGCTTGAGCTGATATTGCTCGGCAACTCCCGAAGGAATAAGAGCCGCATGCTCATAAAAGCCTAAATTGTTTAAATAATGAAACGGATGCGCCGGATACAAATCATTTCGGAACCACGCTACTTTGGAAAAATCTTGATTATCGATCCCCATAATTGTACCTTGACCGATTGATTTGCCTGAAATGACAACATTCCCTTTCGTTTGCATCACACGCGCAGCTGCTTCTACCCCCTCTAAGGAACGGAAAATCTCGAATGGAGGCTCGCTGTACAAAACACGAGTCGGCACCGTCTGGCCGCCTCCGCCAGCGCCGCCGCCGGGATTCTCCCCACCGCCACCGGCACCGCCGCCACCAGGATTTCCACCTCCGCCGCCGGCTCCACCGCCAGGATTTCCGCCGCCTGAACCATTATCAGGTGTACGCGAAATCTCCGCTGTGCCTTCCCACACGGTTTGAATAATGACATCGGAACCATATTTGTAAAGGGTACGTTCTGTCGAGTTCAAATCGATCGTTCTGGCAGCAGATGCATTATACACGCCAAGACCTAGCGTCAGTACTAATAGGATCATTAGCGGATAATAGCCCTTTGACGATCGTGATAGCTGTGTGAGCGTCAAATAGATCGGAACAGGCAGAAATCTGCGCCCAAGCCAATTAAATAGCTTCAGCAGCCATGGGAACAGCCGCAAGAAAAATAACCCCAGCGCAAAGATGGAGAGCGCCGGAACAAAAAACAAAAATGGCTGTACGTTAAGCTGATCGGTTGTCATTCCAGTTTGAAACGTAAGCATTTGTCTTTCATTGAACATATACCAGCCATACCCAGCCGCACCTAGCAGCAGTATATCCAGATACCAGCGCTGCCAGTTCGGCTTGCGATCCGAGCGAGCCAGCTCTTGCTTGTAGCTCACTATCGAGGATCTGGCATAAATGATGGCTGGAATAATAGTTGCCAGCAAAGCGAGCAGCACCGCTGCTCCGCCTGCGATCAAGGCCTCTGTCGAGAAGCCTACAGGTATTGACTTACGGTTAACGAAGGATAAAAATCCGTTGGCCGATCCGATGCTCTTTGCCATGAACCAACCGATAAATGGTCCGCTCGCAAGAGCGATACCACCAAGCAGCAGGCCTTCAAGCAAATAAATCCAAATGACCTGCCTTGTACCCGCTCCGCGGCTTCGCAGCACCGCAATATCACTGCGCTGCATATCAAGCGATTGTCGAGCGTTCATCGCAATGAAGAAAAAGACCATCGCAAGCATTGGTGCTGCAAGCGTGAACAGCAGCGTTTGCAGCTGCAGACTTTGCTTCTTGAATTCGGTCAGCGTGGAAGCAAATGATATCTCCACTCTCGTATCCTTTAGACGCTGATACAAATCAATGTTTAATCGCTCAAGCGTGCGTCCAAGCGGCGTTAGTTGGCTCGTTTGAATGTCCGATAAATCGAATGCATAATACCAGCTGGCATTATGCAGCGGAATATTTTGCTTTTCGAGCAGTGATTTTTTGAAGGCTACTTCACTAATTTGGAGCGTATTAAGAAGCCCCTCCTGACCTTGATACCAATAAGTGCTCGTATCGCTAAGCGGTTTGACCGCCCCGACGATCTTGACCCGAAGCGTAAGATCAAGTCCGCCGTATATCGGATATTCAAAAACATCACCGATATGTACATCATTACGGTACATCGCTTCCTCGAACATAACCGCTTCGAGAAGCTCGCCGTCTCCCTCTGCATTTACAAACCATCTGCCCTGCACCAGCTCCGTATTGTTCTCCAGGCCGGACATCGACATCATCGTCAACTGACGAGTGCGGCCCGCATCGACCTTCGTCGTATCCTCTGGCACAACCTCAGAGCTGCGGATGGAAAAGCTTTTGACAAACGTCTCGTACGGAAAGCCGATTTCATGCGGAACACCCTCAGCTATATAACGGTCAAGTTCCGTTAACGCCGGTATATCCGTTTTCTCGCCAGCCGGTGATTGATACCGCATAAGCAATGACCCCGCCGGCAATCCTGTGCTTTTCTGCTGCAGCGATTCAGCTACAACTCTCTTAAGGGCACCGTCCGCATACATCGGTATGCTGGTTGCAAACGCAACGGCCAATGTTAATCCCGCAAGCGTGCTTAAGGTTAGCCAGCGTGTGTTCCACATTTTGCGAAACAAAAAACGAAACAGAGGAATTCCCATCGGCTATCGACCTACTACTTTCTGCCCCGGCGTGAGCCCTTCCAGAATTTCAATCTGAGTAGCGGTTTGCTGGCCGACTGCCACGTCAACCTCACGCTTGCCATCCTCGTCAATCACCTGCACATAAGTGCGGGAGCCGATTGAACGAAGCGTAGAAGGAGGTATCACAATGGCATTTTCTGTGCGCTTCGTAATAACGCTGATCGAAAGCGGCATGCCGCGATTCAAGTTTTTAGGCAAATCTTTGATACTGACAAGCATAAAGTCCTCTGGACGCTCAGGCTTCGTATCGCCAGGCTGGCCGCCTGGATTCCCGCCGTTACCCTGTTCATCGGTCTGGATCGGCAGCTGCTGGATCGTGCCTTTGAATGTACCGACATTTGTAATGTTTGCTGATATTTCCATGCCTACAGCTACTTTCTCCAGCTCAGTTTTAGAGAGCTTGGCGGCAGGCGTGATTTGACTTGTATCCGCTACGATGGCGATTGGAGCATAGGCCTTGATCAGATCGCCCTTCTGTACATTCAAGGTTACAATCGTCCCTCCGAAGGGAGCCGTTAAGGACGCCTTAGCGATTTCCTCCTCCATATCGACCAGCTTCTGCTTCCGCTCTTCGAATGCAATCGACTTCTCCTCAAATTCGATGGGATCCATCTCATCGCGCTGGCGAAGCGTTTCTTTCATAGCCATTTCCTCTCGCTTAAAAGCAAGTCTTTCCAGACGCAACGCTTTCGACAAATCATCAACATCGAGCACGCCAATCGCTTGACCGGCTGTAATCGTATCTCCTGCTTTAACATAGAGCTCTTTCAAGTGCTTGCCGTCCAAGGTGAAGAACAAGGTCTCTTCTTTCATAGAGATCAACTTGCCGATTACTTGGACCTTCGTCTCCAGTGTGGCTGTCGTCACCTCATACTCCGGCTTCTTCGATATTTGAGGCGGCATGATTTCCGGCCATACCTCCTCCTCTTCCTCTGCAGGCAACAGCGAACACCCGCTTGCGAATATTAACGCAACACTCATAACAGCAATTATTAAACGTTTAAATAAATTTCCCGTCCACCATTTCATAGACATGGTCGGCAACCTCCAAAATCGTAGGATCATGTGTAGTCATACAAATTGTAACGTGTTCCGTGCGAATAATATTTTGAAAAACCGCCATGATTTGAGCTGACATATTTGTATCTAATTCTGCTGTCGGTTCATCCGCCAACAGAAGCATTGGCTTATGGGCAATAGCCTTAGCGATCGCAACACGCTGCTGCTCCCCCCCTGAAAGCTCGAATGGACGATGATGCATCCGCTTCTCCAAGCCTACGCGTTCAAGGCACTGGGCAACCCTTTCCTTCCACTGTCCGCGCGGCACCCCCGCCATGCGCAGAGAGAGCTCTACGTTCTCCCATGCAGATAACAACGGCATGAGGGCGTATGCCTGGAATATGAAACCCATATCCTTCCTTCTTACTAACGTTCTCTGGTTGTCACTCATACTGTGAAAAGGTAAACCATTAAACATAATTTCGCCCTTGCTTGGCGTATCCAACCCCCCCAGGCAATTAAGCAATGTTGTCTTTCCAGAGCCTGATCGGCCCCGAAGCATGACAAGCTGTCTCTCCTTAAGCTCCATTCGAATGCCTTTCAATACATGCAGCGGCGAACCGCCAACCTGGAATGTACGCTCTACGTTCGTAACGGCAAGTAGACTGCGACGTTCTCCTGCGGGCTCACGCTGCTGCTCAGTTGATTGTTCTGCTTCCTGCGGAATGGTCATGAGCGCTCCCGGTCCCCCTTAATCAGCTTTCATAATTCTAATCTTACATGATAGACGAAGGACATGTTCAAAAAGTTACGTCATTTACAAACAACTTTTTATCTTTTTAAAAATCAAAAAAACTGCTTTCGGCAAATACTTTCGCAGCTTGCCGATCACAGCTTTTCCTATATACTACTTCACTTTAAAATGCGAAATCTCTAGGAAGCTGTCAGCGAGCTGCTTGTTTTGAAATCGATTAACCCCATCTGAAGCAGCCTTCACAGCGGCTTGATGCCGAAAAACAAAATGGGTTCTCTCCAATTGTCCCAGCACATTAAAAACAAAGGAGCTATCCCCGTCACATTCGTGACTTATGGGACAGCCCCTTTAAAAAATCATTCTTTACATTCTATTATTTGCCGAACGATTGCGGATCCTTGCGCCATGCCTGCAAATTGTCCACATCAGCGGCAGCGATCTTACCTAGCTCTACCGCCGTATCGATTAAGGCACTGTAATTCGACAGTGTCGCCAGAGGCATTTGCTCTGCTGCGAAAGCTTCTGCTGCTATGTCAAATTCGTAGGTGAATATAGCAAGTACAGACAATACCTCCGCGCCTGCTTCACGAACCGCAAGCCCTGCTTTAAGCGAGCTGCCGCCTGTCGAGATCAAGTCCTCGATGACAACTACCTTTTGACCAGGAAGAATGCGGCCTTCGATCTGATTCTGCTTGCCGTGTCCCTTCGCTTTGTCGCGAATGTAAACCATAGGCAGATTCAGCTTCTGCGCTACCCAAGCCGCATGCGGTATACCGGCTGTTGACGTGCCAGCAATGATCTCAGCATCGGGATAATTCTCGCGAATAACCGTTGCGAAGCCTTCCGCGATCAGATCGCGGATTGCCGGATAAGACATCGTTAAACGATTGTCGCAGTAGATGGGTGACTTGATCCCTGAGGTCCAGGTAAAAAGCTCATTCGGGCGAAGCGCAACTGCTTCAATCTCCAACAAACTCATGGCAATTTTCTTCGGAAGCTCAGTCAATGACAGTTTACTCACAAGAAATCAACTCCTCAATAATAGATTCTATAGCAGCGCGCGGCTGTGGCGCAGCTGTGATGGGACGGCCTATCACCATATAATCCGTTCCCTGCATATGCGCCTCACTTGGGGTCAAAATACGCGATTGATCATTCATGTCGGCACCATTCGGTCGTATGCCTGGCGTTATCGTTAGCAAATCTGCCCCGCAGGCCGCTTTGATTGCTACGACTTCGGAAGGAGAAGCTACCACACCATCAAGACCGGCAGCTTTGGTCATCTGCGCATATCGAAGCACAGCTGCTTCAACTGTTCCCTCAATGCCAATCTGCTCATTGAGCATCGATTGGCTTGTGCTCGTGAGATGGGTCACGGCAATAATTTTAGGCTTTCGCAAACCGCTGCCGGTTATTGCAGCATCCGCACCTTCAATCGCAGCTTCAAGCATCGCGCTTCCCCCTGCTGCATGGACGTTGAACATATCTACGCCCAGCCTCGTAACGCTATTCGCTCCACCCTTTACAGTATTTGGAATATCATGCATTTTCACATCGAGAAAAACGTAGTAGCCTCGCTTCTTTAAGCTCTCCACGAAAGCAGGGCCTGCTGCATAGAACAACTGCATGCCTACCTTCATATAGCATGGAATCCCCTGCAGCTCCGCGATCAAGCGCTCCGCCGGAGCCGCATCTGGATAATCCAGCGCAACCATGATCTTACCGGCTGCTTGCTCAGTTGTCAGCATCATTCGACATCTCTCCTTTTTTCTCTATAGATTGGCATAATAAACGGCCATACGTGCGACTCGCTTCACACTGTATAAAAGTGTGAGAAGCGAGGCCGCTAACGCTGGCCGTGCTTATAAACCGAGTAGGCTTCTTTTACTTCTTCTGCGGCACAGGCATCGAGCGCGAGGAGAAGTTGATCGTTTCAAGCATTACAAGCAGTGCGCGAACGGTATCCAGCGATGTCATGCAGACCACGCCGTTCTCAACCGCTTCACGGCGAATCCGGAAGCCGTCACGCTCCGGCGTTTTGCCCTTTGTCAGCGTATTGACAACAAAGTGCGCTTGACCCTCGCGAACCAGGTCAAGAATATTCGGCGAGCCCTCGCTCAGCTTGTTAACAGTCGTCACATGCAGACCTGCCGCTTCCAGCGCCGCCGCTGTTCCGCCTGTTGCGATAATTTTGTAGCCGAGGTTATAGAAGCCGCGAAGCAGCTCCGTCGCTTCTTCTTTATCTTTGTCCGCAACCGTCGCGATAATCGCACCGGAGGTAGGGATTTTCATGCCTGCTCCGATGAGGCCTTTATAAAGCGCCTTAGCATATTTCACATCACGGCCCATGACCTCGCCTGTTGATTTCATTTCAGGTGTCAGCGTTGGGTCAACACGGCGAAGCTTAGCGAAGGAGAATACCGGTACTTTAACCGATACATATTCATCCTCCGGCCACAAGCCTTCTGTATATCCAAGGTCGGCAAGCTTTGTGCCCAGAATCGCTTTCGTAGCGAGGTTCGCCATTGGCAGGTTTGTCACCTTGCTTAGGAACGGAACCGTACGCGACGAACGCGGATTTACTTCAATTACGTATACTTTATCCTGATGAATAACGAATTGGATATTTACAAGTCCGATGACATTCAGCGCTTTGGATATGCTGATCGTCATATCGACAATTTGCTGCTTAATCTCGTCAGACAACGATTGCGGCGGATATACCGCGATCGAATCGCCGGAGTGAACCCCTGCGCGTTCAACATGCTCCATAATACCCGGAATAAGAACCGTATCGCCGTCGCAGATCGCATCAACCTCTGCTTCCTTGCCAAGCATATAGCGGTCGATAAGCACCGGATGCTCAGGGTTGATCTTAACCGCAATTTCCATGTAGCTTAGAAGATCTTCGTCGGAATATACGATTTCCATCGCACGTCCGCCGAGTACATAGGAAGGACGAACGAGCACCGGATAACCAAGCTTTTGGGCTGTAGCGACCGCTTCGTCTACCGAAGTAACCGTGCTGCCGTCAGGCTGTGCTACGTTCAGGCTGCGAAGCAGCGCTTCAAACTTCTTGCGGTCCTCTGCAGCGTCAATGCTTTCAAGGCTGGAACCAAGAATGCGTACGCCGGCTTTCGCAAGCGGAGCAGCAAGGTTGATCGCAGTTTGGCCGCCGAATTGCACGATGACGCCAAGCGGCTTTTCTTGCTCGATAACATTCATGACGTCCTCGAAGAACAATGGCTCGAAGTACAGGCGATCAGAGGTGCTGAAATCCGTCGAAACCGTCTCTGGGTTATTGTTAATAATGACCGCTTCGTAGCCGGCATCTTGAATCGCCCATACCGCATGTACGGTTGAGTAGTCAAATTCAATCCCTTGACCGATTCGGATTGGGCCAGAGCCAAGGACAAGCACCTTTTGCTTATCCGTCTCGATGACTTCGTTCTCTACTTCGTATGTTGAGTAGTAGTACGGTGTTGACGCTTCAAACTCAGCGGCGCATGTATCTACCATTTTGTATACCGGCTTCAGGTTGTGCTGGTAACGAAGCTCACGAACATCTTCTTCCGTTGTATGGCTGCCGTTCGGGAAGCCTTCGCGGCGAATTTCTGCGATGGAACGGTCAGTAAAGCCCTTGCGCTTCGCTTCATAAAGCGATTGCTGCGTCAATGTCGATTCGCTGCGCAGACGATCCTCGAAGGCAATGATCGATTGGATTTTATCCAGGAACCACCAGTCGATATTCGTCATGTCTTGAATATCCTGCAGCTTGTAACCGCGGCGGAAGGCTTCCGCAACGAGGAACATCCGCTCATCGTCCGGCTTCTCCAGACGAGCCCGCAGTACGGCATCGTCAAGCGACGAAGCTTCCTTCAAGTGAATGCGATGCGTCCCGATTTCAAGCGAACGAACCGCTTTATGAATGGACTCCTCGAAGGTACGGCCAATCGCCATAACCTCGCCCGTTGCTTTCATTTGTGTTCCCAGCTTGCGGTTCGCGTTAACGAACTTGTCAAATGGCCAGCGTGGGATTTTTGATACGATATAATCGAGTGTTGGCTCGAAGCAAGCATAAGTTTGACCTGTAACCGGGTTAACAAGCTCATCAAGTGTGTAGCCAATCGCGATTTTTGCTGCCATCTTTGCAATCGGGTACCCCGTTGCTTTGGAAGCCAGCGCTGACGAACGGCTTACACGAGGATTAACCTCAATAACATAGTATTGATAGCTTTGCGGATCAAGCGCGTACTGTACGTTACAGCCGCCCTCGATGTTAAGCGCGCGAATGATTTTGAGTGAGGCCGAACGAAGCATTTGATATTCGCGGTCGGACAGCGTTTGGCTCGGCGCTACGACGATACTGTCGCCAGTATGTACGCCAACCGGGTCGAAGTTCTCCATGTTGCAGACGACGATACAGTTGTCGTTCGCATCGCGCATAACTTCGTACTCCACTTCCTTCATACCGGCGATCGATTTCTCGATCAAG
Organism: Paenibacillus praedii; assembly: GCF_049725345.1. Lineage (NCBI taxonomy): Bacteria > Bacillati > Bacillota > Bacilli > Caryophanales > Paenibacillaceae > Paenibacillus > Paenibacillus praedii. Next base: position 67,854 of record NZ_JBMWAM010000015.1, on the reverse strand, counting down.
CACTGATTAATCGGGCTGTAACGAATACCGGAAGCAACGGTCTCGCGAAGCTCCTCTTCGTTAGCGCAAATACCGCCGCCAGTACCGCCAAGCGTGTAAGCAGGGCGAACAATAATCGGGTAACCGATTTGGTTAGCGAAAGCTACCGCATCCTCAATTGTCGTAACAATGTCACTGTCAGGTACCGGCTGCTCCAGCTCACGCATAAGCTCGCGGAACAGGTCACGATCCTCCGCCTTTTCGATGGCCGTCAGCTGTGTACCGAGCAGCTTCACATTCTCGCGCTCAAGAACGCCGGCGCGGGCAAGCTCAACCGCCATGTTAAGGCCAGTCTGGCCGCCAAGTGTAGGCAGCAAGCCGTCAGGACGCTCTTGACGAATAATTTGCGACACAAAATCCAGTGTAATCGGCTCGATATAGACTTTATCCGCCATGTTCGTGTCGGTCATAATAGTAGCAGGATTACTGTTTATAAGAACAACCTCGTAGCCTTCTTCCTTCAATGCCTGGCAAGCTTGCGTGCCGGCATAATCGAATTCAGCCGCTTGTCCGATGACGATCGGACCGGATCCGATCACGAGAATTTTTTTGAGTTCATTATTTTTGGGCATACTGAAGCTCTCCTTTCAACGTCTCCGATAACACCGCTTGACGAGGTTTTTGTGGGTTATTAATCTTGTGCGTACGAATCATTTGCAGGAACTCATCGAACAGGTAGCTTGAATCATAAGGTCCTGGAGCAGCCTCCGGGTGGTATTGAACCGAGAAAGCAGGAAATTTATTATGCTTCAGACCTTCAATGGTACGGTCATTGTTATTAATGTGCGTGATAGACAATTGTGTATTTGCTACAGACTCCTCAAGCACCGTATAGCCATGGTTTTGCGAAGTGATGTAGCAGCGGTTTGTCGACAAATCCTTCACCGGATGGTTGCCGCCGCGATGGCCGAATTTCAGCTTAGTTGTATCTGCGCCGCAAGCTAGCGCGAACAGCTGGTGACCTAGACAAATGCCGAAGATCGGATATTCGCCAAGCAGCTCGGACACCATCTTCACAGCATAAGGAACATCCTTTGGATCCCCAGGGCCGTTTGACAACTGAATGCCGTCTGGAGCGAGGCGACGAATTTCGTCAGCTGTTGTGTTGTGCGGAACGACAACGACATCGCAGCCGCGCTTTGTCAGCTCACGTAAAATTCCACTCTTAGCGCCAAAATCCACAAGCACGATGCGCTCGCCATGCCCTGGGCTGGAGAACAGGTTAGGCGTTGATGTACGGGCAACCTGATCCGTCATCAGCTTCGAGATATTCAGACGCTCAGCAAGCTCCTCAACGCGCTCATTGCCAGTCGTAATAAGACCCTTCATTGTTCCGTAATGACGCAGCTTGCGAGTAAGCATCCGTGTATCGATATCGCTGATACCTGGAATTCCGTACTCTTTAAGCAGCTGGCCTAACGAAATTTGTGCGCGCCAGTTGCTCGGCACCTCTTCATGGCGGCGTACCGCGAAGCCGTGGATGAACGGACGAATCGCTTCAAAATCATCGCGTGTAATGCCATAGTTTCCAATCAGCGGGTAGGTCATGGTCACGATTTGACCGCAATAGGATGGATCAGAGAGAACCTCTTGGTAGCCTGTAATTCCTGTATTAAAAACAACCTCGCCCATCATTTGCGCTTCAGCGCCGAACGAAAGACCTGTAAATAATGTACCGTCTTCCAACAATAATCTTGCTTGCATCCGTATCACTCCTCAGGTGTTAATGGTTTAGCCCTATATTATAAAACTAAATTCAAGTTACTGACTGCTATTCAGACCATACTACAGCGCCGTCAACGATTGTCGCAACCGGCCATCCGCTGAGCTTCCAGCCGCTAAAAGGCGTGTTATTGCTCTTCGAAGCAAAGGTGCTTGGATCAACAATCCGCTCGCTTCCGAGATCCACGATTGTAAGATCAGCTGGAGCTCCTTGCACTAGTCGTCCAGTCGGCAGACGGAACACGCGGGCCGGGTCTGTCGTCATTCGCTTCAGCAGGAAGCCTAACGTCCATTGACCGGTTTGTACAAATTTTGTATACAAAAGCGGGAAGGCTGTCTCGAAGCCGACGATTCCAAATGGCGCCAGCTGTACCCCCCGCGCCTTCTCTTCCGCGCTGTGCGGTGCGTGGTCAGTTACGACCATGTCGATCGTTCCATCCTCTAACGCTTCAATTACCGCTTGTACATCGCGCGGCGTACGCAGCGGCGGGTTCATTTTCCAATTGGCATCATCAAGACCCGGAATATCCTCATCGGACAGCAGAAGATGATGCGGGCATACCTCTGCAGTTACGCGCACTCCGATTTGTTTAGCCAGCCGTATTAACCGGACCGATTGCTCCGTGCTGACGTGACACACGTGATAGTGTACGCCAGTCGCTTCAGCCAGCAGTACATCTCTGCCTACATGGATCGCTTCGGATTCATTCGGAATGCCTTTCAGATTGTGCTTGCGGGAAAATTCGCCTTCCGATGCCCAAGCGCCTTCAACCAGGGAATCATCCTCGCAATGTGCGATGATCGGCATATCCATCGAGTTCGCCAGCTCCATCGCATTTTTCATCATTTGCGCGTTCTGCACGCCTACTCCGTCATCCGTAAAGCCGATTGCTCCCGCTTCCTTCAAAGCGGCGAAATCCGTAAGCTCGCGTCCCAGCTCATTTTTGGTGATTGCAGCATAAGGCAGTACTTTTACGATGCCAGCCTGTTCAGCTTTATCTTTAATGTAGCGAACCGTTTCAGGCGTATCTGTTACAGGCCGCGTATTCGGCATACAAGCGATCGTTGTGAAGCCGCCCTTCGCCGCAGAGCGTGTTCCTGTTGCGATATCTTCTTTATATTCGAAGCCCGGGTCACGCAGATGGACGTGCATATCGATAAAACCAGCGGACACCAGCTTACCCTGTGCGTCGATGACCTCCGCGCTGCCCATATCAGGCAGCGCGCTGCCGTCTACGATCGCTGCAATTTTCCCATCCTCGACACGAATATGCTTGCTCTCCAGGCTGCCCAAAGCTTCATTCCATACGTTACCGTTAATAATCCATAATGACATTGTTTGTTCACCCTCCGGTTTTATTCGGACTTTGTTCATGCTTTTAGCTGAGTGCTCGTTCGATGACGGCCATTCGGATTGGAACCCCGTTTTCCATTTGCGAAAAAATTTTCGATTGCGGATGCTCGACCAGCTCGTCATCAATTTCTACATTGCGGTTGATTGGCGCCGGGTGCATTATTATCGCATGCTTAGACAGCTTGCTCGCTCTCTCGACTGTAAGCCCGTAATGCTCGCGGTAGCTTTCGGCCGAGCTCAGCATGCCGCTTTCATGGCGCTCCAGCTGGACGCGAAGCATCATAACGACATCCGATTTTAAAGCTTCGTCTATACCGACATACTTAACATCCAGCTCAGACGTTCGCATGTTAGCCGGCGAGCAGAAGTTGACGTTCACGCCAAACTTTTGCAAAGCCCATAGGTTTGACCTGGCTACGCGGCTGTGCAGCACATCGCCAATGATGGAGACTGTCAGCCCTTTGAGTTGTCCAAAATGCTTGCGCATCGTATACATATCGAGCAGCGCCTGTGTCGGATGCTCATTATTGCCGTCGCCGGCATTTATTAAAGGAACCTTGATTTTCGTTGCCAGCTCGGCAAGAACGCCGATCGGCTTCAAACGGATGATACCGACGTCAATGCCCATTGATTCCAGCGTTCGGACTGTATCGTAAATCGATTCGCCTTTCTGAACGCTGGATACAGCTGCCGAGAAGTTAAGCACCTCGGTTCCAAGCCTTTTCTCGGCTACCTCGAAGGAAAATCTCGTTCTCGTACTGTTCTCAAAAAACATGTTTGCGGCAAATTTGCCTTGCAATGTTGTGTGTACTTTGGTTGAATGGTTTTCCCAGAAAGCCGCACGGTCGAGAATCGATTCGATTTCTTCCATGCTTAATTCCTTCAAACCGAGCAAACTCCGTTGTTTCAGCTGCGTCATTGTCACCCGGCCTGCCCCCTATGATTTATGATCGTTACTTGATCTGCTTGATCGATCTCGGTTAATTCGACCTCAATTTGCTCCTGCTTGGAGGTCGGCACGTTCTTCCCTACAAAATCCGGCCGGATCGGCAGCTCCCGGTGTCCGCGATCCACGAGAACAGCCAGCTGAATGCTTTGCGGTCTTCCGCAATCCATCAGCGCATCCATTGCCGCGCGAATGGTCCGCCCTGTGTAGAGCACGTCATCGAATAAAATGACTCTTTTGTCCTGCACGGTGAGAGGAGCCCCATCCTTCTCTCCACTTGTTGCTGTATCTGCATCTACTGTAATAGACACTTTGCGATCATCACGGTACCTTGTAATGTCGAGCTCGCTCACCAGCACCGGCTTGCCTTCAATTTCCTTGATGCGCTCGGCAATTCGATGCGCTAAGTAAATGCCGCGTGTTCGAATGCCCACAATTACGCAATCATCGATGCCTTTGTTCTTCTCTACAATCTCGTGAGCAATTCGCGTTAATGCCCGGCGAATCGCCGTCTCATCCATGATGACCAAATGCTCTTCCTCCGTCATTCCCGCTTTCTCCTTTCTTGCTTGCCCCATCGCCTGGTTGCGACAAAAAAAGCTCCTTGCGTTATTCGCAAGGAGCTTGTGTACAGTCAAGAAAAGATCAGGCGCATCCACCACAGCCTCCGTCACAGAAAGCTGCACTACAGGATGTCCTATTCATCTCTTCTAAAAACCTGTTATTCACGCTACCTTGCCAGCCTCTCGGGACTGAGTTAAAGGTTCTGCTGTATATCATAAGAATTATCCCACGTTCGACAAAAGATGTCAAGTGCAAACGAATATTTCCGCATGTGCTTATTGTGGATTCATTCCCGGATGCTATACAAGGCAAGCGTAATTTACTATAGGCTTAGCTTACGGATACGTTCAACTGCCTTCTCCGTATTCTCGCGGCTGCCGAATGCGGTTAGACGGAAGTAGCCTTGACCGCTTTGACCGAATCCAACGCCTGGCGTACCAACGATATTGGCTTCCGACAGCAGCTTATCGAAGAACGACCATGAATCCATGCCTTTCGGTGTTTTCAGCCAGATGTAAGGTGCGTTGACGCCGCCGAACACTTCAAGACCGAGGGAAGCAAGGCCATCACGGATAATCGCTGCATTCTCCATGTAGTAATCCACCAATGATTTGATTTGCTCCTTGCCTTCCTCGGAGTAAATCGCCGCAGCACCTCGCTGCGTTACATAGGATACACCATTAAATTTCGTAGTGTGACGTCGATTCCACAGATCATTGATCAGCACTTCGTTGCCGGCAGCATCGAGGCCCTTCAGGTCGCGAGGAACAACCGTGTATGCACAGCGAACGCCAGTGAAACCAGCTGTTTTGGAGAAGCTGCGGAACTCAATCGCTACTTCACGCGCGCCTTCGATTTCGTAAATACTGTGCGGCACATCCTCTTCTTGGATGAACGCTTCATAAGCCGAATCGTACAAAATAATGCAGTTATTCGCTTTCGCATAGTCTACCCATACCTTAAGCTCTTCCTTCGTGAGCGTCATGCCCGTCGGGTTGTTAGGGTAGCACAAATAAATAATGTCAACCTTGCGGTCCGGCAGGCTTGGCTTAAAATTGTTTTCAGCCGTACATTCCAGATAAGCGATATTCTCATAGCGCTTTGTTTCCTGATTGTATTTGCCGGAGCGGCCAGCCATTACGTTCGTATCCACATATACCGGGTATACAGGATCTTGAACGGCAACAATGCTGTTTTCGCTGAAGATTTCTTGGATGTTGCCCACATCGCATTTGGAGCCGTCGCTGACGAATACTTCATTTGTCGCGATTTCAATGCCGCGAGCTTTATAGTCATTTTCAATAATTGCGTTAATGAGAAAATCATAGCCTTGCTCTGGGCCATAGCCTCGGAACGAGCCTGGCGCCGCTAATTCGTCAACTGCACTGTGCATCGCTTTCAGTACAGCATCCGGCAAACCGCGCGTGACGTCGCCGATTCCAAGACTAATGATTTCCGCATTCGGATTTTCTTGAATAAACTTAGTACGACGCTTGGCAATTTCAGAAAACAAATAACTGCCCTGAAGCTCCAAATAATTTTGATTAATTGCTGTCATTTCGTGTCACCTATCCTTATTAAACATTATTTTCGTTGTTATTGTTTAGAATAACTTACTTCCCAGCTCGAAATAATGAATAAAGTAATGAAAAGTTTGCACTTTTGCACGTGTTACCTTTCATTACCTTAATCGCAGACTGTTCAGCACATGCTCGAAATCCGCAGGGAGCGGCACCTCAAATTGCTTTCTTTCTCCGCTTCTTGGATGAGTGAATCCGAGAAGCGCCGCATGTAGGGCTTGTCCATTTAATGCTACGGTTTTATTACGACCGTACACGGGATCTCCTGCCAGCGGATGTCCGATATACTTCATATGAACGCGAATTTGATGGGTACGCCCTGTCTCCAGCTGGAGCTCCACCACCGTGTAGTCACCCAACCGCTCAAGTACGACAAAATGCGTCACGGCATGCCTGCTGTTGCGCTCCGTTACCGTAAACAGCTTACGATCGTTCGAGTCGCGGCCAATTGGAGCATCAATGGTGCCTTGGTCATGAGGCAGGTTTCCGTGCACAAGCGCAATATATTTTCGGGTTACGGTATGCTCCTTCAGCTGTTCTGCCAGTGAGACATGCGCCAGATCATTTTTGGCAGCCATCAGTAGTCCTGTTGTATCCTTGTCAATACGATGTACAATACCTGGACGAATCATGCCGTTGATTCCGGACAAATCCTTGCAATGATGCATTAATGCATTTACTAAAGTCCCGGACGAATGACCTGGTGCGGGATGAACGACCATGCCTCGCGGCTTATTAATCACAATGAGGTCTGAATCCTCATAAATAATCTCGAGTGGAATCGCTTCCGGTATAATGGCCGCATCCTCAAGCTCCGGAATTTGCAAAACGATCCGATTGCTCTCGGCAACCTTATAATTCGCTTTTGCCGCTTTTCCATCCACCTTCACGGCTCCTGCTTTAATCCATTCCTGTACCTGTGTTCGTGATACCGAAGCATCATCTATGCTATCGGTAACGAACTTGTCCAATCGTTCGCCGGATTGCTCCGCTTCAACGATCCATTCCACTGCTTCCTCATTATACGGGCTGTTGCTCATGATTGTTAGAATCCTTGTCCTCTCCGTTATCCATACGCTTCTTCTCATCCTTAGCGGATAGCAGCGTATCGATCAGTATTAGTGCCACACCGCAAACGATTGCGGAATCGGCTACGTTAAAAATCGGGAATTGGTAGCTGCCGAAGTTAAATTGCAGAAAATCAACGACTTCGCCATAACGTGCGCGATCAAGGAAATTACCAAGCGCTCCGCCCAGTACTAGTCCTAATCCGATTAACAGCCAAGGCTTAGCGGTTTTACGCATGGCCTGAATGTACCAAATGATGCCTATTACAATGACAATCGTAATAATAATGAAAAACAATCGCTGCTCTTGCAAAATGCCGAAAGCCGCCCCGCGATTCCGATGCGATGTAATAAGAAAGAAATTGCTGATTACGCTAATTTGATCTCCAATGTTCATCTGCGTCGCAATGATTTTTTTCGTCACATAGTCCAGAACAAATACGAATAAGGCAATCCAATAATAATAAATACGCACACAACCACTCCTCAGCATCCAAGCATAATAAAGATTCTTATTGATTGTAGCACATCCGATGAAATGAGAGCCAGCGCCTGCTTGTTAAGCTGCGCTGCCTCCCTGTTCTTCCATCGAAGTCCATACTGAAAAGCTTCGCTGCAGCTAAAGCTAAGATTGAACATAACTACTCATGAAAGGACGGCGTTGCTTATGGCAAGACCAACTAATGCACAGCTAAGCCTGCTTAAGGATAGACTTCTCGATGAACAGAAGGAAATTGAACACCGTATCCACGACAGTGATCACTACGGGCTTTCTGACTCACAGCGCGATCATTCCGGGGAGCTTTCTCCTATCGATAATCATCCCGGAGATACAGCGACTGAGCTGTATGACCGGGAAAAGGATATCGCGCTTCATGAACAGGAGGAGCTTCATTTAGAACGCATAGAAGCTGCCTTGAAAGCTATGGACGAAGGCACCTACGGGATTTGCAGAGCCTGCGGCGAAACGATTCCTATCGAACGTCTGGATGCTGTACCGGATACCGTCTATTGTATCGAACACGCTCCTCGTCAGCATGTGTCTCTGCGCAGACCCGCGGAGGAGCTTTTTCTGACTCCTCCCTTCGGCCGGTCCAGCATGGATGAGAATGATGACTATAATGGCTTCGATGGTGAGGACGCATGGCAAATTGTCGAGCAGTGGGGCAATGCGGATTCTCCTGCCATGTCAGAAAATCGTGAAGTGACAGATTATGAGCATGTCGGCATTGAGGCATATGAGAATGACGGCTTCGTGGAACCTCTTGAAAGCTTTCTTGCTACTGATATTACCGGACGCCATGTTTCTGTAATACGAAATCGCGAATACGCGAAATACATGCACAACGGCGAAGGCGATCATGGTTTGGAGCAAGAGGATATCAACTAGCAGTAGGTGTCAATATGTTTTGCCTTCAAGCTGAATTTGTACGATACGTACAATATCCGCGATATAGTCACCTATGATCGGCAGGTTAAGCGCACCTAATATTTGCAGCACATAAAGAATGGTAGCCGCAAAGAAGGTAAAACCGGTGGCGATTCCGACACCTCTTGCGATTCCTGCAAGGAGATTTCTCCAAATCAGGGTGCGCGGTCTATTCAAGAGCTGAACATAATCCGCAATTTGTGTATGTTCCATTTCTGTGGCAATCTTTTGAAGCCGCTTATCGAGCCCGTTTAATGTGTTCTGAAGCTCATTCATATCCTTTGTGTTTTCATGATTTTTCGGTTTCATAAGAGGCATCCCCTTCGGCAAACAATAAAACGAGGCTCGCCCTTCAGCCATTGCGGTCAAGCGGGCTTACTTGTCGCTTGCAGCAGCTGCCAGAAGGCGGCCTCGTTATTCGTTTGTTTTTCCCCTCTATACTATACCCTTACCCGCGTATGAAAATCCCAATTGTCTTATCTCCTAGCGTTACTCGTTCCATACCGTCTAAGGCTTCATAGGAAACGGATTGAATAAGCACGTTGTCTTGCAGAACATTGGAGAAAGCTTCGAGCGACGCTCTTAGCTCGTCATCGACATCAAGAACAAGGTCAATTCTCTTCTCGATCGGAAGATCAAGCTTCTTCCGTGTATCCTGAACGGCGCGAATGACCTCGCGAACCCAGCCCTCCTGCTCGAGTTCAGCCGTAATATCGGTATTTAGCGCTACCGTCACACCGCTGTCGGACGCAGATGCAAAGCCTGATTTCGCCTGCTTCTCCACGAGAAGCTCATCTACTGTTACGGCCAGCTGTTCACCATCGCCAGCGGCAAAGTCGAAGCTGCCGCCATTAACGATGCTCCGCGTTTCATCAGCAGTCAGCGCTTTAAGCCGGGCCTGCATAGGACCTACATGCTTGCCGTATTTTTTGCCGGCAATCTTAAGATTCAGCTTAAGCGTGAAATCAACAAAGCCGCTGTCCGAATTTTGAATGGTGATAGCTTTGACATTAATTTCGTCTTTAATAATATCCTCATAACCCGCTACGTCAAATTCACGGTCAAGCGATACAATAAGCTCCGACAATGGCTGCCGCGTTTTAATGCCCGTTTCATTGCGGACATTTCGAGCCAGCTCGACTATCTGCCTCGCGCTTTCCATATCGCGCTCAAGCGTCGAGTCAATCGCAGCTGCATCTGCCTTCGGATAATCCGCCAAATGTACGCTTCCTTCTCCGCCCAGGTTGCCGTACACATCCTCAGCAAGCAAAGGCGCATAGGGAGCAATTAGGCGCGATAATGTAAGCAGAACGCTCCGCAGCGTTTGGTAAGCAGCCAGTTTATCCTCCGAAAGCCCGCTTCCCCAGAAGCGATCACGGGAGCGACGGATGTACCAGTTGCTAAGCTCGTCAACGAAGGTTTCGATCGATTTCGCTGGGTTAAGGAAGTCATTGACCTCCAGCCCTTTGTTTACGGTGTTGATCAAGCTGTTCAAGCGGGAAATGATCCAGCGATCAAGCTTGTTTTCGGATTTCTGCTCAGGATGTGCCGTGTAATCAAAGCCGTCAATCGACGCATACAGCGCAAAAAATGCATGTGTATTTACAATTGTATCGATTACCTTCGATTTTGCCTCGCCTACAATGCCGCGCGAGAAGCGTTTGCTGTTCCATGGCGCGCTGTCAGCCAGCAATGCCCAACGGAATGCATCCGTTCCATATTCGTTGATGATTTCCCAAGGATCAATAACGTTGCCCTTCGACTTGGACATTTTCTGACCGTTTTCATCCAAAATATGACCTGTTGAGATAACCGCTTTGTAAGGGGCTTTACCGTTATACAGGGTTGAAACCGCAAGCAGGCTGTAGAACCAGCCGCGCGTTTGGTCAATGCCCTCGCAAATGATGTCTGCAGGATACTGCTGCGCAAACTGTTCCTCATTCTCAAATGGATGATGCTGCTGCGCGAACGGCATCGAACCGCTGTCGAACCAAACATCGATCACCTCTGGTGTGCGGGTCATCACCGCACCCTCTGCAAATGGCGATTTCAATTTAATTTCATCAACATAAGGCTTATGAAGCTCGATGTTCTCCGGCACATCGCCTACCGCCATGGCACGCAAATCCGCGATACTGCTCGGCGAATATTCCTTGCCCGTAACTTCGCATACCCATACATTCAACGGTGTGCCCCAATAACGGTTCCGGCTAATATTCCAATCGACCAAATCCTCAAGGAACTTACCGAAGCGGCCCTCACGGATATGACCTGGGTACCAGTCGACGCTATTGTTATTCGCAATCAACTGATCCTTTACTGCAGTCGTCTTAATGAACCAGCTCTCCATTGCGTAGTAGATAAGCGGTGTTTTGCAGCGCCAGCAGAACGGATAGCTGTGCTCATAGCGCTCCTTGGAGTAAAGCAAGCCACGTTCGCTTAGATTTTTGACGATATCGATATCGAGCTCGCCGTCCTTCACGAACCTGCCTGCGAAATCCGTAACCTCTGTTGTATAGCGGCCAGCCAAGTCAACAACGTTAAGCATGCTGATGCCGTTCTCGCGTGATACACGGTAGTCATCTTCACCATGTGCAGGGGCAATGTGAACGATACCTGTACCGCTCGTGTCGCTTACGAAATCACCGGCAATGACTACATGCCCGTTCTCGATTGGGACGTAACGGAATGGCGGTTCATAGCTGCGGCCAATCAGCTCACTGCCCTTTAGAGCAGATAAAATTTCATAGCCGTCCTTAAGCACGCTCTCAGCCAGGTTTCGCGCGACGATAAACACTTCGCTGTTTTTAGCTGCACGAACATATTCCAGCTCAGGATTTACCGCTAACGCCACGTTTGCAGGCAGCGTCCAAGGCGTAGTTGTCCAAGCCAGAATGGATTCGCCGGAATCGGTCAGCTTGAACTTCACCGTAGCGCTTAGATCTTTAACATCTTCGTAGCCCTGAGCAACCTCATGTGAGCTGAGCGTCGTTTGACAATCCGGGCAATATGGACTTACACGATGTCCACGATAGAGCAGCCCTTTGCCGTGAATTGTGGATAAAATATGCCAAACGCTCTCAATATATTCGTTCTTTAGCGTAATATATGGATTATCCAAATCCGTCCAATATCCAATAGCTTCTGTTAGCTCGCGCCATTGCTTCTCATATTCGAATACGCTGTCCTTACATTTCTTTACGAATTTCTCGACTCCGTATTCCTCGATCTCCTGCTTTCCAGATATACCCAGCTGCTTCTCAACGCCCAGCTCGACCGGCAAACCATGCGTGTCCCAACCAGCCTTACGTACGACGCGATAGCCTGACATCGTTTTGTATCGTCCAATAAAATCCTTGATAACACGCCCCAGCACGTGTCCGATATGCGGAGCGCCATTCGCGGTTGGCGGCCCTTCATAAAATACGAAGTTCGGCTTTCCTTCACGATTCGAAATTGATTTCTTAAACGTATCATTTGTTTTCCATTGCTCCAGCACTCTCAGCTCTCTTGTGCGGGCACGTTCCTTTACATCTACGCGTTGCATCTCTCCAGCCTCCTAAAATAAACAAAAATAAAGCCTCATCCCTATGAGAAGGGACGAGGCTTAGTCGCGTTACCACCCTTGTTCCGCAAAGTCTGCAAAAAAACAGCAGACTGGTGTGTGCAGCACAATCAAATGAGCTGCGCACATAGCGGCACCTTAGTCGCGAACGAGCTGTTCGCGTTCCCTGTAACGGGGGACAACCGTCAGCACTTACTGCTGCTCTCGCAGGTTAGGCACTGCTTCTCGGAGAGGATATTCCGCAATGGCTCACACACCGGCTTTCAGCTGTCGCCGGCTCTCTGAGGAGTGATCCAAGAACGTATTTGTTCTCGTCAATGAAGTTTCAATCATCAATTTATTATTCTAGTTATAGCGTAATTACAGGCGAGTTGTCAAATGTCAATACGCCCGTATGTTCAAAAGCTATCCGCGCTGCAGCTCATGCTCTTCAAGCCTAGCCTGCGGCTGCTTAGGCTCGAGCGTCTCCCAGCCGTCCATGCTGAGCAGCTCCAGCTGCGCTTCTACCAGCGTACGGAAGCGAGCGCGATAGACTGAGGCTTGCTTCTTAAGCTCCTCCACCTCAAGGGATACCTTGCGTGATTTGGAAAGCGAATCATTAATAATGCGATCGGCATTCTTCTCCGACTCTTTAATGATCAGCTGCGCTTCCTTCTTCGCATTGTTTCTCACTTCATCCGCAGCTTCCTGCGCAACAATAATCGTTTTGCTGAGTGTTTCTTCGATATTCGTAAAATGATTTAATCTCTCCTGCAGGCCAAGCACCTGATTTTGCAGCTCTTTATTTTCACGAATGAGCGATTCGTAATCTTTGATGACCTGATCGAGAAATTCATTAACTTCATCCTCGTCATAGCCGCGCAATCTCCGGCCAAACTCTTTGTTATGTATGTCCAATGGCGATAACGGCATTGGCGCACCTCCTCAGGTTATATGTAGCTCAGTCTACCGATACAATAGATTCAAGTGAACACTTTCGACAGACACAGGTAAATTCCTGCAAACTTCTAAATAAATTTGCCAATTTTGACGCGAAGCCTGCCTTTTTTTGTCACACCATCAACTTCAAGCACTTTAAAGCGCCCCAATCCTTTAAAGGATACGATATCTCCCGCGTTTAACGGCTCGGATGGATCCTCCTCGGATTTCCAGTTCACTCTGCATCTGCCTGCTCGAATGGGATCGACAATTTTGGAACGGCTGACTCGAAACACATCGCTGGCGATGCCGTCAAGCCGCATAGAAGCAACGGACAAACTCATTTCCTCCAGCTTTGGAATAGCGGTCTGAAGCTCCGACAGCGGAAGCACATCTGTCAACACATTTATTCGATGCACTTGTCTTAAATGGATATTTAAATAATCGGCAATTTCGTCCATGACGATAATATGCGAAAAATGCTCATGCACATGAATATCGCCAATCCGGTCGCGCTTAATTCCAAGTCCCAATAAAGCGCCCAAAAAATCGCCATGATCAAGCTCCAGCTGAGCCTGGCCTGGCCCATTGACGGCCAGCACCGAGATACCGATTGGCTCATCATCCAAGCTGCGGTAATCGGGACCAATAATCGCACGCTGCCGCTCGGCGTCTGCATAGCCGCCATCAAGCCGCACATTCACATCCAAGCTTCTGTTCGCCAGCATCGTCACGATTTGCGCTTGTCTCGGGTCCAAAAAATCGGTCCGCTTCAGCTCATGCTGCTGTGCGGACCGCTCTATCCATTCCACCACCCGATCGACGAAAGGCTTCTCCTCGGGATGGAAATGATTATATATACCTTGTTTCATTCCTCATCATTCCTTAAATAATGAAGTCGATTACCGCAATCAAGCCATATGCAATAAAGCGCAGCGCGAATACGGCAATAATCGGCGATAGATCCAGCATTCCGCCGATTGGCGGAATAAATCTTCTGAAGATACCTAAGTACGGCTCCACCAGCTTGCCCAAAAATACGCCGATAAAGCTTTCTCTGGCATTAGGCAGCCAAGATAGCAAGACGTAACCAATAATCATAAAGGTGTAAATATTTTGCAGATACATAATAACGCCAGAAATTTGTTCCATCACAATTCAAGGTCACCTCATTTTGTTGTAATCGTTATCTTCCGCCAGCATTTCCGTAATGGCACCTTGAATTTCTACCGAATCAGGCGTGCATAGAAAAATATTCGGACCAAGCTTAGAGATGCTGCCATTTAAAGCGTACACTGTACCGCTTAGGAAATCAACAATTCGAACGGCCAAGTCCGTCCGAACACGCTGCAAATTCACAATAATGGCACGGCGCGAGCGCAAATGGTCGGCGATCTCCTGCGCTTCATCATAGGAACGCGGCTCGCTAAGGACGACCCGGACATTTTTCTGCGAGTGAATGCTGACAACATTATTGCTCTTCGTATTTTTACGTGCCTCGAACGGAGAAGTTTCAGGTTCTTGCTCCTCCTGCTGCACAACTCTCTCTCGCTCTACAACTTCTTCCTCGTCCTGCAAGCCCAGAAAGTTCATAAAACGATTCATAACACCCATGATCTTATGCCTCCTCTTTCCCTACTAGTATCGTACCCAAACGAATCCAAGTTGCACCCTCTTCAATGGCTACTTCGAAGTCATTTGACATTCCCATCGATAAATGGGTGATGCTTTGAGCATAGGTGCTGCTGCGCTGCAATTCATCTCTTAGCTCTCGCAAAGCTCTGAACACCGGCCTTGTCTCCTCCGGCTCAGCTTCATATGGAGCCATCGTCATTAATCCGATGGGCTGCAACGATCGGAGCTGCTGGAGCTGCTCTAGGAAGGGCAATAGCTCCACCGGCTCCAGTCCATGCTTCGAGGCTTCCCCCGAAACATTTACTTGAATAAAACAAGGCACAACTATATCAAGCTGAGCGGCGCGCTTATTGATGGCTTCCGCAAGCGACAGCCTGTCCAGCGAATGCATATATGTAAATTTCCCAATGACGTCCTTCACCTTATTCGTTTGTAACGAGCCTATAAAATGCCAGATGGGCTGCTTCGCTGTATCATTCTCCAGCATACCGCTTATCGCTTCCCATTTGGCTTGCGCATCCTGCCAGCGGTTCTCGCCTAAATGCAGTAGTCCGTGCCGGACCGCTTCTTGAGCTGTTCCTGTAGATACGTATTTGGTCACAGCGATCACTTGAACTTCTTCCCTGCTGCGCCCTGAACGCTCACATGCTTGCTTAATGCGCTCTTCAACCAACCGCATTCTATTTTCCAATGTCATGGATCTGCCTCACCTTTCCCGTATGCCGATCCAGCTGGCCATTCGGCCTGTGGACCCGCCTTCCTTGCGATGGGAATAGAACAAATCCCTTCTACACCCGGTGCACCACTGTGTTATTTCGATATGGATCGGCAAAATTCCTGCTTTTATCATAATCTGTCGGTTTATTTCTTTCAAGTCAATGTTCGCTTTGCCATTATCGGATATATTCAGCAGCTTATTAGAATCAGACTCAGATAGAATAAGCTGTTCTAGAAGCGCTGTAACTTGACTGATAACTGGGCCATCCACCTCATAGCAGCAGCTTCCAATCGATGGACCTATTGCTGCAGCTATATTTTCGGTCTTTGTGCCAAATGCCTTTGACATGGCACGAATGGTCTCAAGCGCAATTTGCTGTACAGTCCCCTTCCAGCCCGCATGGGCAAGTGCTATGGCTTGATGCTCAGGATCATAGAAGTAGAGCGGGACACAATCGGCATAAAAGGAGGTCAGAAGCACACCTGGTATATTCGTTATAATCGCATCACAATCCTTGATAACATCCTCTAGAGACGCTCTCCCGCGTCCTTGATCCTCTTCTATCACATGATGAACACGATTGCCGTGCACCTGCTCCGCGCATGTCCATGCTTCAAAGGAGAAACCAAGCGCCTCAGTTACCCGTCGTCGATTTTCAACAACGGACAACGGCTCATCTCCGACATGGAGCCCCATATTTAAAGAAGCCCAAGGAACTGCGCTAACCCCTCCATCCCTGCCGGTAAAACCTGCGGATAAATGAGCATAACGGTCAGTCCATCTGGACAACAAAAAAAGCGAAGGACCCTTCGCTGAATCAATTCGTTCAAAAGCATCCATTTAGTAATCACCTCTGTTCAAAGGTTTACGAAGTAAGCCTACTTCGTAAGCATATGCTTTAGTTTACGAAGTAAACCTACTTCGTAAGCGCATCCCTAGCATAGGCTCAGTTTACCTCGTTACGAGCGGGCGTGCAAATCCTCATCCTCCGCGCGGAGTGCTTTTGTATCATCCATACGGACCAGTACGACGTCCGCCCCAATCTTCACAATATTTCGCCAAGGAATAACGACCTCTGTCCCACCACCGCCGAACATTCCCAAAAACTTCGTGAACTGAGGAACGACGATGGAATCAATGCGCCCTTGCCGCAAATCGAGCTCTAAATCTGATATTTGTCCGAGCTTTTTACCGTCCACTATGTTGATTACGTCCTTTGTCTGAAAATCAGAAATTTTCATAAGGCTTCACCGCTTTTCAAGTAGAGTGATCATCCGTTTGCTTCTCCTATAACTATATGAGCCATTTGCCCAAAATGTCCTTCTTTGCAGAAAAACTAATATAGAGAATCAAACTCTCAAGCTGTTTTACAGCATAAAAAAACGGTGCCTCACGGCACCGTAGCTTCATGTTTTTACATGCTTTTGCATTTGTTGTATCGCTGATTTCTCCAGCCTGGATACTTGCGCCTGCGATATGCCGATTTCATCAGCGACCTCCATCTGCGTCTTTCCTTCAAAAAAGCGCATTGACAGAATCATTTTTTCCCGCTCATTCAGCTTGTGCATCGCTTCGCGCAGTGCGATCTCCTCAATCCAAGATACATCCTTGTTCCGGTCATCGCTTATCTGATCCATTACATATATCGGATCGCCGCCATCATGATAGATCGGCTCGAACAATGAAACCGGGTCCTGAATGGCGTCGAGTGCAAAGACAACATCCTCCTTCGGTACATTGAGCGCCTCCGATATTTCAAAAATGGTCGGCTCGCGCGAATTTCGGTTCGTTAGGCTGTCTCTCACCTGAAGCGCCTTGTAAGCGATATCCCTCAAGCTTCTCGATACACGAATGGGGTTATTGTCTCGTAAATAACGGCGAATTTCTCCGATGATCATCGGTACGGCATAGGTGGAAAATTTGACATTCTGTCCAAGGTCGAAATTATCGATCGCCTTCATAAGTCCGATGCAGCCGACTTGAAATAAGTCGTCTACAAACTCTCCCCTATTGTTAAAACGTTGTATAACGCTGAGTACAAGCCGTAGATTGCCGTTTACTAATTTCTCTCTTGCTGCCCACTCGTTGCGGGTTTGCAATGCCGTAAATAGCTCCCTCATTTCGGCATTCGTTAGCACAGGCAGTTTCGCGGTATCCACTCCACAGATCTCGACTTTATTTCGGGTCAACGTGATTACCTCCCAAGGAGAAACATTAATGTTCATTATCTCCTTGAGCAGTCTTTTTATTCCTGAAGCGACATCGTTCGACAATAGCTATCGAAGCAAAAGTGAGGCAAAATCTATGCAAACGCGACGGAAAATCGTTAAACCATTTTGTTAAATTCCTTGCGAAGCCGCTTAATAATACGCTTTTCCAGCCGCGAAATATAGGATTGCGAAATGCCAAGAAGATCAGCTACATCCTTCTGCGTTTTCTCTTCCCCATCGGCCAGCCCGAACCGAAGCTCCATAATAATACGCTCGCGCTCAGACAGCTTATCCAGCGCTTTGTGCAGCAGCTTACGGTCAACCTGCTCCTCAATATTGCGATAAATCGTGTCGTTCTCCGTACCGAGCACGTCGGACAATAGAAGCTCATTCCCGTCCCAATCAATATTGAGCGGCTCATCGAAGGATACTTCAGTTCTTGTCTTGCTGTTGCGGCGAAGATACATCAATATTTCATTTTCGATACAGCGCGAGGCATAGGTCGCCAGCTTGATCTTTTTTTCCGGATCAAAGGTGTTGACCGCCTTGATAAGACCGATTGCGCCGATCGATACGAGATCTTCAATGTGAATGCCAGTGTTCTCGAACTTACGGGCGATGTATACAACTAGGCGCAGATTTCGTTCAATAAGCATCGCTCGTATGGCTGTGTCGCCAGACGGAAGCTTTTCCAGCAAATATTCCTCTTCCTCGCGGGTTAACGGTGGCGGGAGTGCTTCACTGCCGCCGATATAATATATCTCTTCACTTTTTAATCCGAATAAAAATAAAATACGATAATAATATAACTGAAGAACCAATTTATACTTGACGAGCATCCGGCCCATCCCTCCCCGATTGTTAAACATACATGCTTTATTGTTGTACCATTGACGGATGGATAATTGCTCGATATGACCCATCAGACGTTAGCTTTCCGCCATCAAGCCCGATAAGGACCTTCCGCGTTTCAAATACTTGACCTTCTCTAGTTATCTCAATCATGTCAGGTTTAAGCGCCAGCATAAATTGTGATCCTCGATTGACGCCTCTGAAGGGCACGAGACGCAATCGATCCTGCCACGCAAACGGCTGTTCATCCAGGCCAGCTACAAGACGATCTACTTGTGCGTCGCGTATGCTGTTCAACCAAGTTTCGGGCAGGTCATTCTGCCATAATGCCGCTTCCGTTACCATAACCGGTGTCCGCGTCAGCGGATCGTAAAGCTGATTTCCCGTATCGATCAGTCCGATACAGGTTTGAATACGATCGCCTATCGTAATTTTAACCTCCGCTAAATGAGTACGCACCAGCTCCCGCTCTCTTTTTTGCGTTAATACGGTACGGTATATATACAGTCCGATACAAAACGCAGCAATAAAATAAAACAATCCCATTTTGAGCTCTGCACGCATACTGCCGTTCACGAATGTAAGCGTTCTCCACACCTCTCCGGAGCCCTGCATGAACAAATAATAAAGTCCTAGAACAGCGCCGGCAGCAACAAAATTAACGCCATAAAATGCAGCAACATTTCGCAAAAAATGTTGAATCGACGCAAATCCGAATGTGATCCAAATCATGACCAAAGAGACGGCCACCTTGATGGCTAACGTAAATAAAAAAGATAATTGCGGAAACAGCATCAAAACGACATAACATGCGCCGACAGAAGAAGCCACCAGCACCCGCCAAGGCTTTGGCTTCAGATGACGCGCCCATGCGGTTGTTAATAGAATTGCTCCGTCGACGAGAAGCTCTCGCAAAAACATGATATCCACATAAACTGCCACTTCGGCCACCTTCCTGCTGCTTCCGGTATTCGGTTAGCCAGCCGGCACCCTGGAGAACGATTGAGACTAGTATATTAAAATCCTATTTCAAAGTCTGTCTATTCATGACGCCATGACACATCTTTTTTTGTCGAGCATTAGAATAAAAACCGTCATGGATTTAATGTTTTCCGCTTGGCTATCCAAAATGTCATTTCATGCGACGTATAAAGACTGGCTGTCAGCAAATACTAAGGAAAGAAAGGGAGAAAGCAAACGCCTGATTGACAAAAGGCATGGACATGCGGAAAAGCTGTTTCTGGAGAAGGTATGGTACCCCGCTCTCTGATGATGTAGGAACCCATACGTTCTTACAGCATGAGCCTGCAGTTTAGAAAATGAGAATAACCTGCATATAAAAAAACCTCCCACTTCACCGGATGTACCGGAAGAGCGGGAGGCTTGTTCTATTAACGATCGCTGCGCGGACGATTGCGCAGGAACGCTGGAATTTCAAGCTGATCGCTTGATGTGTTGCTTGCACCAAAAGGCTTTACTGCCGAGTTACTTCCTGGTTGTCTTGATTCAGTCGGTTCAGACTGCTGCTGAGGTGCGCGTCGAACGGATGCTGGGGATTTGTGCTCAAAGCCGGTTGCAATGACCGTTACCTTAATCTCATCCTTCAGATCCTCATCGATAATGGCACCGAAAATCATATTAACATCCGGATCGGAAGCCGAAATAACGATCTCCGCTGCTTCATTCACCTCATAAAGCGATAGGTTGTTACCGCCAGTAATGTTCATAATGACGCCACGCGCACCATCGATCGAGGTTTCAAGCAATGGACTCATAATCGCTTTTCTTGCCGCTTCGGCTGCACGATTCTCACCAGTTGCAATCCCGATTCCCATTAGGGCGGAACCGCGCTCTGTCATGATCGTTTTCACGTCTGCAAAGTCAAGATTAATAAGTCCAGGAACAGCGATTAGATCAGAAATACCTTGAACCGCTTGACGAAGCACATTGTCTGCCTCGCGGAACGCTTCCAACATTGGCGTTTTCTTATCTACAATCTCAAGCAATCGATCATTCGGAATGACAATTAGCGTATCGACCTTTTCTTTGAGCGCTTCGATCCCAAGCTCTGCTTGGCCGGAACGCTTACGGCCTTCAAACGTAAACGGACGAGTAACAACGCCGACCGTCAAAGCGCCGCATTCACGCGCGATTTCAGCAATAACCGGTGCTGCCCCTGTTCCTGTGCCGCCGCCCATACCTGCCGTAACGAATACCATATCCGAGCCTTTAAGCTGGTTCATAATAATTTCACGGGATTCCTCAGCAGCCTTGCTTCCAACATCAGGATTAGCACCAGCGCCTAAGCCCCGCGTCAGCTTATCGCCAATTTGAAGCTTATGCTCTGATTTTGCCAAGTGAAGCGCTTGGGCGTCGGTATTTACCGTAATGAATTCCACGCCTTTAACGCCGTTCTCAATCATACGATTGACCGCATTGCTGCCGCCGCCGCCCACACCAATTACTTTTATTTGAGCGAGCTGTTCAAGCTCAAAGTCAAATTCCAACATCCTTCATTTTCCCCCAGTCAAGCGTAAACCGCTGACGGCGTCTCGTGGACGGAACATCAGCGTTTCGCGGTGAAATATAAGCTTCATCTAAAAACGAGACTTATATTAAAATTTTTAATTAAATAAACTCATTGAACATGCTTTTTAACCGCTCGAACATGCCGGGTTTGGATGAAGCTGCTGGACTTGCTTTGCGGCTTGCCGTTTTCTTCACAGGCCCGGTTCCACGAGCTCCCATATATTTCGACACGTATTGAATCATACCAACTCCGCTGCTAAAAGCAGGATCTCTTACTCCTATGTAATCAGGCAGCGCGATTCTTACGGAAGACTCCAGCTCTGACTGGGCCAGAGCAAGTGTTCCTGACATCGATACGGTACCGCCCGTCAGGACATAACCGTTCACCTTATCGCCGTATCCGAGTGTACGAACCTCCTGACGAACCAGATGGAAAATTTCTTGCATACGAGGCTCAATAATGCTTGCCAGATCGACCTGGGAAAATTCCTTCTCTACGTTGCTGCCCATGCGAGTTACTTTAAACTTTACATCTTCAGCCGCATCCGGTACAAAAGCGCAGCCGTATTTCAGTTTTATTTTCTCTGCTTGTTCGCTTTGGGTACGCAGCCCGTACGCTATATCACTCGTTACATATTCGCCGCCGATTGGCAGTGTAGAAGTCGCTGCTAATCCACCCTGATCATAAACTGCGATCGTACAAGATCCCTCTCCAATGTCGGTGAGTACCGTACAGATTGATTTTTCATCCTTTGTCAGAGACATGACGCCAGACGCCAGTGATAGCAAAATAACGCCGGAGATGCGAAGGCCGGCCTTCTCTACGCAGCGCATAAGATTATGAATCGCCGTCTTGGTCCCCGTTACGATTGTTGCTTCTACCTCGAGCCGCACTCCAATCATTCCCCGAGGATCAGAAATGCCCTCCAAGCCGTCTACCAAATATTGCCTGGGTACTAAATTAATAATTTCGCGCTCTGGCGGCAAAGCAACTACTTTCGCTGCCTGCAGTACACGCTCAATATCCTCTTCACCAATTTCACGATCCTCATTGGATACAGCAACAACGCCACGATTCGTCTGCAGTGCAATATGATTGCCCTGAATTCCAACATAAACGTCTGCTATTTGAATGCCTACCATGCGCTCAGCGTGCTCAACCGCATTGCGAATCGATTGCACGGTTTGGTCAATATCTACAATGGCACCTTTGCGAATACCCTCTGAGTCGGCAGATCCAACTCCAATAATATTAATGGCTCCGTTATTCACTTCACCAATAATAGCACGAACTTTGGATGTACCGATGTCCAAACTGACGATGATGTCATTATTGCTCAACTTGCGGCACCTCCGTTTCAATAAAAAATTATTTTTTGCTAAAGGTCTTTCTACATATTCAACGCTTTTATTATTTTCCCTCTTTTTTCATCAAATTTTTCGTCTTATTTTTCGGTTTGTGTCGAACCTCGCCGCATGCGAAGCGCTATAGTTAGCAATGCCTTCCAGCAATATTGTGTATAAATGCCATAAATAAAATTCTACCATTCTTTCAAGCTATTGAGTAGTCTCTTTTTGCTCAGAATCGATATTTTCTGTAGCTTCCAATTCAAATGGAACATAGGTATCTGCAAGCAGCATCGTAATCTTTCCAGGCTCCTGCGTTTCAATAACCGCGTTTAAAGCTTCGACTTTATCAGGAAGAACAGAAACTGAAGTCACGACCTCGAACTTGGTACGCGTGTAAATCAATATCCGGTCCGGATAGGCAGCCGAAGGAAAAGGTGTGATTTCCGATAGATCCGAAAGCTGCTTTGTCGGTATTTTGCCAAGCTGCTTCGTGAGCTCTGCTTTTATCGGATCATCAGCAGACCACCCAGTGAGCACCGGCTTGTCTACCAGCAGCCAGCCATCATTACTTGCGTCTACGCTCGTCCCATTCGACAAAAGCGCTGTCATTTCGCCTTGCGCAGACAGCTCGAAAGCGACGGGCGGATACTCCTCGACCATAATTTTCAGCACCCCTGGAAACACTTTGGTAACTGCTGCCTTATTAATTTGCGGAAGTTTTTTAATGCGTTGTTCAATGGTACTGGAGGTTGTACCGAAAAATGCTTCCCCTATCATCACCTCAGAAGCCTTGCCTATCTCCTCTTTCGTTGCAAATCTCATACCATCGACGGTAATTTCCGATATTTTGCTAATTGAAGAATTAAAGAATAAAACCGCTAACAATGCAATAAATAATAGAGAGAGGATGATGATCAGCTTTCGGCTTCCTTTGCGTTTGCGAGCAGGCTCCTTAAGTACCGGCATCTGAGAGCTCATAACTTGTCCCTTCTTTCACCAAAAAACCTCCGGCTTCACCTGCAGCTGCTCTCGGTAAGCCGGCCGTTTCTATCTTGCTGTTCAAGCGCTTCGTACTAGTTATTAGGCACCGGAGCAGAACGCGAAATGCGGGCCCCAAGCCTTGAGAGCATCGTTTCAATCTTCTCGTAGCCGCGATCTATGTGATGAATCTGTTCGACTACAGTCTTGCCCTGCGCGGCTAAGCCCGCAATAACAAGAGCTGCGCCTGCCCGCAAATCAGTGGCTTCAACCGTAGCGCCATATAGTCGGGGAACACCGCGAATAAATGCTGCGTTCATATCGACACGTATATCTGCACCCATGCGTGACAGCTCATCCACATGCTTCAACCGGCCTTCAAAAATCGTTTCCTTCAGCACGCTTACACCATCTGCCAACGTCAGCAGCACCATCACCTGCGACTGTAAATCAGTCGGGAAGCCGGGATACGGCGAGGTCACAATTCTTTCAACTGCCTTGGGTCTGGTTGCAGTGCCGACTTTAATTATATCACCGTCAACAATAATTTGAACACCTGCACGTCGCAGAACATGAATCAAGGAGGTCAAATGCCCGGGCTGTGTATTTTGCAGCGTTACCTGTCCGCGCGTCGCAGCTGCAGCCACCATAATCGTACCGGCAACGATTCGGTCAGGAATAACCTTATAACGACATGGCGTGAGTGACTGTACCCCATCTATCGTTATCGTGTCTGTTCCAGCACCTATAATCTTAGCGCCCATCGCGTTTAGAAAACGCTGCAAATCTTGAATTTCCGGTTCACGTGCGGCATTGCTGATAGTCGTTCGGCCTTCAGCCAGCACAGCGGCCATTATAATATTTTCCGTTGCGCCTACGCTCGGGAAACTTAGATGAATATCCGCGCCTTTCAGCTTCTCTGCGCGACAAATGATACGGTTGTCAAGTTCCTCAATTTCTGCGCCTAATGCCTGCAAGCCCTCCAGATGGAGATCAATCTTGCGTTCACCTATTGCACAGCCTCCTGGCAGGTAAACCTGTGTCTCGCCAAACCTTGCAAGCAACGGCCCCATTAGAAATATAGAAGAGCGCATCTGTCTCATTAACGACTCTGGCACGTGAGATGTATGTGCAGTTTCTGTATCCAGCACCACCGTGCCTCCCGTATGCTCGGCACGGCATCCTAATTCGCGTAAAATGTTCAGCATCACGTCGATATCTAGCAAATCAGGCACATGGTCAATCGTCGTAGTGCCCTCGGCCAGCAAACTGGCAGCCAATATCGGCAAAGCGGCATTTTTCGCTCCTTGGATAACTATGGTTCCTGAGAGAGGTTTCCCGCCATCAATCACCAATTTGTCCAATGTATCACCTCCGAATTACCGCTCGCCCACAACCAATACCTCCGGCACCAGCAGGACGTCAAAGCGTTCATGAATGGTGCTCTGGATATGTTTCATGAGGGCGAGAACGTCTTCAGCTGTCGCTTGCCCGGTATTCACAATAAAATTGGCATGCTGCTCAGACACTTGCGCGCCTCCTAGGGTATAACCCTTCAGCCCGGCCTCTTGAATAAGACGAGCCGCGAAATCATTCGGCGGATTGCGAAATACGCTTCCTGCGCATGGAAGCTGCAATGGCTGTGTCCGTCGTCTCTTGTCCTTGTAAGAGGCCAGTGCAGCTGCAATCTCCTTACGATCTCCCTCTGCGAGCTCGAAGGCGGCTTCAACGACAACCCCTTTTTGCTCCTGAAGAATGGAATGACGGTAAGAAAAGTGCATGTCGTCCTTCTCGTAGCGAACCAATTCTCCTGTCTCCAAAACAATGTCAGCTGACTTAAAAATACGTGACACATCCGATCCATGCGCGCCAGCGTTCATATAGACGGCTCCGCCTACTGTACCCGGAATTCCCCCCGCGAATTCAAGTCCAGTAAGCCCTTCCTTCCCTGCCACAACCGCCAGCTTAATAAATGAGTAGGATGCTCCGGCAGTGACGAGCGATCCTTCGAAGCGCACGTAATCTAACCCCTTGTGCGGTTTTAATACAACGCCGCGAACCCCTTTGTCGCTCACAAGCATGTTCGAGCCTCTGCCTAAATTAGTCCAAGCTGTCTGATGCTTTTGGAGCAGTCGCACAGCCGTCACCAATTCTTCTTTGCCTCTCGGGAGGATGAGTATATCGGCAGGTCCGCCGATTTTCCACGTCGTGTAGTTAGAAAGCGGTTCATTGTACAACATTTCACCGATATCGGCTTGTTCCAATTCCGCTATTAATGCCTCCATTATTAAACCTCCTTCAAGTATGCAGCATCGTAAACATATTCTATAAAAATGAGCTCCTTGCGATTCGCTATCGTCCGGGCTTGCTATAAACAGCTAAATAACGGACAAAATCGCTGCAGCAACCGCGCCTTTTGGCGATGGTCACGAATGTAGTGTATCTTATGCCCCGGCAGACTCTTGTGTGACAGACGCCTATCCGGAGCCCATTTTCATGACCAGTAACTTACCTTGAGTAACGCGAAATATTCAATAAAATGCCCAGCCCCGTTAACAGAAGCGTGAGAGAAGAGCCGCCATAGCTCACAAGCGGCAGCGTAATACCCGTAACCGGCATCATGCCGATGACAACCCCGATATTTATAATGACCTGTACACCGATAATGCCGGTTATCCCAACCGCCAGCAGACTGCCGAACGTATCAGGAGCCGCTATCGCCGCACGAATGCCGCGCCAAACCACGACAAGAAATAATAGAATGAGCGCTGAACCGCCGATAAAACCGAGCTCCTCGGCTAAAATAGAAAAAATAAAATCGGTCTGCGGCTCAGGCAAATAACTGTGCTTTTGACGGCTCATGCCCAGACCGAGCCCCACCAGACCTCCCGGTCCGATCGCAAGCAAAGATTGAATAATTTGATAGCCTCCGTCAAGCGGATCTGCCCATGGATCAAGGAAAGAGGTGATTCTCTTAAGACGGTATGGAGCAGCGAGAATGAGTCCGACTAGACCCGCAAAGCCGATAAGCGCCAATCCGCCCAAATGAGCTATTCTGGCGCCTGCCGTAAAGATCAATATCAAGGAAGCGCCCATCATCACCGCACCCGTTCCAAGATCCGGCTGCAGCATAATTAAGCCAAAGGCAAGACCCGCGAGTCCCAGCGGCGGCAGAAGCCCCTTCGTAAAGCTTGTGATCGTCTGCTGCTTGTCTGACAGCCATTTTGCTAGAAACAAAATCATGGCCAGCTTCATGAATTCAGACGGCTGAATGCCAAAGGAGCTAATACCGAGCCAGCTGCGCGCGCCGCCGCGAACGACGCCGACTCCTGGAATAAGTACGATCAGAAGCAGCCCGAAGCAGACAAGCAGAGCCATCGGCGCCCATCTCTTCCATACCGTATAATGCGTATTCATCGTAAATAGTAATGCACCCACCCCTAGAGCTGCAAATAAAGCCTGGCGCTTTACATAATAGAAACGGTCACCGAACTCGTGAAAAGCGAGCACGGCGCTCGCACTGTACACCATAATCAATCCGATTGTGAGTATCAGCCCAATTGCGGCGAGCATCCAAATATCTGGGGCAGAACGTGCTTTGACCATAGAGAACACACCTCTTAGCATGGGAAAGTAGGGACATGCCCCCTACTTACAAGGTATGCGCCGAATCTTTAAAAATACGTCCTCTTTGCTCATAGGAAGCAAACATATCCCAGCTGGCACATGCCGGCGATAACAATACGATATCACCCGGCTCTGCCATAGCAGCAGCTTGCTTAACAGCTTGCCGAAGGACGGATTCAGCGTCCTCACTAGGTTCGACGACTTCCACCTTGGTTAAACCTGCAAGCTCGGCCACATGTGTCAGCTTCTCGCTTGTCTGGCCGAAAGCAACCAGTCCTTTCAGCCGTTCACGAAATAAAGGAACGAGCTCCATATAATCAGATCCGCGGTCCAATCCGCCTGCTACGAGCACAATGGGCGCATTGAGCGAACGAACAGACATCGTTGTTGCAACTGGATTAGTCGCTTTCGAGTCATTGTAATATTTTACACCGTTCACTTCGCGCACAAACTCCAGGCGGTGTTCTACTCCCCTAAACTGCCGCAAAGGCTCTATAAGCTGCTCCGGCGCCACACCAGCAGCCAAACAGGCTGCGATAGCCGCGAGCGCATTAGCAGCATTATGACGCCCTGGAATACCCAGTTCGTTTACCGGCAAAATCGTTTTCACTTGACCATCGCCAAAATTGTATACGATATGCCTCACAGCTTCTTGGTCTTCTGCTTTCGAATCCCCTGAGCTGACTGTATCCTTTACAAAGGGCGGGTCAATGAATACTCCCTGTTCTAGTCGTTCATATAGCGAAAACGGGAGCAGCTGTGCGATCAGCAGCTGGGAGAGCGCCCTGCATTCCGGATCATCCCAATTGATTACCGCCGCATCCTCCGGTTCCTGATTGTCGAACAGCTTCGCTTTCGAGTTGACGTAATCATCCATATCGCCATGATAATCGAGATGAGTCTCCGCAATGTTGAGAAGCAAGGCGACTCTAGGACGGAATGCATGCGTGCCTTTTAACTGAAAGCTGCTAAGCTCCGCAACGATCCACTGCTCTTCGTCTGCTTCCAGCGCCGCTTCGCAAAGAGGCCTACCGATATTACCGGCTACGATCGGCTTCATGCCGGCTGCTTCAAGCATTTTACCGACCCATGTCGTCGTCGTCGTTTTTCCGTTTGATCCGGTTATACCTATAATTGGGGCTGGAGAGAGCCAGTAGGCAGCCTCCACTTCCGTAATAATCTCAACGCCAAGCTCGGCAGCGCGCTGAACGGGAGCTGCCGTATAAGGAATGCCCGGATTTTTGATCAGCAGCGCCGTTTCCCCGTTAATCAGATCTTCCGGATGATAACCACAAATCACAGAAATGCCCAAAGCAGCTAACTCATCCGCTTCGGGGCATAATTCGCGATCCTTCTGGTCGTTCACGACGACGATCGCGCCTAATTGATGAAATACCTTTGCTACGCTAACACCGCTTCTGGCCAAGCCCAATACGACAACTCGGCGGCCTTCATAAGATGCCGGATGATTCATAAGTGACAGTCCCTTCTATGGATACATGAAGCGGCTCCGCTTATATAGAAGCCGCCATTACATACAATAATTCCATTAAATGACGAACAATAGACCAATGGCTGCAAGCACTAGACCGGCTAACCAGAACACCGTAACGACCTTCCATTCTGACCAGCCCACCAATTCGAAATGGTGATGAATCGGGCTCATTTTGAAAATCCGTTTGCCTCTAAGCTTAAAGGAAGCAACCTGCAAAATAACCGAAAGCATTTCGATGACGAAAACCCCGCCAATAATGATGAGCAGCAGCTCCGTCTTCGTTAGGATCGCCACTGCCGCAATACCGCCTCCGATTCCGAGTGAGCCCATATCTCCCATAAATACTTTAGCGGGATGGGCATTGAAGACAAGAAAGCCCAGCACGGCACCGATCATAGCCGCTGAGAATACGGCTGACTCATGTGATGAGGTTTGAAGCGCTACGATTGTAAACGCGCCAAAAGCAATTGCGCTCGTGCCCGCAAGCAGGCCGTCTAGACCGTCGGTGAAATTAACCGAATTGCTTGCGGCAAACATAATAATGACGACTAATGGATAATAAAACCAGCCTAGGTCAATGCCCCACGCCGTACCCGGTATCGTAATTTCCGTACTATGGTTCATATTATACAGCATCGCGCATACGACAATCGAGAATAAAAGCTGTCCATACAGCTTCTGACGAGCCGTCAACCCAAGCGAGCGTTTAAATACGATTTTGATATAATCATCAAGAAAACCAACTAAACCGAAACCAAGCGATGCGGTAAGCAACACCCAAAACTCTGCGGTTTTATCGGAAAAACGGATAAAGGCGATCAAGAGCGCAATCATAATAATGATGCCGCCCATCGTCGGCGTGCCGCTCTTTTTGAGGTGGCTTTCCGGTCCTTCTGAACGAATTTGCTGACCAAACTTCAGACGCCGAAGCAGCGGAATGAACAATGGTCCTAACAGTACCGCTATCAGGAAGGAAGCACCCATCGAAAATAAGATGACCATCATGTCCATTTCCTCACCCCACCTCTAAAGCTTGGACAATCTGTTCCATACGCATGCCGCGCGAGCCTTTGATGAGAACGATATCCTCAGGCTGCAGCTGCGTGCGGAGCCAATTAGCAAGCTGTTCTTTGTCTTCAAAATGTCGAATCGCGTCAGAAGCATCCCCGCTTGGAAAATGTGATCGCGCTCCCTCAGCCGTATGTTGCGACAAAGGGCCATAGGTTAGCACCGCGTCCGCCTTCTCTGGCGTAATATAGGCGCCAGTCTGGAAGTGAAGCTCCTGCTCCTCCGGTCCAAGCTCAAGCATATCGGCAAGCACGATCCATTTGCAGCGATAGCCGTCTAATTGCTCCACTAGGTCAATCGCTGCTCGGACGGCAGTTGGATTGGCATTGTAGGCATCGTTCAGCAGCATCGCGCCGTTAAAGGCACGAAGCGGCTGAATCCGCATGCCCGTCAGCTTCATCCCTTTTAAGCCTTCAACAATTTTGGCAGCCGGCACTCCAAAGTATCGGCCGACTGCAATTGCGGCAAGCGCATTGCTGACGTTATGCTGACCTGGCACCGGTATGCGGACCGTTCCGACACCGCTTGGCGTTCCGCTATATAATGCTGTGAAGGTCGAGGCTTCCGGCTCGATGATAATATCGGCAGCCGACCATTCGTTGCGCTCGGTTAGACCGAAAGTTCTGCGCACGATACCGCTCGGTAAAACAGAGCGCTGCAGTTCTTCTTCGAGCAGCGGCTCATCCCCGTTGTACAGAAGAAGCCCGTTCTCGCTAAGTCCTTGCGCAATCTCCAACTTCGCTTTCGCAATGCCAGCCCTCGAGCCCAACTGAAGCAAGTGAGCATCGCCAACATTCGTAATGATCGCGGCATCGGGTTGTGCAATTTTTGTCAACAGCTCAATCTCGCCGAAGCCACTCATCCCCATCTCCAGAACGGCTGCCTCCGTATCCTCACTAAGCTGAAGTATGGTTAGAGGCAAACCGATATGATTATTCAGATTGCCTTCTGTTTTATGAACATGATAGGTCGTGCCAAGAATCGCAGCCGTCATATCCTTTGTTGTCGTTTTGCCATTGCTGCCTGTAATGCCGACAACGCGCACGACAAGTTCGCTTCGGTAGGCTGAAGCAAGACGCTGCAATGCAACCAGCGTATTCCCGACGATTAAGAGCGGAAAACCCGCTAGCGATTCCGGCACATCTTTTCCCTTCTGCCATAAAGCGGCTGCCGCTCCATTCTGGACGGCCTGCGCCAAATAATCATGTCCGTCAAACTGATCACCAACTAGCGGCACGAACAACTGACCCGCTTGTGTGTGCCGCGAATCAGTGGTTACCCCTTCTATACGAAGCTCCGTTTGGCTTCCTTTCCATATTGCGCCGCTCATTTCGGCTATTTGCTTGATCGTGCGTTTAATCAATGTATGATTCCCCTTATCGCTTCTTTCGCAACTATTCGATCATCGAATGGATGCTTGATGCCGTTTATTTCCTGGTAGGTTTCATGACCTTTCCCCGCAATCAATACTACATCTCCTTGGCTTGCCATTTCAACCGCTTTTTGAATAGCCGCCTTTCGATCAACGATTAATTCATATTGTGAAGGGTCGATTCCACTATGAATCAGTCCAGCTTCTATATCCTCTAAAATAAGCTCAGGCGTTTCCCTGCGCGGATTATCCGACGTGATAATGATATGGTCCGCATAACGAGCGGCAATCCCGCCCATCAGCGGACGCTTCGTCCGGTCTCGATTGCCCCCGCAGCCGAATACGCAAATAATTTTTTTCTCTACGAATTCTCGAACGGCACGCAGTACATTCTCCAGTCCGTCAGGCGTATGCGCGTAATCTACGATAACCGCAAAATTTTGGCCGGCATTGACCGCCTCCACCCGTCCCGGCACGCCGGGAATCGCTTTTAAGCTTGCCGCTATTAAACGCAGCTCTACTCCCTCGATCAGCACAGCGCTGATGGCAGCTAATGCATTGTACACATTAAATTTGCCCGCCATTTGGAGTGACACCTCGGCGCTGCCCCGGAAGGTGCTGACCTCGAAGGAGGTGCCCTTCGCCGTTATACGGATATTCGAAGCACGGACGTCCGCGTCGTTGTCGATCCCATAGGTCACAACCTCAGCCGCGGTCAGCTCCGCGTATTCCTGCGATACAGGATCATCGGCGTTAAGAACAGCGTAGGAGCGATCTTGTTCCTCTTCGGCATACACATTGCCGAGACGCGAGAAGAATAGTCCCTTCACTGCTGCATAGCGGCTCATCGTCTCATGATAATCAAGGTGGTCCTGCGTCAAATTCGTAAATACGGCCGTTCGAAAGCGACAGCCCTTCACCCGCCCTTGCTTTAAGGCATGCGAGGATACTTCCATCGCGCAGTATGCTATTCCCGCATCGCGCATCTCGCTGAGATAACGCTGCAGCTGCAACGTTTGCGGCGTCGTGCTCGACATAGGAAAGGATTGCCCGGCGTAACGAAGTTCGATCGTACCGATCACGCCCGTCGGCCTGCGTTGATCATTCAAGACTTGCTCGATCAAATAGGTTGTCGTCGTCTTCCCATTTGTCCCTGTAACCCCGATCAGCTTGATCGTTCGACTCGGATGTTTGTAAAAAAAATTGGCGAGTACCGCCATCGCAAGGCGGCAATCTCTTACAATCAGCTGGGGAACCTCCAGCGCCAGCTCCCGCTCTGCAATTAGCGCCACAGCGCCGGCACCAACCGCTTCAGGCGCAAACTGATGACCATCAACCGTATGACCGCGCAGACATATGAATAACTGCCCTTTGACGATGCTTCGCGAATCGGTTTCTATGCCGGTTAATTCCGTCTCCCCGTCGCCAATGAGACGCGACGTGATAAGCAGCTCCGCAACCTCTCTTAAACGCATCCGCTTCAGCCCCTCCCTAAAACGCTGACGGACAGGCAACTTGCCTCCCGCAGCGCCCTCGTTAACTACCATTATAGTCAATGAGTGTGGGATATATTATCATCTTCGCCCAAATAGATGCGAATCGTCGAGCCGCGATCAACGCGGGTGCCTGCGGCAGGCGCTTGACGTATGACGGTTTTGCCGGAGCCCGCTGATGTAAGATTAAAATTCATGTTCATATCCTCATATAGATCTGATATGGACTTGCCGACAAGATTCGGTACTGTTACAATCGGAGTTTCTCCATACTTATACTCACGTGCGATCTGCTTCTCGCGCGGCGGAATTTCCAAGATGCTCAGCGCATCCACCATCATGTTATGTACGATCGGAGCGGCGACCACGCCGCCGAATTGAATGCCCTGTGGATTGTCGACCGCCACATAGATAACAATTTTCGGATCATCAGCCGGAGCGAAGCCGATAAAGGAAACAATATGCTCATTCGGCGAATATCTGCCGTTTATAACCTTTTGAGCCGTACCAGTCTTGCCTCCGACGCGATAACCGTCTATAAACGCGTTTTTCCCCGTTCCTTTGGCAACGACGCTCTCAAGTGCTTCTCTTACTTCCTTAGAGGTTTCCTCTGATATGACTCTGCGCACCGCTTCCGGCTCTTTTGTTTCCACAGTGACTCCCGTCTCCGGATTGATCCAAGCTTTGGCCACATGCGGCTTATATAATGTACCACCGTTTATGGCAGCTGAAACAGCCGTAATTTGTTGAATCGGCGTAACCGAAACCCCTTGTCCGAAGGCGGTCGTCGCTAACTCAACGGGGCCGACTCGGTTCAGCTTGAACAAAATGCCGTTTTCCTCGCCGCCAATATCAATACCCGTCTTCGTACCAAAGCCGAAGCTCTTAATATAATCGAATAGTTTTTCTTTCCCTAAACGATAACCAAGTGTGACGAAGCCTGGATTGCAGGAGTTCTCTACGACCTCAAGAAACGTTTGGCTGCCATGTCCACCCTTCTTCCAGCAGCGGAGCCGGGCTCCGCCGACTTCAATTGCACCCGGATCGAAAAATCGGTCATTTTTCAAGTCGACCTTATTTTCCTCTAAGGCTGCGGCAAGCGTAATAATTTTGAACGTTGAGCCGGGCTCGTAGGTCATCCAGATCGGCAAATTGCGGTTATAAACCTCAGACGGCACCTCACGGTACTTATCCGGCTCGTAGGTTGGCCGGCTCGCCATGCCGAGAATTTCGCCGTTATTCGGATCCATGGCAATTGCGATTATACCGTCAGGCTGCAGCTTCGTCATTGCCTGATCGAGCTCGCGCTCCATGACCGTCTGAATTTGCTTATCAAGCGTAAGCTGCATCGTAAGCCCGTCCTTCGGCTCGACATACGTATCGGAGGAGTTTGGCATGGTGCGGCCAGCCGCATCCGACAGGAAAGATACGCTGCCTCCAATGCCGCTCAGCTCTTTATCATATTTAGCTTCAATTCCTGTCAGCCCTTGATTGTCAATGCCTGTAAAGCCAAGTACATGCGCTGCTAGATTCCCATACGGATAAAAACGTTTATTGTCCTCTGCTACGACGATGCCATCCAGTCCCAGATCTCGAATTTCCCCAGCCTTCTCAATTGAAATTTTACGGCCGCCAGGCCCAAGCTTCACGATCATCGCTTTTGTTTTCAGCTTCGTGAGAACCGTTTCCTCCGTCATATTAAGCAGCGGAGCAAGTCTGCTTGCCGTCGTCTGCGGGTCTTTGATTTGGACAGGAATAGCCCACACCGTCGGCGATGTGACGTTGTAAGCGAGCTGCACGCCATTGCGGTCCACGATTTCGCCCCGCTTGGCCATATATGGAATATTCCGTCTCCAGGAGTCCTCTGCTTTCTCCGCCAGCTCCTCACCCTGCCAAAGCTGAACATAGGCAAGCTTTAAACCTAATGCTGCAAACACTGCGCACGCCAAAATAAGAATAATAAATAACCGGCGCCTTACCGTTACATTCGATATCTTCATTTCTTGTTCCTCCTCCGCCTGGCTGTATAGCGAGGAGCGTACGCTGACGCTCATTCCCAGCCTATTCCGGACAAGCGGAGGATAGAACAAGCCTACCTTAACTTGAAGAAAAGATATAATAGATGTTCCATGTAAGATCCAATTACTCTGAAGTTATACTAACCGTATCCGCAGGAATAGCAGTAGCGGCATCTTCTGCATCAGTGCTCTGATCTGGATTGCCATCCGACTCCGTTTCCCCAGCCTGTCCTTCAGGGTCGGCGCCTTCCCCACCCGCTCCTGCTGCTTCAAGCGGCGGTGCAAGGACGACGCGCAACACCTTCACATTGTTCAACGTTTCTGTTTTCTGTGAAACGACAAAACCTTGACCTTCAGGAATGAGCCGAATACCGATTAATGACGTAATTTCCAAAGCATCTCGGAGAGAGACCCCCGTCAAGTCAGGGATGGTCAGCTTCTCGCGCTGCTCTGTGATCAGATAAACACGCTGTGTCGGATGTACGGATGAGCCTGGAGCCGGTATTTGCTGCAGCACCGTCTTCCCGTTGCCAACCAATTCAAAGTTCATCGCCTTCACCTTTAATTCGGATTGCGCTTGCGTCACGTTCATTTCCGTCAAATCAGGGACCTGTACCGACACCTCAATTTTCTCTGATGCGGAATTGGTCTCAAAGCTTGGCGAAACGCCCATTTTACGCAAACTTTTCAATACGATTTGTTTAAAGGCGGGAGCGGCAACGGTTCCGCCGCCGACCAACGAGTCATTAGGTTCATCGACTACAACATAAACGACGATCTTAGGATTCTCTACCGGAGCATAGCCGATGAAGGAAACGACATATTTGGAGTCTGAATAGACGCCGTTTACAACCTTCTGTGCCGTTCCCGTTTTACCGGCGACACGATAGCCCTCAATATAAGCATTTTTACCGGTTCCGATCTCTTGGTCCGATACAACCTGCTCCAAATATTCGCCTACCTTGCGCGAGGTTTCCTCTGAGATTACCTGCCGAACGACTTTGGGCTCGACAACCGTTGTTGTATTTGCAACCGAATCCTTTATCATCTTCACGATCTGAGGCTGCAGAAGCTTACCGCCATTCGCGACAGCAGCAACAGCCGCCACCTGTTGAATTGGCGTGACGGTAACACCTTGTCCGAAGGTCGCATTCGCCACATCAAGAGGATACCGCAGATTGACGACACCTTTTAATTCGCCGCCAAGCTGAACATTGGTCTTCTCCCCAAAACCAAATTTCGAAATATAATCCGTGAATTTTTCGGCGCCCATCTGTTCATAGCCAAGCTTTACGAACGCTACGTTACTCGAATATTTCAATCCTTCAAGATAAGTAATCGTTCCCCAGCCCTCGCGTTTAATATCACGAATCGTTTTGCCGGGCACAGATATATTTCCTGATTTATACGTGGCATTCGGATTGAACAAGCCTTCCTCCACAGCCGCAGCCAACGTGACGATTTTGAAGGTGGAGCCTGGCTCATACAACGATCTAACCGCATGATTGTAAGAGTTTGAGTTGTTTTTCCAATACTCGTTCGGATTGTATTCCGGCACGTTTGCCATGGCTAAAATTTCCATTGTATTCGGATCAGCCGCTATAGCAGTCGCGCTCTTTGGCGCATATTTGACGACAATCTCTCTTAGCGCCTCCTCCACGTAATGCTGGATATCGCTATCAACCGTTAAAGTGATGTCCTGACCGTCTTTAGCCGGCTGGACATTCATTTCGCCGCCGGAAAGCTGGACGCGCTTGCCGTCCTTCTGGTACTGAATTAATCCATTTTCCCCGCTTAGCTGCTCGTTGAAGTAAGCTTCAACACCTGTCATAGCGGAGCCTTCCTTATCCAAATAACCAACGACTTGACCAGCCAGCTCATTTCTTGGATAGTATCGCTTTAAATCCTCAAACAAATAAATCCCGGTATCAGTCACGCCCTTTTCTTTGGTCAGCTCTTCACGAAATTTTTTGATTTTATCGGCCAGCGCTTTGTCGATTCCCCAGCCGCCGTTACGCAACTCCCTATGCACAACATATTGTCCGTCTTCCTTTTTCATCGATACATGCTTCTCAAGGTCGTCCTTGGAAATACCGAGAATTTCATGGAGGCCATCGATTACCTCCTCCGTCACCTCCGCATCATGAATGGCCTGCGGATTAACCGCCACATTATAGGCAATTGTATCCATGGCAAGCACATTGCCATTTCGATCCGTAATCGTGCCCCGATTCGCGACAAGAACCTCAGCTGTTGACCAGCGTGCCTTCGCCATATCATACCATTTGGCGCCCTCAACAACCTGAACGATATAGATTCGAGTAATCAAAATGAGAAAAAGGAGGGTCATTACCCCTCCAAACAGCAGTGTGCGCATTCTAATTCGTTTTAACATCATCCGTCACCCTATTCTTGCATAGCCGTTTTCAATTCGTTATCACCGGTTTTTACCGTAATTCCGCCTTCGAACGAGCTAACCATGCCTTGGGATTCCGCGAGCTTCCGAATGCGCTCCGGGTCGCTCAGCATCTCCACCTGCTTCTTCAAATCTGCCATTTCTACCGACATTGTTTGATACTCATTATTCATTTGCTTGATTTGCAGATTCATGTCATAGATTTGAGCGTAGCGAAAAATAATGACACCAGCTACAACAACAGCTATAAATATCGTGAACATATATAACAGCTTTTCTTGCACTGGTATCGGTTTTCGCTTTACGACGACTCGTTTTGTCTCACGGATAACGGTTTGCTGATCCTGCTTTCGCTTAGGCTGCAGCGCTAAATTGCCATTCACATACGCCAATTCAAATCCCCCTCTTATAATTTTTCTGCAACTCTAAGCTTTGCCGATCTTGCACGCGGGTTAAGCTCAAGCTCCTCCTCGCTGGGAACGATTGGCTTACGGTTAACGAGCTTCAAAGTACCGTTTTTGCCGCATACGCATAACGGGAAATCCGGCGGGCAAGTACATCTTTCAATAAATTTCGCAAAAATGTGCTTGCAAATACGATCCTCAAGGGAGTGGAAGGTAATAACGGAGGCCCGTCCTCCAGGCTTCAAGCATCGAACAGTCTGCTCGAGTGCCTCTTCCTCTGCTCCAAGCTCATCGTTGACGGCAATGCGCAGCGCTTGAAAGGAACGCTTTGCAGGATGCGGACCTGTACGTCTCGTAGCAGCCGGTATCGACAGCTTAATCAGCTCCGCCAGCTCGCCCGTCTTCTCAATCGGCGCCTGTTCCCTAACCTTCACAATATTACGAGCGATCGAGCGTGCAAACTTCTCTTCACCATAGCGGTCCAATATCCGTGAAATATCTCTTTCATCCCACGTATTGACAATATCATAGGCAGTCAAATCGCCTTCACGATCCATCCTCATATCAAGCGGAGCGTCATGATTATAGCTAAAGCCTCGCTCAGCCTCATCAAGCTGCGGGCTGGATACGCCAAGATCAAATAATATCCCGTCTACCTGAGGCACACCATCCGCGTTCGAAACACCGCAGCCTCTAAGCTCCTGCTCTAAATGACGGAAATTGCTCTTCACAAGAGTTACTTTATCCATATATGGAGCCAGCCTGACGCGAGCATTTTCCAGTGCCCAATCATCCTGATCGAATGCGATTAACCGCCCTCCCTCGCCCAGGCGGGACGCAATAAGCTCACTATGGCCCGCTCCTCCAAGCGTACAATCGACGTACACACCGTCCGGCTTAATCGCCAGACCGTCAACCGCTTCCTTCAAAAGCACTGTAACATGCTGAAACACGTACCAGACCTCCCATTCTTGCTGTCCATACTAGAAGTTAAAATCAAAATCAACGAGCTTCTCGGCTATTTCATTAAAGGCCTGCTCCGATTGCTCATAATAGCCATCCCATGTTTGCTTGCTCCAAATTTCTACGCGTCCGGATACGCCAAGCACCATACATTCCTTATCCAGCTTCGCATATTCGCGGAGATGACTGGGTATGTTTACCCTTCCCTGTTTGTCCAGCTCACATTCGGTGGCGCCGGAAAAGAAAAAACGGGTAAATGCGCGCGCGTCGGACTTCATTAATGGCAAGGTCTTCAGCTTCTGCTCCAATACGCTCCACTCGCTCATTGGATAAACGAACAAGCAGTTGTCTAATCCGCGGGTGGCAATAAAAGAGGCGCCTAAAGAATCACGGAATTTCGCAGGGATGATGATGCGGCCCTTCTCATCGATGCTATGTTGATATTCACCCATAAACATGAGTCCGCTCCACCTCTTCTCCTAATTCCACCACTTTGCCCCACTTTTCCCCACTAAGATAGAATAGTTCGCCACCTAAAATTAAAATCCTGCTCCAAGAGCAGGATTTTTTGAAAATAATTTATCCTATTAATAATTACAATTTAGGCTGCTCCTCCTCAGGGATCGGCTGCTCTTGCACGGTTATGCGGTTCCTTCGCCGTACAAACCATAATACTGGTACTGCGATTACAGCAAGCACGACCAATACAGGCAGCGCGCCTGCGGCAATGACAAGCAGCTGCTTGAGCCCCTCCCAGACGAACTTCGTGCTTCCCGTCAGCGCACTGGAAATTCTCTGGCCTAAGCTCTCTTCTCCCGCACGGACGGACGTTAACGATTGACTCGTCTGATACAGCTGCAGCTCTACGGTGGAGAACGCGATGTTCGTATCCAGATAGCGGATTCTTCCTTTGATCCGCTCAATTTCCAGCTGCACCTCGGATAGCTGCTGCGAGAACTTCAGCAGATCATCGGCCTCGACCGCTTTGTCCATCATATTGAGCAGCCGTGTTTCCACCAGCTGTCTCGCCTTCAGCCTGGACGCTAGATCCACGTATTCCTCCGAAACATCCTTCCCTCCGATATTACGAGCAAAGGCGCTATGCTCAATTTCCTCCAGACGATCAATAAACGGCATAAAGCCAGCTGCAGGTACTTTAATCATATAGCTGGAGCCGATCTCCCCATCATGCCTTGTGTCTTGAAATTGCAAAATATATCCGCCGCTCTGTTGAATCGCGCTCTGAAGCTCAGTCGCGGCAGCAGCTAGATCATTTACCCGCATGCTTAATGTTGCCGTATAAATGATTTTTTGATTAAAGCCTTCTGCAGCGATCACCGATTCTGAAGAAAGACCGCCTCCGGCCACGTCTTCCGAACTGCCCTTCTGCCCCTCTGTGCTTTCTGTATTCGCAACAGCTTCAGAATCCTCAGCAGCATAGCTGGAGATGCCGCTATCCGAATCAGACATACTCGAATTAGTCGAAGAGCACCCTGCCAGCAATCCCAAAGCCATCATTATTAAACCGGCCCATAAGCCTAACCTTTTAATTTGTCTATACATACAATTTCCCCCTTGCTTTTCTTTATCAGACGCTCAGTGCCAATAGAAGGTTACAAGTGTAAACGGTTAAGGCAACAAAAAAAGCCGCGATTGCTCACGGCTTTCTCCTGTTCCTATATAAAGCGATTATTCAGCTTCCTTCCAGCTGTCCAAATAAGCGATTTGCTCTTGCGTCAGCTTATCAATACCGAAGCCCAGCGACTGCAGCTTCAATCTAGCCACTTGCTCATCGAGCTCATAAGGCACGTTCACAACTTTACTGCCGATGGACTTATATTGTTCATTCACATATTTCAAAGCTACCGCTTGAAGCGCAAATGTCATATCCATAATTTCCGCAGGATGCCCATCGCCAGCAGCGAGGTTGACCAAACGGCCTTCTGCAAGCAGGTAAATGCTGCGGCCGTCCTTCAGCTTATACTCTTCAATATTGCGGCGAACCGTGCGTATGCTAGTGGAAAGCGCCTCTAGCTCAGGTTTATTCGCTTCAACATCGAAGTGGCCCGCATTAGAAATAATCGCTCCATTCTTCATGACCGCATAGTGCTCCCCGCGAATAACATCCCGGTTGCCTGTAACCGTCACGAAAAATTGTCCAACCTTAGCCGCCTCGATCATAGGCATCACAGCAAAACCGTCCATGTAGGCTTCAACGGCTTTAATAGCGTCAATCTCGGTTACAATGACATTAGCGCCTAGACCTTTGGCTCGCATCGCTACGCCCTTGCCACACCAGCCGTAGCCGACAACAACAACCGTTTTACCGGCAACCATTAAATTCGTTGTACGATTAATACCATCCCATACGGATTGCCCTGTACCATAACGATTGTCAAACAAATGCTTGCAATAAGCATCATTTACGGCTACCATCGGGAATTTCAATGAGCCGTCCTTCTCCATCGCCTTCAGACGAATAATTCCGGTCGTTGTTTCCTCCGCTCCGCCGCGGAGGTTCTCGCCGAGCTCAGGATGCTCTGAATGCAGAATCGTCGCCAAGTCGCCTCCATCATCAATGATCAGATCAGGCTTCCATTCCAGCGCCTTTATGTTAAGCTCCTTAAACTCCTGCACGCTTGGATTATATTTGGCAAATACGGTAATGCCGTCCTCAACAAGAGCGGCACAGACATCGTCCTGCGTAGACAACGGGTTGCTTCCCGTAATTGTCACTTCAGCACCGCCAGCCTTAACGACTTTCGCCAAATAAGCGGTTTTCGCCTCCAAGTGAAGCGCAATAGTCACCTTTAGTCCTTTAAAGGGCTGCTCCTTCTCAAATTGCTCTCGAATCGTATTCAGTACTGGCATATGCGCGCGTACCCAATCGATCTTCAAATGACCTTCCGGCGCCAATGACAGATCGGCGACAATGCTTTTATCGGCTGTACTCATTATCCTTATACCCTCCCACGTAGTGTTGCAAAGTAATGTAAACGCACATCGTAGCTTACCTTTTACAAGTGAACGATTTGATGTCCGCCTATACGGCTGTAAGGCGCTTCAAGCAGCTTCTCCAGCCATGCTAGATTATACCGGTTCCAGTACGCCGTCATATTAAGCACTCGCTCCTGAGGCTTGCCTAGCGGCTTAATAGACAGATAGATGCGATCAAGCTGGCGGGTGGAAGCTTCAAACTGTTTATTGTATGCGTCTACCGTCTTAGAGCTCATATAATTGATCTGTTCTACAATTTTTTGCAAATTCGTATCTCCCAGCTTTGAGAGCCCCGGCTGTATAGAAGCTGCAAGCTCCAGCAGCGGCTTATAGCTCTTCTCAAAAGCATCTCGCGCCACGGCGAATTGCTCCTCAATCGATAAACTGTCCTGATCCTTAAGCCATTGCTCTTTACGCTGCTCGAAGCGCTCCATAATATCCTCGAAGCTAAGCTCATATTTGTCCATATTTTTCGCAATTGTTCCTTCAATTAACGTATAGGACATCCGCGGCACGATAATGGGCATTTCCATTCCTAGAACTTGGAAGGCTTCTCCTGTTAATGCCCAATAAGCAATCTCCCCCGGTCCTAGTACTGTTGCAAGCACCGGAAACAAATAATCCTGCATCAATGGCCTGGTCAACACATTATTGCTAAGCTGCTGAGGCTGCTCGTCAGCGATTTGCAGCAGCTTCTCAAGGGTTAAGGAAAGCTTTCCCTTGCGATCCTGAAACAAGCCATCCTGTTTATGAAGCAGCGTTCTTTCATCACCGCTTGCGGCTTGGAACAAAAACAGATTCGCACTGCCCGGCGTTACATCAGCCTGCAAGGAATAACCCAGCTCCTTAATCCGCTCTGCCGAAGTCATGTAAGCCTGCTCCAGCTCATCATTTCTCTCAATGATGCGGCGGAACATCGGCGCTTCCAGCTGACGGACAGCCTTGTCGTCTGCATCAAGCAGCACTAACCCCTGCTTGCCGAATAAATGACTTAACAGCATAGCGAACATATCCGACAATGAGCTCGCCTTCAGCGACATCCGGTGCAGCTCCTCCAGCAATTGCGGCTTAAACTCGGAATGCGGCAGCGACTGCTCCAGCTCCGATAGAAGCTGTTCCCATGCTTCGGACGTAATCATCGTACGACTAACCGATGTCCGCGTTCCTTCAGGACGCGCTGCCGACAGCTTACGAAGCTCCTGCTCTGCTGTCATGACGTATGCATGGTTGGCCTCGTCCCAATCATGATCCTCACCGGCCACCCAAAACACCGGCACAACCGTTTTTCCAAGCTGCTCGCTAGCTGATTTCGCCGCACTTATAATGGATACCGCCTTATGTATCACGAGCAGCGGACCCGTCCATAATCCTGCTTGCTGACCTCCGATAACAACTGGAGCCCCTTCCGCAATCGCAGCAATGGAGGCGAAAACCTCAGAAGCAGCGCCGGCTTTCTCGTTATAAGCGCGCAGTACGCTTGCAACCGCTGCGGACTCTGCCCGAACTCCGCCGCTTTCCTTTAAACGTTTTGCTCGTCTATTCCAATCCTGCTCAACTCCGGCATGATAGCCATATAAAGCATCAATACGGTCATCCGTTCGATGGATATAAGCCTCTGTCAAAGGCTGAGCGCTCGGCAATGTATATGATTCTGTTCTCATAGCGCAGCCTGTAACCTCCCGCTTGCATATCGCCTCAGCGACTTATTATTTAATAATCTTACCATCGTAATTGTACACAAAGGTAAAGCTGCCCGTCAAAAAAAAAAAGCCCCCCTCTCTCGAGAGGCGCATTATGATTATTCATTAAGCCAAGCCGGTAAACATTAATTTGCCTAAACTGATGCACATAAACAAAATATACAGCACGCTCATTGAGAAAAAGCTGATCCGCCATACCGTTCGAAATATCTTCTTGGCGTCTACTGCTCCTCGTTTGCGGAACTGCGCATTCCCAAGCAGTCCTCCTCCAATTAGCATAAACAATAAAATGCCATAGAGACCAAATTGATTATTGAAAATATCATTGAATAGAGCGGCTACACATCCGATCAGCAGCGCAGTTGTAACGTCCATTGCTAATCGAAATGCTTTCTTCCGATCCCGAATGATTGCGCCGTAGACAAAAAAAACAATAGCGAAAGGAATGATTGGAATGAGCGCCAATGGCGCATAGAAATAGGTGATGATGGTCTCTATCTTCCTTCACTCCTTCCTTTACGGGTTCGAATAAAGTGCGTGTATGAGCGCGATTATCGCTCGATTAAGCGGCGCCGGCAGCTGATGCTTCTCAGCCAGGCTGACGATACCGCCGTTTATGGCATCAATTTCTGTCCTTCTGCCTAATCTAACATCGCTAAGCATAGAGGAGACGTTGCCGCTTGTCTGCTTACAAACCTCAGTAACCAGCTTCCAGCCGTCTTCCGACAAGACCATGCCTGCTTTTTGCAAAATAATCTCTGTCTCCGCATACAGCTCTCTCATTAGCCTCAGTCGTGAAGGATGCTCAGGCAATTCTCCATTTACGACATCAAATAAAGCGGTCAATGGGTTGATAATCGCATTGATTAGAAGCTTTTGAAAGATACGATTATCCATGTGATTCGACAAAAACGAGGTAAATCCTGCTAATTGCAGCTGCGAAACTAACATTTTTTGCGAGATTTCGAGAAACTCGTCGTGTTCACATATGTTTTCATGCCATCTCCCAAGGTAGAGTTGACCTTGACCGGTATGCTGAACAGAACGAGCGTCCAACCTTCTGGCCCCTTCCGTTGTTACCGCAGCTAGGAGCGTTAGATCTGGAAACCTGTTTTGTATTCGCTCCAAGTGCCCGATCCCATTTTGCAAGCATACCATGACGGCCGGATTCTCCTGCCTTCCAGCTGTCAGCGCCTCCAACTGGTCTAATAAAACATCACTCAAATCCGTTTGCTTGACAGTAAGCCAAATACTGCGGATGGATGTCAGTTGATTGGAGCCAGTTGAGCTTCTATGTACGGAAGCCTCCTCCAAAGCACAGCTCCGCACAGGTACATTTCCTTCACTGCCATCCAGATGCAGCAGCCTTATCCCTTGCAAGCGAAGCAGCTCGGCCTGCTCCCTGCTCCGCGTCCATATCGTCACATCGGCACCCGCCTCAGCCAGCCTGCCGCCAAACAACAAGCCGAGAGATCCTCCGCCTACCACATCGATTTGCATGTCATACCCCTTCCAAAATATACCGCGGCTCTTATAGCCAACATCGTATCAAATCTGCTAAAAATAATGCAAGTCGAAGAGAGGCCCGCCAACTGCTTGGCGAGCCTCTCTTTTTGTTATCGCTATAACTTATTCAATACGTTCTAAATTGCCGTTTGCATCCATTTTAAATC
Organism: Paenibacillus praedii; assembly: GCF_049725345.1. Taxonomy (NCBI): domain Bacteria; kingdom Bacillati; phylum Bacillota; class Bacilli; order Caryophanales; family Paenibacillaceae; genus Paenibacillus; species Paenibacillus praedii. The sequence continues at coordinate 23,172 of NZ_JBMWAM010000015.1, read as the reverse complement.
TGGGCTTCGCTTCATCCTCATTCGTTAAAACCGTCAATCTTCTGGCCCGATCCATAATTTGAATGAGCGTTTTGTAATCATCATTGACTGCCCGATAGTCGGTTTGAACATTGTTCACTTCCTTGGACAGTCTCTCATTCTGGTCACGCAATCGATATAACTCTTCCTCTTTGTCCTTCAGCTCTTTCTCAAACAATTTAATTTGCCGAGTTAGATCCTGATAGGTCGACTTCCACCCGCGCAGAAAACGAATGACGGCTTCAATTGACAATCCTTCCTCAAGAGAAGCTGAATCCGGCTTGAAACCACGCTCATCCTGCTCAAATACGGCAATGGATGAAACGTGAGGCGTTGCAACAATCGTTTGCTTTTTTAAATAATTACGCTTCTGTCGCTGCTGTTTGGCGATTTGAATTGCATCCTCGTAACGCTTGCGGACGCAGCTGTTCCAACGAAAGCCGCATGCTGCAGACGTGCGTCCGATTCGTTCGCCAACTTCTTCAAAAGCGGCCAGCTGCGTACTTCCTTCTCGAATATGGCGTAGTGTAACCTCGGCGAGAATTAGATCATCGTCCGGACTCCACGCATCCTGTCTAACTGCTGTCATGCAACGAAAACCTCCTAACGTAAAGGCGCTTACTTTATCTCTATGCCCTTGGTAGAATTCATAGAATCTATTGGATACTAAATTGTATAACCAATTTTTCACGTACTCATACATGTTAAGTCTTATATGTGAGCAAACTATATGCAGGATTGACATACGCGAAAAAAAAGTTTGCGATTTCGTCACGCTTTCAGGTTTACACTTATTTCACCAAACGTTATAATGATCATTAGAAAATCGGGTCGCAGCGAGAGGGGGATACTATCATGGCACGCATGTATCGGGTACTTGGCTTTTGGTGCCTCGTAATCGGACTTATGGCTTTCGCAGGCCATATGACGGAATTTGCGCTCTTGTTTTTCGCGCAGGCTGTAGCTTTCGTATTTCTAGGCTACTTGAATTTCTCGGAGAGAACCTACATCACTATGTTCTGGGGATATTTGGTCATTTCATTCGTGGGATTCACGTATTGGTCTGTCTTCAAGATGGACTTGCCATTCTAGGCTTACTTCACGAAAAGCAAAGTAAAAAAAAACGGTGTCGGCTCAAGCAGAGCCGGCACCGTTTTTAGTGTTGCGCTTTTATATCCAAAATCATTACTTTAAAGGACTCGCTCATTTGGTCACTCAGCAAAAGCTGCCGAACGGCCCGGTTCATTTTTGCTGTCTCGCTGAAAGGATCTTTGCCGCTATCGTTTTGTAGCAGATCGAATACGCCATTATCCATCAAAAACTGCTTTTGGGTCGTGTAGCTGACTAGCTCCCAGCCGGCCTCCTCCGCTGCATGACGGACAAACGTAAAGGGAACATGAGAGGTGATATCCTGCTCGCCTATGCGCTCGAAGGGCGTATCACTTGCTTGATGCCGCCAGTAACACATGAGTGTTCCATTCATACGATGCTCCGCCGCATACTCCGCCGCTTCATGGCCGTAATCGATTAGAATGAGGCGGCCACAGGTCATTTCAGCGCCTAACCGCTTCAGAAAATCAGCTGCGGCCGCATGGATTTCCGTCCGCTGGCCATCCTTCAATTGAATGCCGTCACGCTCGAGCCATTCGTTAAACCGATGGTCCGAGAGCGGCATATACACCTCATAAAATCCCAGCTCCGCATTTCCAGCTACGCCTAGCTCGACTAATTCCCCCTCAACCTGTTGAACGCGATGGACAGGGAATGCGTCCAGCAGCTCATTTGCAAGCACAATCCCCGGCTGTCTGTGCACACCCTTCTCCCAAGCCTGCTCTGATGTTATGATTTTGAAGTGCCGCTCCTCTATGCCTGCTGCCATGCTTAACGCTCCACGGGCAGCATCAGCATGTAAAGGATGATCCTCGATTTGTACAGATGGGAATCGCTCCTCCCAATCAGGGCTTAGCTCTTTTCCTGCAGCAGCGATTTGAGCGGACAGCCTGCCCGTTCCAGCCCCCCACTCGATAAGCTGCAGCGGCTTATCCGTCATCAAGCCGCAGGAATGGATGTACCTTGCAAGTATCTCCGCCAGAACTCGTCCCACACCGGAGCTTGTGTAGAAATCCCCTTCCTTGCCAATACGAACTGGGCCTGAGCGGTAATAGCCATCCTTCTCGTCATACAAACAAGCATTCATATACTGTTGAAATGAAATACACTTGACCGCATGCTTTACACCGTCATCAGCTTTATACCAGCCTAGTGTAGGAGCTTCAGCGATTTGCTTCGATATCTTGGCCGGAAGCGAGCTTTCCTTCATCGTATCCTTCATCCTTTTCCAATAGTGAGATATAATAGATAAGATTGACGCATAAGATGATAGCTGAGGAGGGAGGATGCCGTTGAACGAACCCGTCAAAAAAAATCGTCTCACCCTTGCTGCAGCTGCCATGCTATTGCTTGCGCTGCTCGTGCTTCGGCTTCCTGTTTCGGCGGAGCCTGCGTCAACAAACGAAGAGGATTTGCATTCACTGCTTGAAAAAAGTCTGTCCGTTGTGGAAATCGATAAAGAAATCGGCCGCATCCAGGAGCAAAAGGAGCAGCTTACCCTTCAGATGACAGAAACTGAGCGTGAATTAACGCTTCAGCAGGAGCAAATATCGGACAAACAGGATGAAGCCGGCAATACGCTGCGCGCTTATTATATGGGAGATCGGGACTATTTGTTTAGTGCGCTGTTATCCTTCGATTCGTTGCCGGAATTATTTCAAATGCTGGATTACGTCCAGATCATTCTAACTCACGACAAGCATACCTTGAATACTTATGTGGAGCAATATAGAAAAATTAAGGCTGGCTACGAGCAGCTCACGACAAGACAAGTCGAGCTTGCGGCCGTTGAGAAGCAGCTGCAAACGCAGCGCGGGCGGGTGTTAGCTCTGGAACGGCAGCTGGATGATCAGCTTGCAGGGAGATCAGATGCCGACAGGCTTCGCCTATTAATTCAGGAGCTGACAGCATTCTGGGAAACCGCCGGTATAAATGAGGTCAAAACTTACTTCCGGGAGCTGTCAAGAGCTATGCGGAAACTTCCAGACTGGGTACAGGACAATAAAGAGCTTCTGGAAATCAAAGGCTTTAATTATACGATAAAGGTGCCAGAGGATGAGATTAACGCATTTCTGCGTGAGCAAAATGATATTTTCAATCACTTCTCATTTCATTTTATGAATGATCAGGTTATTGCGCAGGGACAGCGCGGCAATATGGAAATCCGCATTGCCGGTCGTTACACGATTGAGAGTGAGCCAAAAAATGCAATACTATTTCATGTGGATGAGCTCTTATTTAACGGATTCAAGCTGCCTGATACAACCGGTAAAGCATTAGAGCAGGAATTTGATCTCGGGTTTTACCCCGATCTGATTGTCTCCTTCCTCAAAGCAAATGACGTACAGATGAAGGACGGCGAGTTGACGATTAAGTTAAGTCTTAAGCTCTAAAGTAAGAAGAGACTAATCGCTGTAAATCAGCGCAGTCTCTTCTTTTTTTAATTTCCATTTTTCTGGCCATAGCGGATCTGGAAGCGGCAGCTGCTCGGGTGGCTGCTTTACGTTAAGCAGTCTCTCCCACCATGCCGGCGGCATCCGAGCCTGCACAATCTGAATATCGCGATTCAACGCATATAACGAAGCACGTACCGGCAAGAGGTTAAACAGATCATAGTTTTTCTGCTGCTCGTAGATATCTGTTACCTCCTGGATCCACAGCATCGCCTCCTCCTCCGCCTCAGTACCAGAGGATATAACGTAGCTTCGGCCATTCAACCAAGGGTAGAAGGTCCGATTGCGATCTACAATGAGCTCGCTTCTAATCGATTCACTTAAATTCTCATATACGGCCCATGGTATAACAGCCGCAAGCAGTCTGTTCTCTAGAATAGATTCCGCTATAGCCTGAACATCCTCCAGCTTCTGCCGGCCAACATGCTGTTCCATCGTCCGCAGCCATTGGAGCTGATCCATCTGCAAATTGTTATAAGCCTTCAAATTAATCAAGCTGGTCTGCTCCGTTTGGAACGTCGCAAGCCAAACCAGCTGCTGCTTCAAATTGTCTTCGCTTAACTGAACAATAGTGACCTGAGGATTGCTTGCGATAGCTTGATTGGCAACCGCTTGATATGCGGTCCATTCCGCAGGCGCTGTCTGAAACCCCGACTGCTCAAGCAGATTGCTGCTCCATGCAACGACATAAGGGTTCACATCCTTGGGTACCCCCCATATATAACCGTTCCATTTTAAAAGCTCCAAAAGGCCAATCATTTGATCGCTTAACACATCACCCGTCATAATGCTGTCAACGGCCTGAAGAAAGCCACTGACGGCGAATGGCTTAACCCAGTCATTGTCAAGCAGCATAACATCTGCGGCTTCGCCTTGACGGCTCTGCAGCGTCCATTCCGCGTATGCCTTATCTGTTGAGGGCTCATTCGTAAGCTGAACATCGATATGCGGATACTTCATCATAAAATGACGATTGCGCTCCGTCAGCAACTCAAATTCAGCCGCGGGCAAGGAAACGTTTACATGAATTTCTGACAGCTGATCGATGATAAGCTCTCCTTGTGCGGGCTGAATTGTCGTATTGTCATCGGGTTGTCTATGATTTGTCGGGTTTGTATGCTTCGAGAATGGAATCAACAGCAATGCTGTAAGCAGTAACACGCCAATAATAAACGGTACATATTTTTTGGAGGTCACATCACTCTTCCTTTCACCCTTGAATCTATAGGGATAGGATAGCAATAATTTCCTTTCTTGTCCAAGTGAACCTGCTATACAAAATAAAACAAAATAAATCCCCCTCGGACAAGAGGGAGATTTCGCAACGATTACAGCAAATCCGCAGCGAGCTGCGCGAGCTTCGAACGCTCACCTTTCTCAAGCGTCATATGACCACTGATTGCCTCGCCCTTAAACCTTTCAACAGCATGCGTTAGGCCATTGCTGATCGAATCAAGATACGGATGATCAATTTGTTCAGGATCCCCCATCAGCACAATTTTACTGCCTTCTCCTACACGGGATACGATCGTTTTCACCTCATGCTTTGTTAAGTTCTGCGCTTCATCTATAATAATGAACTGTCCTGGAATCGATCTGCCGCGAATATACGTCAGTGCCTCTACCTGAATGCTGCCCATGCCCATCAATATTTTATCGATATCTCCAGCTTTCTTCGTATCAAATAAATACTCCAAATTATCGTAGATGGGCTGCATCCAGGGCCGGAGCTTCTCTTCCTTCTCACCTGGCAAATAACCGATGTCCTTCCCCATAGGCACAACAGGTCTTGCGATCAGCAACTTCTTATACTTATGCTCATCCTCGGTCTTCAGAAGTCCTGCAGCAAGCGCAAGCAGCGTCTTCCCCGTTCCGGCCTTCCCTGTAAGCGTTACGAGCGGAATATCGTCGTTAAGCAGCAGCTCAAGCGCCATACGCTGCTGCGCGCTCCGTGCTGTAATTCCCCATACTGGTTCATTGCTCAGAAATAGCGGCTCAAGCCTAGCACCATCCTGGCTAACCTTCAGCAAGGCTGACTTCGAGGTACCCATTTCATCACGCAGAATGACAAATTCATTGGCATTTAATCGGATAGAAAGATGCATACTGTTAACCGTCAGAAACCGGTACGTGTAAAACTCATCGATGACGGAGGGATGAACAAACAGCGTCATATAACCGGCATAGAAGTCAGAGGAGACCACTACGCGATCAGACAAATAATCCTGCGCTTGAAGGCCAAGCACGTCAGCCTTAATTCTTACCAGCACATCTTTGCTTATGAGTACAACCCTTCGCTTCTGTTCCTCATTTTCTTGCTCGATATGATAATTTAGAGCTACCGCCAAAATACGATTATCATTTGACATATCTCCAAACATTTCTTGTACGCGCTTGAAGCTTCGATGATTCAATTCCACCTTAAGCAGGCCACCGCTTGGGAGCTCAATTCCTTCGTGCAGATGCCCTTTCTCTCTCATCTTGTCAAGCAGCCGCGAGATCGAACGTGCATTGCGTCCTAATTCATCAGCCAGTCTCTTTTTAGAATCAATTTCCTCCAACACAATCGCGGGAATGATGACCTCATTATCGTCGAAAGCAAAAATGGCTTGCGGATCATGAAGCAGCACATTAGTATCTAGCACGTATATTTTCTTCATAAAAACCCCTCCCGGCGTTGGATATTTAAACTAAGGCATACATAGCCTTGCTAAGCTGCGGACAAACTATGGCTGGATAACAGCTAGCATATTCAACAAAAAAAGAGGTGGAAAAACATGCTTAAATGGCTTACTTCAGCGATAATTGTTGCAATAGTAGCGACAGGCTGCAGCACCGTCGCACGTAATGAAACATCACCCTCTCCACAAAATAATGGCAAAGTTCGGGTTCAGCAGACAGAACCAAGAAAAAAAGAAATTAAAAATTCAGCACAGGTGGCTGCACATCTGGAGCAGTTGGCTAAAGGAATTCATGGCGTAAAGAATGCGCACTGTGTTGTGTTCGGAAATACCGCAGTCGTAGGAATAGACGTTGACGCCAATTTGGATCGCTCCCGCGTAGGGACGATTAAATATTCTGTTGCGGAAGCATTCCACAACGATCCTTATGGCGTCGATGCTCTTGTGACTGCTGATATGGATCTGTCACAGAGACTTAATGAAATGGGTGCCGACATCCGGCGCGGAAGACCAATAGCTGGATTCGCTGAGGAAATGGCCGACATTATAGGTCGGGTAGTTCCACAGCTTCCTCGGGATGTTATGCCTAGGGAGCCTGCGCATCAGAAATCTTCCCAAATGAACAGAAGCAAATGATTGCTTTGGCTTGAACCACAAGCCTGTTTCATTACTATTTCGTAAAAGCTCCCAAAAGACGCAAAAAGCCTAGTGAACAGTCACTAGGCTTTAAAAATGACAACGGGAACTTGTACAGCTAGACATTCCGCCGCTCGCAAATAAAATTTTTCAATCGTTCTTAAGTCTGCGGATTCGGTCATTCACATGACCTCCTTCTAAACAGAATTCAAAAATGGCCTCTGTACCATTATTATATCTAGTTTATTATAGATCGTCTATGGTTATTCAGCCATTTTTGACTTCAGTGCTGCCCTGGCTTCCTCAAGCTTCGCCTCATTCAAATAGACATAAGGACTATGCCAATTCCCTTCAAGCGGAATAAACGTGATGTCGCTGCCGCTAATCCCGAAATAGGTCGTCATCATGCTTTTAATTTCACTCGAAGGCATCGTCATCGTTAAATTGTTGCCGACAGCCTCAATTACGGAGCCGATCCTTGCAGCCCCGCCAAGTGATTTCATTTTGTCCGTAAGCGCGCCGATCACTCGGCTTTGCCGCTCATTACGCTCGAAGTCACTGGACATATTTGTCCCATCGTTTGACTTGCGATAACGGACAAAATCAAGTGCCTGGTCGCCGCTTAGCACTTGTTCGCCAGGCTGCAAATCAATATTCGTGCCGTCAGCAGTATCCCTGTATTTCATTCTCTTATCAACGTTTACCTTTACGCCGCCAAGAGCATCCACAACATCGGCAAAGCCCTGGAAGTTGATAACAGCCGCATATTGCACGTCGATACCGAACAGCTTGCTCATTACCTTGCTTACTTCCTGCTTCGCATTGGCATAGGCTGCATCCTTATCCAGCCCATCTCTTAAACCGACACTGTAGAAATCCGCATAAAAAGCGTTGGCCTTCCGCTCTCTATAGCCCTCGACATCTATTTTCGAGTCGCGCGGAATCGAAACTACGGTTGCTTTTTTGGTATTCGGATTAAAAGTTGCTACCATCATAACATCCGTATTTAAGCTGCCGCCCCGAGCTCTCGAATCCAGACCCATCAGAAGGATAGCGACCGGCTTCTCTTTAACCGATTCCCCGGCAGGTATGACTACCGTATTGTTATCTACCCCAATTTGGTCAATTGCACCGTCTGTTTTAAACACCAAATAGGCAAGACCACCTGCTACAAGAAGCAGAAAACCAAAGAATAGCACAAAAAGAGTTTTTAAAACCGAACGCTTCTTGCGCGGCTTCTGATTCTTCGGTTTGGCCGGCTTGCGAGCACCCGATCTTGGAGGTAATGTTGTCGAACCTTGACTCATCGCTTTCACCTACAAGCTCAGTTGTATTTTGGATTCGCTTCGATGTCCGTCAGCAGCTGCTCAGCAGCTTCCCTAGGGTAAAGCTGCAACTTGGATCGTCCATCCTTTTCGTACTTTACATGAATCATCGTGTCGTCAGACCTTGTCACATCAAAGCTCGTCAGACCGTGATCCTCCTTCAAAATTAAGACAAAAAACTCGACAGTTTCCTGTGCCGCTTGATCATCTGGCCGGGCATTCGCGACGAGCCGAATTTGCAGCCAATTAAAGAGTGCGTCCTCGAACTTCATTTGCCGGATTCCGCATTTTGCGCAGAGGGATCCACATCCCTTTTACTTTTCCATTTATCGTACAATTGACGTCCCCGGAGCATCATCATCATAATGACAGCTACACCCATACATTGTATAATTGGCAGCTTGTCAACCTGCAGGATCATGAGAATAAAAGATCCGAACGCGATCAATAGGTGGACAAGTATTTCTTTGAACAGCGGAAGCTTCTGCTGGGGACGAAATACTTTGTTGAATATATAGATCGTAAAGCCCAGAATGAGCAAATAAGAGACGAGCTTATGGTCACTTAGCCACGCTTGCATGTAAACTACCTCCTCTTTAAACAAAACGTAAGGCTTTGCGGGTGCAAAACCTTACGCTTGTTGAGTTCATTCGCTTATACGCCGGATTGTTGAGCTGTTTTGCGGTGCTTCTCAGCACGTTCACGTTCACTCTTATTCAAAATCTTTTTGCGAAGACGAATCGACTTTGGTGTTATTTCACAATACTCATCATCGTTCAAGTACTCAAGCGCTTGCTCAAGCGAGAATAGACGAGGGCTTTTCAGCGTAACGGTATCGTCCTTACCCGCGGAACGAATGTTGTTCAGCTGTTTTACTTTACAAATGTTGACGATGATGTCGTTCTCGCGAGTATGCTCGCCAACGATCATGCCTTCATAAATTTCGGTACCAGGCTCCAAGAACTGAATACCGCGATCCTCTACACCCATCATGCCGTAGAAAGTGGAGGTTCCGTTCTCGCTTGCTACAAGAACGCCTTGATGACGGCCGCCAACGCCTGCGCCGGCAAGCGGACCGTAGCTGTCAAATGCATTGTTCATAATGCCGTAGCCGCGTGTCAGCGTCAAGAATTGTGTACGGTACCCAATCAAACCACGTGCAGGAATTCTGAATTCCAAACGAACTTGTCCGTTGCCGTTATTGATCATGTTGATCATTTCGGCTTTTCGTGTTCCAAGACTCTCCATAACGGCGCCCATGCTTTCCTCTGGCGTATCGATTAATAAACGCTCATAAGGCTCTTGCTTCTTCCCGTCGATTTCCTTAATGATGACTTCAGGCTTAGATACTTGCAGCTCAAAGCCTTCACGACGCATATTCTCGATTAGAATACCAAGGTGAAGCTCACCACGGCCAGAAACGATAAACGCATCCGGGCTTTCTGTTTCTTCTACGCGCAGCGCAACGTCCGTCTCAAGCTCTTTGAAGAGACGCTCACGAAGCTTGCGGGATGTAACCCACTTGCCTTCACGGCCTGCGAACGGGCTGTTGTTCACTAGGAAAGTCATCTGAAGTGTAGGCTCGTCGATTTTTAGAACCGGCAAAGCTTCCGGATTCTGCGGATCAGCAATTGTCTCTCCGATGTTAATTTCACGGATACCTGCAATCGCTACGATATCGCCTGCGCCTGCTTCAGCAATCTCAACGCGCTTCAATCCTACAAAACCAAATAGCTTTTCGATTCTTGCTTGTTTGTTTGCACCCTCACGAGTCATAACCGCAACGGTTTGACCTTGCTTAATGATACCGCGGTTAACGCGTCCGATTGCAATACGGCCAAGGTACTCGTTGTAATCAAGCAATGTAACAAGGAATTGCAATGGCTGTTCCAAATCCTCGGTTGGCGACGGGATATTGCTGACGATGGTTTCATATAGAGCTTCCATGTTTTCGTCCTGTTTCTCAGGATCTAGACTGGATGTACCCTGTAGCGCAGACGCATAAACAACTGGGAACTCAAGCTGCTCGTCATTTGCGCCCAGCTCGATGAATAGATCAAGAACCTCATCCACAACTTCTTGGGGCCTAGCGTTTGGACGGTCAATCTTGTTCACGACAACAATTGGTGTCTGATTTGATTCAAGCGCTTTGCGCAAAACGAATTTCGTTTGCGGCATACAGCCCTCGAATGCATCAACGACCAATAGAACGCCGTCAACCATTTTCATAATACGCTCAACCTCGCCGCCGAAGTCAGCATGTCCAGGCGTATCCACAATGTTAATCAAGTAGTCTTTGTAGTTGATGGCTGTGTTCTTAGCCAAAATCGTAATACCGCGTTCACGCTCAAGATCATTAGAGTCCATTGCGCGTTCCTGTACTGCTTCATGGTCGCGGAACGTACCTGATTGTTGAAGCAGTTTGTCAACCAATGTCGTTTTACCATGGTCAACGTGGGCAATAATGGCGATATTCCGTAAATTCTCTCTTGCTTGCATAACTAATAATCCACTCCAATTGTTTTTTATTTAAACCTTTTACCAACGTCTGCGTTTGCTTAGCATCATCCAAACACCTGCTGCAATTAACGCAACAGCAATCGCATAGATCCCCCAACTCCATAATAAAACAAGAACAACGAACACGGCCGATGCGGCAGCAAGTGCAATCGAAGCCGTGAGCACAACACGCGGTCTGGATGAACCGAACAAATAATATTCGTAAAGACCTGCTGCTACTCCGAATATAAACAGCGGCCACAAATATTTCAAGCTATCCCATCCAAAAAGGTTGCAAACGATAAATAGCAGGGCATAAACGATAAGCATCCCGCCAGGGATGAGCACGAATGCTGGAACGAGCCTGCCGAAATAAAGCACGTGCAGCAGCAATCCAGGAATCAAAACAAGCAGCGGCCAGAAGATCGCTCCCAGAAAGCTGAATACACCTAACTTGCCCAACAATATAACGATTCCGGCTAACAGCAAAATAATTCCAGCGGAATATTTGTTATTAGGCATTCGCGTTCCGCTCCTTACAACATCCTTCGCAAATCATATATCAAACTTATATTTTGACGAAAGACGACAGTTTTTATCTATACTAGTTTAATGGAAGTGAACCAAAAATACCAGTATGAAGCTCAAGACTTCGCAAAAAAAAACCGTTCCGCCATTTTTGACGTGAACGGTCTGTGTCTAAAGCCTTTCTAAACCGCCTTTTTTCTTAAAATCGCAATCACGATAACAAGCGGTACACATAACAGGGGTATGGCTTCAGCCAGCGTCTTTGACCCTTGAAACAGCAGCTGATTGAAACCCGGATCATGCATAAGCATTTCTCCTGCTGCATACGCAAGCAGCGCTGCACCGATATAAGAAAGGGCCGGCAACCGCTGCAGCAAGCTTCCAAGCAGCTGACTGCCCCAAATTATCATCGGAATACTCAGCGCTATACCAAGCAAGATGAGCGCCATGTCTCCGTTTGCTACTGCTGCGATGGCAAGCACATTATCAAGGCTCATGACAAAATCCGCAACCACAATCGTCCATATAGCTTGACCGATCGTTTTTGCCTTCTTCACATGATGTGCGCCCGGCTGCTCTCCAGCCTCCGTCAACAGCTTGACTGCGATATAGAATAATAACAATGCGCCTGCAGCCTGCAAATAAGGAATCTCCAGCAATGAAATCGCGACAACCGTGAGTATGCACCGCAATCCAACAGCTGCAAGCGCTCCCCACCATATCGCCCGTTTGCGCTGTTCTGGCGGAAGCTGGCTGCTTGCCATGGCGATAACGATCGCATTATCTCCGCTAAGCAATACATTAATTAAAACAATTTGGATAAAAATAAATATGCTGTCCAACGTGCATCCCCCCTCTAATCAGCTGTATGAACAAGCTGTGGGAAATATGTCCGCAAAACGCTGAATCCATCTGACGTCGAAGACATATCTATGTAAAGATCTATTGAAGCATTTGACAGGAAAGGAGGAAACGACCTTTGGATTTTTTCTCAGTCGAGTTTTTCACCGCGCTGCTAACGATCGTATTTATCGATCTCATTTTGGCTGGTGATAACGCGATTGTTATCGGACTAGCTGCGCGCAATTTGCCCAAGGAGCAGCAAAGGCAAGCCGTCATATGGGGAACGGTAGGCGCTGTCGGCATACGCGTGATTGCCACGCTGCTCGTCGTTCAGCTGTTAAATGTTCCGTGGCTTAATTTGATTGGGGGGCTGCTTCTCATCTGGATCGCCTACAAATTAGTCGTTCAGGAAAAAAATCATGACGGCATTACGGCTGGAAACACGCTATGGCAATCCATTAGAACGATTATCATCGCCGATGCAGCAATGGGCATAGATAACGTCATTGCAGTAGCGGGCGCGGCTCACGGCAATACTTTGCTCGTTGTTCTTGGGCTTATCATAAGCGTCCCTGTCGTCGTATGGGGCAGTACGCTTTTCATTAAGCTAATCAATCGTTACGAATGGATCATTTACATCGGATCTGCCGTTCTTGCTTATACAGCCGCAAAAATGATCACACATGAAAAATCGTTTAACGGGTATCTGGAGGACAATCCCGTTTTTCATTGGTCGTTTATTATCGGTGTCGTAATCGTGACCGTAGCCGTAGGCTATTTTACGAATAAGCATAAAAACGGGACAGAACAGCAAAAAAGCAGAGCCCGTTAGCGGGATCTCTGCTTTTTCTCATTCCTATCACTAAAACCAGCTGTCCTCGCCTGCCGCCTGCGTCGCCGTTTGGCTGTCAGGCGTCAGCAAAAGCTCCTCTGTACCCTCTACCGCAGCAGTCAGCAGTCCGGCATAATTGCCAATCTTGCTCTCCACCTTCTCAACAATTCTGAGATTAGGATTCGTGCTTGGCGATTTCGGCAAAAACAAGGTGCAGCAATCCTCATAAGGCAAAATCGATGTCTCGAATGTTCCGATTCGTACAGCGACATCAATGATTTCCTGCTTGTCCATCATAATAAGCGGCTTCAGCTGCGGCAGCTCGGCAGCTCGGCCGATCACATTCATGCTGGGCAGCGTCTGGCTGGCTACCTGACCGAGGCTCTCGCCGGTTACGATGCCATATGCCCCATTCCGCTCGGCAAGCTGCTCTGTAATCCGGAGCATGGCCCTGCGCATAAGCGTAATGATAAGATTATCATTATTTGCTTGCGCAAGCGTGGTCTGTATTTCCGTAAAAGGAACAAGATGCAGCTTAAGCGGCTCTCCACAATAATAGGATAATCGTTTGGCAAGCTCGATCACTTTTTCCTTTGCCTTGTCACTTGTGAACGGGTAGCTGTGGAAATGTACTGCCTCCAGCTCCAATCCTTTGCGCAGAGCCATCCAGCCTGCTACAGGGCTGTCGATCCCCCCTGAGAGAAGAAGCATCGCTTTGCCGTTTGTCGCATAAGGAAAACCGCCGGCAGCAGGAATGACCTCGTGGAAGAGATATACCGCTTCCTCCTGAATATCGACGCGAAGCTCAATCTCCGGCTTTCTTACATCAACCTTAAGGTTCGGCAGCTCACGCAGCACATGACTGCCGACCAAATGGTTCATTTCGTGCGAGGTGAAAGGGAATTTCTTCCACACACGCTTGACATTGACCTTGAAGGTAGCAGGCTTATCGGGCAGCTCCTTCATAAGCGCAAGCGCTGCCGCTCGAATGTTGTCCAAATCAGGGGTTACGCTCACGACAGGGCTGAGTGATGTGATACCGAACAAATCCTTTAACCGATTTGCGACGGGCTCGTAAGGATGATCGTTCAGAAGAACATTCAAGCGTCCGTAAGATTTGAAATAAGTTATATTCTCAAAGCTGGATAATGCCTGCTTCACCTGCTGGAGCATTCGCTTCTCGAATTTATTCCGATTGCGTCCTTTGACAGTTAAATCACCATAACGAAGTACAATCTGATCATAAAACAATATTATGTCAATCTCCTCTCAAGCGGCTGCAAATGTTCGACAATGCTGCGCAGCGCGGTGCCAAGCTCCTGGATGTCCCGCGCCTGATGCTCATCGCCGAAGCTGATGCGCACGCCGCCAGTCGCTTGCTCCACGCTAGCGCCAGTGGCCAGTAAAACCCGGCTAGGTTTATTGTCCCTTGACGAACAAGCCGATTTCGTTGATGCCATTATACCATGCTGTTCCAGCATATGAATGATAACCTCCGGCTTCATGCCCGGATACGAGAAATGAACGATATGTGCTGCGGAGGGCTCTCCTCCATTCAGCCTGAGCTGAGGAATGCCATTAATAATTGTAATAAGCTCCTTCTTCAGCTTAGACAACCGCTGGTGCCGCTCCTTCATATCCGCAAGGGATATTCGAAGCGCTTTGGCCGAAGCGACAATGCCGGGAACATTCTGAGTCCCTGCGCGAAAGCCCTGCTCCTGTGATCCGCCTGTAAGCATCGGATAGAGCGTAATCCCCTCTCGCACATACAAGTACCCGACTCCTTTGGGTCCGCGGAGCTTATGGGCGGAGGCGCTCAGCAGATCTATGCCCCATTCCTCAATTGCAATGGGCAGCTTGCCGACACTCTGAACCGCATCAACATGAAAAAGGGCCTTCGGATACGTCTTCAGCAAAGCTCCAATCTCCTCAATTGGCTGTATAGAGCCAATCTCATTGTTCACATGCATAACACTAACCAATATCGTCCCTTCAGTCATAGCCTGCCTAACATCTTCGACTCGCACATGACCAGCTGCATCAACCGGCAAATACGTGACGCTGAAGCCTTCCTGCTCCAGCTGTCCGAACGACTCAAATACGGATGCATGCTCGATTTGCGTTGTAATCAGATGATTGCCTCTGCTCCGGTATTGCTTGGCAATTCCTTTTATAGCTAAATTATTCGACTCCGTCCCGCCGCCCGTAAATAACCAGTTCCCCTTGTGGGTACGGAGCTGCTCGGCGACTAACGTTCTTGACCGCTCGATAAGCATGTCGGCATCTGCGCCTGCCCGATGAAGCGATGATGGGTTCGCATATTGCGACTTCATCACTTCCATCATCGTTTGGGCCACCTCTGCGTAAGGCGGCGTGGAAGCGCTATGATCAAAGTAAAGCATTTGTTCTCATTCTCCTTCCAAAAAAGAAAAAGATCAACGACTGTCTCCGCTTGTCCTGCAGAGAGCTCAATCGTGATCTTATTGCCGCTATCCTATCGTGCTTGCAGAACTTTAGCAACATAACGCTGCGTTTCCTCGGGCAGCGCTTCAAGATTTGCAATTAGCTGTTCATTCGTCTTGATACCTGTCCGGTCTACTCTTCCAGGGCCAGCATTATAGGCTGCCAGCGCGACCTGCTCCTCGCCGTTGTATTTACGGAGAAGCGAAGCTAAATATTGGGTTCCGCCGTTAATATTTTGAACGGGGTCGAAAGAATCCGTTACGCCAAGTCCTCTAGCCGTTCCGTCCATCAGCTGCATTAATCCCTTTGCTCCTGAGCCGGATACCGCATCAGCGCGGAAGCCTGATTCTGTCTTAATGACTGCTCGGACAAGACTGGCATCTATTCCATATCTCGAAGCCGCTTGCTCAATGATGCTATCATATTCACTCGGACTCGCAGTCGCGGCTTCTGCATTGGAATAATCAATATTGATTAGACCGCCGCTAAGGGATGACAGCTGCGCCAAAGCCTCCGCAGGCAAGACCGGCATGGAAGCTTGACTGTCCGCGGCACTGTCAGACATATATTGGGATAACAACGTATCGAATAATGAATCAGAACCTGTACCATTCACGGCGTTCAACGGGTTCAAGGCTGATTTAGAATTCAAGCCGGGCGTCAGTTGAAGCTGTAATAATGTCTTTATAATTCGCGGGTCAATACTCATGTTTTCCTCCTCGCTGGGAAGCCATCAATAATTGAATTAAATTGTTCACCACTATAAGATAACATATATATCGGTTATTATTGTACATGTTTTTAGTGCAAACAGCCAGTCATTCGAAGAACCTAGCTCAACAAAAAAAGCGAATCATGCGCATTATAGGCATTACCCGCTCTGCTGGGCTATACGTTCGATAGTTACATGGTACTATTATCGTCTTTGCGATTGTTAAATAAGCCCATCTCTTTCGCTTTGTTGGCTGCTTCTCTAGAGCCAGGCATATTCAGCTTCTTCAAAATATGATTGACATGATTTTTGACCGTTCGAATGGAAACGACCAGCTTATCTGCTATTTGCGGCTGCGTATAGCCTTCATCAACTAATTCAAGAAGCTGAAGCTCTGAAGGCGTAATGAGATCATTCATCTTTTTGACCTCGAACTCACGCTCGAGCTGCTTCAGCCTGCGGAACTCCTCTCTCATCCGTTCGGCTACAGCCGCATTGATTGGAGATTGGCTTCGGAATGCAGATCTGATCACCTCTGGCAAGCCCTCAAAATCCGACTTGATTTGATAATCGATCGCACCTGCCTGGAAGGAGCGGAAGATTAAGTCCTTCTCCTCCATCGAAGTCAGCATAATGACTCGCGCGCCAGCAGCAGCAGCTGCCTCTTCCGCAAGCAGCACCCCTTCGGGGCGACCGTCCAGCATGATGTCCATGAGTACCACATCGACAGGTGTTTGCAAATACCGCTCCTCCTGCAATGCTTGTCTGACCTCCTCTGGGCGAGCAGAAGTCCATACGACCTCCAAATCCTGCTCTTTATTCAAATAGGAGATAAGACCTCGAAGCCAATCCGGATCATCCTCAACAATCCATACCCTAATTTTATCCAAGTGCATCACTCTCCTCAGCCGACGTCCAATTCATCTTCTCAGCAAGCACGCTGCGCTTTGGAAAAACCATGAAAACCGAGGTTCCCAGTCCAGCCTTGCTGCGAAGCTGCAGCATTCCCTTATGCTTGCGCATGACATGATAGGCATATGGCAGACCGAGACCGAAGTTCGTGTGACTGGCGCTCTTTGTCGTATAGAAGGGTTCCAGCACCTTCGTTGCCTCTTTCTTGCTCATCCCTTGCCCTGTATCCGTTACCTCAATAATCAGCTCCCGTTTGGATTCGGTTAATTGAATAAAAAGCTCACCTTTACCTTTCATTGCTTCTAAGGCATTGGCAATTATATTGCCAAGCGCTTCACTTATCTGTGCGGGGTCTATCTGACAGATCCAGCCTCCACTAAGGTTGGTGCGCAGCTTCACGCCTGCAAGCATCGGCAAATAGCCCTTCAATGTGTCATCTACAAGCTTTGCCAAATCAACAGCCTCAACTTGAACCACTAAATCTTCTGTACGCCGGTGAACCCGCTGGAGCATCTCCTGCATATGGCGTGAAGCCTGTAACACCGTCTCCACATCCTCCAGCAGCTCCTGCTGATCGGTCTCTATGGCATAAGTCTTCATCTTCTCCGAGAACAGCCGCATTTTCCCTGCATCGTTTTTAATCGCATGATTCAAAATTGCCGTTCCTGAAGTAACTGCCCGCAGCGTAGAATCAAATCTGCGCCGATCAACCATCACGCGTACGCCCATAAATCCATAGGTAAACAGTCCGACAACAAATACGGCAACCCCAAGCCCAACCATCCAAGTATTATATCGCCACATCCGAAGCATACCGAAGCTTGGCAGCACATAATTCATAATCATACTGAACATGACAGGCGGCAGCACCGCAGAGCATACAATCCAATGTGTGCGTGTAAACGAAACATGCAGCTGCCGCCTCAGCAGCACCTGCACCGTACCGTATAAAATATACGGCACCGCCCACCAGACAACGACTTTAAACGAGATCGGGTACATCTCCGTGTAGTATGGCGTGAACAATAGGCAGCCTGCGATTGGAAGAAGCAGCAGATAGGGCATAAACTGCTGAAGCCGTAAAGGCAGACGTACCGGACGATAAGCCATGGCAAACAATACAAATGAATAAGGCAAGCCATAATACGATAAGAGCGAAGCCGCTCCTTGCAGGCGGTACAGCAGCTGCTGCGCAACCTCGTTCAAGCCTGCGGCGGCGGCTGCAGGAAGCCATTGCAGATCCAGCACAGCCGCAAGCGCCCCCGCTCCTCCGCAAAAAGCAACAGCGCCAAGCCAGCGATTAATAGCTGCGCGCCGATCCGAAAACCAAATGATGGCCGCTATAGCCCATAACGCAATAAGAACGAACAGCATAAGAAAGCTCCTTCATGACCACTTACTGTTTCAGCTATTGGATCTTCAAATAAATTGAACCATTTCTAATTGCTTTCCGTCAACTCATCCGTCAGAAAATCATGCCTTTCATTATTATATTACTTATGCACAAGCAGCAGGCACCATCCTTATTGTTGGATGGTGCCTGCTGCTTGTGTCTTTTTCATGAGTCTTAAACCTTAAAAACAGACGCGCGCTCCTTAAGATCACCAGATGATTGTGTAAGCTGTTTGGCAAGCGTGCGCAATTCATCCGAAATGCCGTTCTGTTTGACGGACAGCTCACTCATATGCTCCATTTTGCCATTTACATCTGTTGATGTGTGCAGCAGCTTATCCACAGCGGACACAATATGCGTCATACCTGTAGTAATTTCATTAATCGCAGTCGATATTTCACTCACTTGATCAGAAAGCACACTGCTTTGCGATTCCAGTGTTTGGAAGGTTTCACTCGCCGTTTCTGATGCCTGACGAGTCGAATTTATGACATTAGCGAAGCTGCCGATCGTACGGCTGCTGGCTGCTACATCGTTCTGAATGAGTGATAATTCCTTCGTAATTTGCTTGGATATCAAGTCCGTTTGACTGGAAAGCTTGCGAATCTCCTCGGCTACAACTGCAAAGCCTCTTCCATGCTCACCCGCTCTAGCGGATTCAATAGATGCATTAAGCGAAAGCAGGTTCGTCTGCGTATTTAAATCCTGGATGCCATTCAAAAACTTCGACACATTGCTGTACCGGTCATTCATCGTTTCAAATACTTCCGTCAGCTTCGCAAACTGCTCCACAGTCTCGTTCACCATTTGAACAACGCCGGCCATATGCTGCGAGCCGTTCCGCGACGACTCCCTCATCTGAAGCATATCGTTGTTAATATATTCACTGGAAGCGGCTATCTCTTGCGAGCTTGCCGAAATTTGCTCGGTTACGGCAGAAATCGAAGAAGCATCATCATATTGGGAAAGCAGTACCTGTCTGCCATCCTCGACCTGCTCCTTTACATTTTCAGAGGCTTGGCGATTGCTGCTGATTTTCTCATCCATGTTACGAGATACATGCAGCACAGACTCACTCACGGTTAACGTTGATTTTATTGTATCACGAAGATTTTGGCCCATATCCGCCAAGGCCTGATCGAGCTCTCCAAATTCATCCTTGCGCGCAAGCTTCTCTTGACTCGTGAAATCATTGCTGCCATAGGCCCGAATTCTTTTTGAAATGCCTGAAAGTCCTGTTTTAATTGACTGAGTTACACTGAAAATCATAATGGCCGGCAAGACAGCAAGCAAAATAACGTTGATCAAAACGATTATATTCGCGCTCGACACGCTGCGATTCAGCTGCTCCTGTGTCATCAATGCGTCTACATTCAGTCTTTCAGTCAACGTTCGATTGGAATAGCTGAGTACGATCGTATACATTCCAGTCAATTTACTAACACGCAGCGATTTTTCCTCTTCGGATAAGTTTGTCATATCGATATTGGTTGACATTAAATCATCGTATGCCAGCCTAATGACATTGACCTGATTCGCATATCGTTTTCCGTCCTCCGTGGTCGGATAATTCCGATCCATTTCAATAAGCTGCTTTTCCAGCTCGTCCATTGCGGCTGGCAGTGTATCCAGCTGATCGATAATAGACGCGGCCTCTTCATTGCTATTCTCAATGGCATCGACCAAAAGCAGCATCGTATTAAGCAATCGGTTGGAAATGCTTTGATAATTACGCTCCGCAATGGACAGTATCTCTGACTTGGAAACGGAGCTTGCTACCGACATATTCTGAAAATAAATTAAAGCGCCAGCGGCAAGATTGAAAACTGTGATGATTGCGGTAATCATAAATAATTTGGTCGTAATTTTTTTTGCATTTGCTTTCTTGACCTGCTGGACCAATCTCTCGTACCAAAGCTTTAGTTTCACTGCTGCACTCTCTCCTCTGGATCCCGAAATAAAGCAAAAAAGCTATCCAGCCACAGGAGGCAGACAGCTTTAAATAAGCGTTCAATCCCTACCGGCGGCCTGGCAGCCATAGCGCTTACGCCTTAGGCCCATAACTTTGCGTCCTTCCCTTTCGAGAAGATTGCCCTTTTCAGTATGTCTATTTTTTTACAACATAAACCAGTATAGGGCTTAACCGCCTGAATGTACAACCCTTTAGCACTAAATCATTCGGGAATTAGGAACAAAGTCGCATTGCAATAACGTCTAGCCAACGAATGGAAATAGGACGTTTGTATGGAAATGACGGCAACAAGTAAAATATTACGTACAGCTTCCCACTGCTTCTCTGACAAATTAGGCAATCTGCTTGCGAACTGATTGGCGGATGATCGGATAACATGCTCCGTCAATAAATCCTGATGCGGATTTTCCTTCAGATGACCGGAAATATCAAGCAGCTGGTCATTATTCGCATCAAGCTCCTCAAACATGCTTGTATAGGAAACATATAATTCAATAGGTCCAACTAAATCGTCCGATTGCTCCTCCGGCTTCTTGAAAACAATTTCAAACAGCTTGCGGATGGATTCAAAATCAAGATTTGACTTTAAATCATCAATAATAAACAACAATGCAGTCTGGTTAATCGAGTATTTCTTACCTGCCTTCGGACAATCAAAATAAGGCTTGAAATCACGCTTCACCCAGTTCTGCATCGAGGTGATTTGCAGATTTGAATATTCAATAAGCTGTCCAAGGGCAGCGATCTCATGCAAAGAAAAACCTTTCAAATCATGGCCTTTGATCAGCTTCTCAATGACTGGGGGAAGCACTGTAGATAAAAATGCTGGCAATCCGCTTCCCTGCTGCAAATCAGATTGATGTGTTTTGGTCCACGCAGCTTGCAGCACTTGGAGCGGCTTTTGTTCATGTTTCCCGTCCAAAGCAAGCAATAAGTATGCCATCTCTTTTCGAGTAAGCGTAAAGGACTCCATATCCCTTCCTCCTCGCACTTCCGTTATTTCAAGTTCATATGAACTCATCATAGTCTGGAGATCGACTCTTGTAAAGAGTAGAAAATGAAAGCTATTGCGCTTTTCCAGCTTTAAAAATCGCTATAAATGTGCCTTAGGGCCTGATACCGTTGCAAACGACGTTTGTCATATTCGGTTCTTTTTCGTTATAGTAGAACATATGCATACAAAAATTCATAAAAAAAGGGTAGTGAGAAGCGAAAATGGGTAGTATAGGATTCAATTTATTCATGGTTGCTCTACTTATTTTATTAACTGCTTTTTTCGTCGCAACGGAGTTCGCTATCGTAAGAGTGCGCTCCAGCCGAATTGACCAGTTAGTGCTTGAGGGCCGGAAGAACGCACTTTCCGTTCAACGGGTTACGAGTAATCTGGATGCCTACTTGTCAGCCTGCCAATTAGGTATTACAATCACAGCTCTCGGGCTGGGCTGGCTGGGGGAGCCTACGGTTGAAAAACTGCTTTTACCCTTATTTGAAAGCTTAAATATAAACAGTGACGCAAGTCATATTTTATCCTTTTTAATCGCATTTGTTTCCATTACTTTTCTGCATGTCGTTGTTGGTGAACTTGCTCCAAAAACCTGGGCGATTCAGAAAGCTGAATATTTAAGCTTTCTTACAGCAAAGCCGATCATTTTCTTTCATACGCTCATGTATCCTTTTATATGGACACTAAACGGCTCAGCTAATGCGCTCGTTCGCTTGTTCGGATTGAGACCTGCAAGTGAACACGAGGAAGCGCATTCCGAGGAAGAGATTCAAATTATTTTGAATGAAAGCTTCCAAAGCGGTAAAATCAATAATACCGAATATGGCTTCGTAAGCAGAATCTTTGCATTTGACGAATTGTTGGCCAAAGAAATTATGGTGCCCCGCACCGATATGATCTGTCTGTTCACGAACAAGTCCTTACAAGAAAACATGGAAATTATTCGCAAGGAGCAATACACCCGTTTCCCCGTAGCGCTTGAGAGCAAGGACAACATTGTCGGAATGATTAATACGAAACACTTGTTTCTGCAGTACGATTCCGAGAAAGACTTTGATTTCAAGAAGCTGGTTCATCCCGTGCTCAGTGTGTCGGAGGTTACTCCGGTGAAACTGCTGCTTAAGCGCATGCAGCAGGAACGCGTTCATATTGCGATTCTCGTGGATGAATACGGCGGAACATCTGGTCTCCTTACGATTGAAGATATTTTAGAGGAAATTGTTGGTGAAATTCGCGATGAATTTGATGCCGACGAACGAAGAGACATTGAACAGCTAGCCGATAATTGTTATCTGCTTGACGGTAAAGTATCCCTATCAGAGCTTAGTGACTTAACCGGTATTGACTTCGAGGAAGAGGACGTGGATACGGTAGGCGGCTGGCTATACAGCCAGATTCCTGATCCAAAACCGGGCAAGGAACATCAATTCGGGCAATTTAAATTCATTATTCGCGAAGCAAGTAAAAACCGTATAAGAAAAATCGAAATGCTTATTGAAGAGCCTGAGCTGCAGGTTGAAAGCGAGACAGCGTAATTCGATCAACATACAGGAAGCAGTCCTTTATTCGAATAGGGGCTGCTTTTTTTGATACATATTATTCAACTATTCTCCCCTTAAAAGACGCAATTTCACCTTCCTAAAAAAATAAAAAAACACTTGCATTTCTTTTTGAATTTATGTAATAATAACTCTTGTGCCTCACGAAAAACGACGTGCCGTTGTAGCTCAACTGGTAGAGCAACTGACTTGTAATCAGTAGGTTGGGGGTTCAAGTCCTCTCGACGGCACCA
>NZ_JBMWAM010000014.1:0-107598 GCF_049725345.1 Paenibacillus praedii | reverse complement strand
TGCATATATTCAGCTATCCATCTGTATAAGGTGTTGTCACTTATCCCCAGTTCACGGGCTACCTGCGCCACCGTCTTGCCTTCTTCTTGAATCATTTGGACGGTCTGTAATTTGAAATCCTTGTCGTACTTTTTCGTCATGTCGATCACCTCGAATTTAGATATTTTTATTCTATCTCATTCTCGGTTCACCATGTCTACTTTTCAGTCTAACAGCAGACTTACAAATGAAAGTGAATCAATATCGTATCTCGCCACCTCATTTGGTAACTTATCTAAAACGGTTATAATATGTCCATTATAAATTACAAGATCATTTGACAATGATTATTATTATCGGTTAAGATGATATTTGTAAATCCTCACTATACTTTTTTTCATTACTAGGGTTGAAGAGATGAGGGGAATTCCTCAAGACACTCTGAATTCAGGGAGTAGTGCTAAGTGAATGGTCCAACTATTCTTTTAAATATAAATGATCTCTCTGTTTCTTATGACGGAAATAAAAATGTATTAAATCATATATCTTTTCATGTCAAGAAGGGGGAATTTATAAGCCTCATTGGATCTAGCGGATGTGGAAAAAGCACCCTGCTCAATGGGATCGCCGGATTTATTACTCCTTCGACCGGTAATATCCTCGTTAATGAAAACATTGTTAAGAAACCAGGACCCGATCGAGGGGTTGTTTTTCAAGATCTCGCTTTATTCCCCTGGTTGAATGTCATTGAAAATGTGGCTTTTGGTTTAAAATTGCGTGGAATGAATAAGACAGAAAGGTTAGAACGCAGTGCTGATGTCATCCGTCTAGTTAGTTTACAGGGATATGAATACGCGAAAGTTTCAGATTTATCCGGCGGTATGAAACAACGGGTCGCCATTGCACGAACGATTGTAACCGAGCCGGAAATCTTACTTATGGACGAGCCTTTTAGTGCACTGGATGCTCAAACCAGAGAGTTATTGCAGGACGAATTAATGAGAATCCAAGAACAAACCGGAATGACAGTAATTCTTGTAACACACAGCATTGATGAGGCTGTTTATTTATCTGATCGAGTCCTTATCCTGCAAAAGGAAACGGGAAAGATACAAAATATGCTCGATATTACTTTGAGACGCCCTCGTCATCCTGATAATCGAGTAGATTTAAGTTTTAATGAATTTAAAAAACAACTTATGCTTGAATTGAGGAAAGACTAAAGTGCAAAACAAGAGAACTACATACCAAGTAAAAGAATTAAAGGAGCTCGATTAACGTGTTAAAAAAGATAAAGATACCCTTCGTCAGTTTACTCACCATAGTAATTCTCTTTGTTTTTATGATAGCAGGGTGCAGTTCCAAGCAATCAGTCGCTCCAAAACAAAATGAGGTAATCAGAATTGGTTATATTAATCTTATCTCAATGGCACCGGCTATTATTGCAGAAAAGCAAAATCTTATGCAAAAGCAAGGTATAAAAGCGGAGTTTTACTCTTTTGGAAACGGACCTGATTTAAACAAAGCGTTAACTTCAGGAAAGGTAGATTTTGCTTATACAGGTATTCCTGTCGCAGTGAATTGGGCTTCACGAGGTGCAGATATTGAAGTAATCGCAAAAGTAGGGGATGGGAAATTTGGTCTATTAACGAAGGATAATCCAACCACCTCCCAAACTTTTGATTTAAAGGGAAAGAAAATAGGGTTTTTAGGGAAAGGAACCGGATCTGACATTCTTATACGCGGCTTCTTATTACCAGAAGAACATCTAGAAGAAAACTCCGTAAACTTAGTAGAAATGACAATGACTAATATGGAACAATCCCTCATTAACAACACGATTGATGCTGCTCTTGCCGGTGAACCGTACGTTACATTCGCAGAATTGCGTGGATTAAAAGTCGTTAAACAACTGCCTGACCCTGCTATCGTTGTGCTTGTCGGCAAATCATTTGCAAAAGAACATGGGGACTTAGTGGAAAAGTTTATTCAGGGCCATCTGGCCTCCATTTCTTATATAAACGAGCATCCAAAAGAATCTGCTGAAGTTCTATCCAAATCGTTTAATGTACCGGAAATTAAAGCGGAGGGAAAAACATGGACACCTGCAGAGGCCATGGAAAAGGCAATGACGAAACATCAATTCGCAGCCAAATTTTCTGGTGACGATATTAAGTTTTATCAACAAATTGCTGATGCCAATCTTCGTTTGAAGTTAATTGATAAACCTTTCGATATCAATTCCATTATGAATTTGACTTGGATTAAATAGCTAATATTTATGGGGAAACATATTTGGGGCCTCTTATCTGTTCCGTTTGTTCTTCTCGTATGGATGGTGATTGCAGGTCACTATCCCTCTATTGTTTTTCCTGGTCCGGGAAAGGTGTTTGCTGAATTTGTAAAGCAACTTCAAACAGGAGATTTTTATCATCATGTCGGGATTAGCTTATATCGTTTGGTAATTGGCTTTTCTATTTCACTTATTTCTGCGATTGTTATTGGTACCTTTGCTGGAATTAGTACTGCTTTTCGTCAATTTATGCATCCTATGGTTACCTTTTTTCAAGCAACACCTCCCATGGCCTGGGCACCATTACTGATTCTTCTTATGGATCTAGGAAATCCACCCATAATTGCAGTCATTGTGATCGCAGCATTTTTTCCGATCTTGGTTAACGTCGTTCAAGGCATGGAGATGATCAAAGAATCCCATATTAGGGCCGCGTTATCCTTGGGGGCAAGTAAATCTCAACTTGCATTGCACGTATACCTGCCTGAGGTTATGCCCTCAGCGTTTAGCGGAATTATCGTAGGATTTGGTATTGCTTGGCGCTCGTTGGTGGCAGCAGAGATGATTGGCAGTAACGTCGGAATCGGGTGGCTTATTTCGTCCAGTGGCCAAATTGGGAACTCCCCATTGGTTATGGTCGGCATTATCACCATTGGGATCTTGGCCATGATTTTCGAGTTCGTATTACTGCGCCCCTTAAAGAAACGTTTTGCATCGTGGGCAACGAAATAATTTAACAGCTCAAAAGTCATCATGGATGGCTGAGGGATTGCTTTTTTTATTACATTTTAGAGAAAACGGAAAATTAATGCCTTTATGTTTATTTAATGTATTTGGCAGCTATCGCAGTTACATCAGAACAAATAAGTGGTTTTATACTATGTCTTTATAAGTCTTGAGAGTTGGTACGATATTCCTATAGTTATTTATTATGAATGTGCATTGGTGAAATGGGAGTATTCCATTAGAATAACTTTCTATGATAATGACGAGGGAGTGGCATGACTCGTATATTTAACTTGAAGTAGTGAAGAACAGTTGATATTTATATCAGCTTAAGTCTGATCAAGTATATAACGGATAATAGATAACACTGACTCTTTGAGGTGTCAGTGATCTAAAGGATTTTATTAAGAGACTTGGAATTGATTTTAAAGCAAATGTTTTGAATCAGATCATTTTATATAAATATCTTTGGATCGATAAATTGACAGTAAAACGTGCAGATGCAGAGAAGGGCAATAAATTGAAGTTTGAAATAGATTGGATTGGAGATATTAGAGACGATAGTAAGATAATTTGCAAGCAGATTCGAAGAAGTCGGGTACTTCGGTTAACACAGTATTCACCCTAAGGAGCCTAACGGCTCTCCTTGGTCTGATCGAGGCATTTCGAGGAAGTGGAGTCAGGCAGACAACCCTGCATTCGCCAAGTCGTCAGTGATAAACATTCAACTACCATGAAAATTAAAATCTGGCAGTCGAAGAAAAAGAACAGCACTTAAGAAGACGCGGCTCATTCATTTTTTAAAAATATGCAGCGCCTAGGATATTGGTGACGTGTGAATCAGGAAACTTCGGAAATGGGGCACAGTACTGTGCTCTTTTTTTTCAACGAGTTATTTCCTGACAACCCAACAATGCCCCTTAACATCAACAAAAACTCCCAGACCTCAGGATCATATTCTACCCCATTCTTCCTTGCCCCGTAAGCGTCAAACCCTGCACACCTTCAACATCTTTAAATCCCATGAGAAGATGAAGGCAACCTAACTCAATCAGGAGTTTGTCTCTCATGACGAAACTGGAAGCTCGCCGCCTTGAATGGGCATCTCGCATCGCGGACTACAGGGCCAGCGGGCTTACCATGTCCGCATGGTGCGCTGCTCATCACATCACGAAAGATCAACTGAAATATTGGCTTTACAAAAGAAGGGAATCCTCAACTCCGCCCGAATCCTCTCCCCATAATCGCTGGGTCTCGATTTCCGTTGCAGATCTAACGCCTGCCATGACTTCAACTTCACTTGTCGTTCAAGTCGGACAAGCCCGTATCGAGATTCAAGCCGACTTCGACCCCCAGCTGCTCCGTAAAATTGTACACGCATTAGAAATGCCATGCTGACGCTATCGAGCGCCCAGCGCGTCTACCTCGCGTGCGGTCCAACAGATTTGCGCAAGTCCATCGACAGCCTTGCCGCCATCGTGCAAGAAGGATTCGGTCTGGACCCCTTCTCCCCATGCCTGTTCGTGTTCTGTAACCGCGAGCGAAATAAGCTCAAAATCCTCTATTGGGAGCATAACGGCTTCTGGCTGTTCTATCGCCGCTTGGAGCGAGGCACCTTTCAATGGCCCACCGGCAGTGAAGGTGCCGTCACGGTCTCCTCCCGCGAGCTTCGCTGGCTACTCGACGGACTTGCCCTTAGCCAGCGGCAAGCCCACCCAAAAGTGACCGCCGAAACCGTCATTTAATGCAGATGTTCGCCATTTTGACATACCTGGCAGCAGGGTTGCCGCTTCCAAGAGAGAAAATGTAGCGTATGGAAAATTGGACGGATTTAACCTCTACAACTGAAGATTATGCGAAAACAATCGCCAAGCAAGATGTGCAGATCGCAGAGCTCACAGCCAAACTGAAATGGTACGAAGAGCAGTTTCGTCTTGCGCAGCAGAAGCGCTTTGGCGCTTCCAGCGAGAAGACGAATCCGGACTAGATGGAGCTGAATCTGTTCAACGAAGCGGAGCTGCTGGCAACCCCTGCTGGCGAAGAGCCGCCAATGGAGAAAGTCACCTACGAGCGTCGCAAGCAAACGGGCAAGCGGGAAGAAGACCTCTCCAAGCTGCCGGTCGAGACGGTGACGTATGAATTGGCCGAAGGTGATCAAGTCTGCACGTGCTGCGGCGGATCTCTGCATGGAATGTCGACGGAGACGCGCAGCGAAATTGCCATCGTACCGCCGCAGGTAAAAGTCATTCGGCATGTGCGGAACGTGTACGCGTGCCGTCATTGCGAGCGTGAAGAATTGCAAACGCCGATCATCACCGCGCCAATGCCGAAACCGGTTTACCCCGGCAGCTTGGCTTCACCTTCAATCATGGCGCATGTGATGTGTCAGAAGTATCTGGAGGGTTTGCCGCTGTATCGGCAGGAGCAACAATTTTCTCGCTTTGGTTATTCGCTTTCCCGGCAAACCATGGCGAATTGGATGATCTATGGCGCGGAACATTGGTTGCTGCCGCTGGTTGAGGCGATGAAAGAGTATCTGCTTCGCCAAGAGGTATTGCATGCAGATGAGACTACGCTTCAAGTGCTGCGCGAGGAAGGGAAATCGGCGGAGTCACATTCGTACCTGTGGTTGTACAGAACGGGGCGCGGCACAAGCCCGGCTGTGGTCTACGATTACCAGCGTACCCGCGGTGGCGAGCATCCGCGGAATTTCCTCGCAGGCTTCAGCGGTTATTTGCATGTAGACGGGTACCCAGGCTATCACAAGGTGCAAGGCGTGAAGCTAGTCGGCTGCTGGGCGCACGCTCGCCGAAAGTATGACGAGGCAATCAAGTCTGCTCCGCCAGAAACGAATGGACTCGCAACGACGGCAGGCCAGGGGCTCGCGTATTGCAATCAGCTGTATACGATTGAACACGATTTGGCCGAAGTTTCGCCAGAGGAACGGTGTTCCGAACGCCAGAAACGAAGCAAGCCGGTGTTGGATGCCTATTATGCGTGGCTGAAACAGCAGCGATCTCGCACCTTGCCCAAGAGCATGCTCGGACAAGCCATTGCCTATAGTCTGAATCAGTGGGAGAAGCTGACGGCTTATCTGACTGACGGGCGACTGGAGATGGACAACAATCGCAGCGAACGCTCGATTAAGCCATTTGTCATTGGGCGTAAGAACTGGTTGTTCGCCAATACGCCGCGAGGAGCGAAAGCAAGTGCGGCCATCTATAGCGTGATCGAAACGGCGAAGGAAAATGGTCTGCATCCGTACAACTACCTCAAATATCTATTTGAGCAATTGCCGCAGATCGCCGATCAGCTCGACGCAGCCACACTAGAATCGCTCATGCCGTGGTCTACTGCTCTCCCGGCAAGTTGCCGCATGAACAATTAGCTCGATTATAAGTTAAATCTCGCTCCCGCCGCTAGGTGGGGGCTATTTGACGCTCACCTTTGCTCGAGGTGTCGATAAAACCGACACCTCTTTTTCGTGTTCTTATCATTTACTCGTAGAAGCTTGATTGTATTCGGATATTTACGAACTCAATTCAAGACATGAACAACATTGGGTGTATGGAAGTGCGTTTGGGGGAGTTGGAGTTTTCTTTATAGTGTTGAGATTTCGAAGTTAAGAGGTACCAGACCTTCAGGCATGGAGGTAAAACTCCAAATACAGTAATCACGGAGTGACAAACATGTCTGTTGAAACTAATGTAATAGAGATTGGAAATGTTAACATACTCATAGGACAAAATTCCAAATGCATAGGTATTGGTGACGGGAGTGTGGTCACCAACATGAAAAAACGAGGAAGAAAACCTTTTAAGAAAAAGGACCTTATTTTCAGTTATATACCTAGTCATACCCAATACACTCCTCAACAACTCGAGGAGTATCGAGTAAAGGAAGCACAACTGATTCAATATGTTATTGATCATCTGCTGATAAAGGACGCTCCTTCAATATGAGGGAGCTTTTTTCTTTACCCGTGTTTGGACTTTGTTTATAATTAAGGAAACTCTTTTTGAACAAGGTGATATGGATGGCTATCGGTATATACGTTCGAGTGTCAACAGCGGGACAGTTAGATAATACGAGCCTCGACGAGCAAATTCGAATATGTAAAATAAAGGCGAAAGAGTTAAACGCTTTTGATTCTAATATTAGGGTTTATTCAGATGAAGGACGCAGTGGTGAAGATATTGATACAAGACCAGAGTTATTGAAATTAAGAGAAGATGTTGCGAATGGACTTATATCAGACGTTATTTGCGCTCATCCCGATCGATTTAGTCGTGAACTTGCAGATAAATTAATTGTATGCCGCGAGTTTGAAAAGTGTAAAGTTAAGTTGCATTACACTGATGTTTACTTTGCGAATTCACCTGAAGGGAAATTATTTTCTGATATTATTGGCGCGATAGCTTCCTATGAGTTGGCATTAATAAGAAAGAGAACAGTTCGTGGCAGGCTATCGAAAGTTCGAGAATATAAAAAAATCATGCCAATGCGAGTAGCACCTTTCGGTTATGATAAGGACGAAAATGGTCAATTGGTTGTCAATAAAGATGAAAAACAGTGGGTCCAAATGATTTATGAGTGGTATGTTCATGAGAGGTTAACTTTACGACAGATCGGAGAACGACTACACGGGAAGGTTCGACCAAAACGAAATGAGAGTCCTAATTGGAATGCGACAAGTATTAGTCGGATCTTAACGTCAGAAATCTACATTGGGAAATATTATTATAATCGTCGTGCTAGTGAAAAGGTTAGAGGAAAATTAACTAAGGAAGGTAACCCAAAAAAGACATACACTATTCGTGATGAGAAGGACTGGCTTGAAATCGAAGTCGAGCCAATCATTGATATTGAAATGTGGAATCTAGCCCAAAAGCAACGAAAAGATAATAATACTAATAAACATGTTGGTAACAACAAGTATCATTACCTGCTTAAATCTTTATTGAAATGCGGACATTGTGGAAGGAGATTTGATGCCACTACTTATCCTGGGGCAAAAAACCGTGATACTGGTGAAGAGTATAAAGTGCGCCATTACCGCTGCCCAAACACAGTACCAAGAAAATACGGACCAGAAATAAATAAATGTGTAGCTGTATCTCTTAATGCTGATCAAATTGAAGGATATATCTGGAACCAAGTCCTGCAAATAATTACTGATCCTGAGAAGTTCATATCCAGATTTCAAGGTCAAGGAAATGAAGCAATTAGTGAGGTAAGGAACAGAAAAGGTTTGTTCGAAAAAGAGTTGACGAAAAAGATGAATGCACTTGAAAAAGTTGAACGTGCGTATTTCGAGGCTGACTCTGATTCTGAAGAACGGCGTCTTGATAAACTTCGGAAAGACTATAAAAATGAAAAAACTTCCCTTGAAGAAGAAATTAGAAATTGTCAAGCAAAGATAGACGCTCATCGTATGGAGGAATTAACCTCTGAACAGATTACGTATATGGTGAAGAAGCTTCGCGAACAAATTCAAGATGGAATTGAAGTTCCGTTTGAGTCTAAACGTGATATCGTGGAGATGTTATTTGAGGAAATCATTGTTACAGTAAATCGCACTGATGATGACGATAGGACAGGTGGAACAAAGATTGATATTACATCAATCGGGATTTTCGATAAGTTATCGCAAGATGTAATTAATAGTGGAGTTTGTTCACAACCTCAAAAAATTCGATAAT
This sequence comes from Paenibacillus praedii, assembly GCF_049725345.1. Taxonomy (NCBI): domain Bacteria; kingdom Bacillati; phylum Bacillota; class Bacilli; order Caryophanales; family Paenibacillaceae; genus Paenibacillus; species Paenibacillus praedii. The sequence goes on along the minus strand of NZ_JBMWAM010000014.1, from coordinate 98,898 downwards.
ACAGGGGAAGATTTAGAGGATCTGATCTCGATCGGAACGATTGGATTGATCAAGGCGATCGAGAGCTTTCAGACCGGTAAAGGGACGAAACTCGCTACGTTCGCGGCTCGCTGTATCGAGAATGAAATACTTATGCACTTGCGGTCTTTAAAGAAAACACGGAAGGACGTTTCTCTTCACGATCCAATTGGCACGGACAAGGAAGGCAATGAGATTACGTTAATTGATATCCTCGGCACCGAGGCCGATGATATTGTCGATAAGGTGCAGTTGAAGATTGAGAAATCGAAGATCTATAAGAACCTTGATATACTCGATGACCGTGAGAAGGAAGTGGTCATTGGCCGGTTTGGGCTGGAGCATGGCGGGGATGAGCGGACGCAGCGGGAGATTGCGAAGGAGCTGGGGATTAGTCGGAGTTATGTGAGTCGAATTGAAAAGCGGGCTTTGATGAAGCTGTATCATGAGTTCTACAAAGCAAAAAAATAAATAAGCTTACGGAACAATAGCGTTTGCCATACGGACGAAAGACCATCGAATATCTTCGATGGTCTTTTCGACTTTATCTTTCTTTAACCTAATCCTTTATATGATGAAAGACGGTCAAATTCAATATAAGTACCGTAAAGGGAAAGTTCCTGCAAAACGTTGCAGCTGCCTTACTTCATAATTATCAATGGTTAAAAAAGCACCGATAAGGTGCTTTTTTGTCACGCATCGAGCGGAGCGGCCAACACGATTTCACCGCGAGGCGTATCCCCGAAAGCGTCCGGCTCCAGCGTGATAGCGATCGTATCATAGCCTTGATCTTGCAAGGTATAGTAGATGGCTCCCGTACCGCTGTCCGGGATAAAAGTTCCCGCGCTGTATTTGTCCTCCCCCTTGATCATCCACACTTGAAACGCCTGGGTGCCCTCCAGCTCGGGCAGCTGTTCCGCCTGAACCAACAGGTGGGTACCCGTCTTGTCAATGACGATGGTGGCCAGACCTTGCGCGACGATATCCTCAGCTGCGGGATGCAGCTTGACGGCTTGGTTAACCTTCAACTCCTGAATCGGAGCGTTCGGTGATGCGTCCAACCGGCTTTGCAAATTGCCGACCGTTTGGCGAAGCTGCAAGGTGTAAGGAACGAGAACGAGCATAGCGGCGGCAAGGCCGATCGAGAGATAACGGGCGATTGGATAGCTTTTCTTCCGGATAGGCTCCGAGCGAAAAGCTTTTGCATCGGTATTCACTTCGAATGTCGTGTTCGTGTTTGCAGCTCTCTGCCTGTTGGCTTCTTGATCTTGAGCCAAGACGGCAGGTTCGCTTTCTTGCGAGAGCACTCTCCCGAGAATGCGCTCCTTCATGCCTGAGGGAACGGGGATCGGATCGGCTGCTAGCGGGAACTGTCCGATGATCTCCTGCAGCTCGCTGCGCTGCACTCGACACGCCTCGCATTGTTTAATATGTTCCTCGAAAGCAGCGGCTTCTTCCTCGGAGAGACCGCCTAGCAGGTATAGCTCAAGAAGCTCGCAATCCTTACTTGCAGGCTTGGTCATACGTCGCATCCCTCCTCTCCAAATCTCCCAATCGATCTTTGAGATGCTTCATTGCCAGACGAATTCGGCTCTTAACCGTTCCAAGCGGAATTCCCTTGTTCTCGGAAACTTCCTGATGGGTATAACCCTGATAATAGATGAGATCCAGCACTTGCCGCTGATCGTCGTTTAACTGTTGAATAGCGTCCTTCACTTTCTCGCCTACCCATTTCTTGTCATATTGTTCTTCCGGCGTTCCATCAGCATCGACTAGCGTCTCGAGCGGTGCCTCGTCCATGGTCTGAATGGCCGTCCGATTCTGCCGCTTGCGAAGCTGATCGATGGCAATATTTCGCGTAATCGCGAACATCCAGGTCGACACTTTTCCGTGCGCGGCATCGTATCGGCTGGCATGATTCCATATGCGCATAAAAAGCTCCTGCACGATCTCCTCGGCCAGCATAGCGTCTCCGACGAATCGGTAAGCGAAAGCGTAGACCGTCTTCTCGTAACGGTCGTACAACCGCGTCAACGCGGCGGCATCCCCGTTCGATATGCTGCGAAGAAGATGCTGTTCTTCTTCCTGCGGATCTATCATGGTAGCGCTCCTTTCCAAAGCTACCTCTCATTATAAAGATTCGCTTGCGGAAATAAAGTGGATCATAGATAAAAAATTTTGAGAGGAGTAGTGATCCAAAAGCAATAACGTTCCGTAACAGTGGATACAACCGCCATCACAACTGCGGAACAATAATGGGGAAGAGGAGTGTTACGATGAAAGGGAAATGGGTTTTCAGAATGGTTAGTCTGCTTCTTGCAATGACTTTGCTAGTACCCGCAATGGTCAGCGCTCATACGGTGAGCACGAAAGGACCGACGTCGGATTTGCGTTCCGCTCTCGGCCAAATCCTAGGCGAGCATGCACTGCTTGCCATAACGGCCATGCAGAAGGGTTACGATGGAGCCGCGGACTTCGGCCAAGCGGCTGGCGAGCTGAACCGCAATACCGACGACCTGACCGCGGCGGTCGCTTCCGTATACGGCATGGATGCTGGTGAAGCGTTCAAGGAAATCTGGTCGTCCCATATCGGCTATTTCGTGGATTACGTCAAAGCGACGGCCGCGAAGGACGCAGCCGGACAACAAGCCGCGATTGCCGATTTGGAGCAATATCGGACGGATCAAGCCGCTTTTTTTGCCGGGGCTAATCCGAACTTCGACGAGACCGTCATCGCATCCGAGCTCAAAATGCACATCGATCATCTGCTCGGCACTTTCGATCACTATGTCGCGGGCGATTACGAAGAGGCATACGAGGAAGCATACACCGCTTACTCGCATATGTTCATGACGGCAGACGCGCTGGCCGGCGGTATTGCGGCGCAATTCCCGGATGCATTCACCGACCGCGAAGGCACGAATCCCGCATTCGATCTGCGTTCCGCGCTGGAGCAGAAGCTTGGCGAGCACGCTCTGCTAGCTGTGTTGGCCATGCAAAAGGGGATCGACGGCAAAGCCGATTTCGCAGCAGCAGCGACTTCTCTTAACCGCAATACTGAGGAATTGTCCGCGGCAGTCGGCTCGATCTATGGCGTTGAAGCGGGCGAGGCGTTTGAGGAAATCTGGAGCTCCCATATCGGCTACTTCGTGGATTATGTAACGGCAACTGCCGGCGGTGACCAGAAAAGCAAAGAACAAGCGCTTGCTGATCTTGAGGAATACCGTATGGAGCAAGCGAAGTTTTTTGCCGGGGCCAATCCTGAATTTAATGAAGCCGCCGTCGCCTCCGAACTGAAAATGCATATCAGCCACCTGGTTGACGCGTTTGACCAATACGTAGCGAAGGATTATGATGACGCCTATAAGAGCATTCGTGCCGCTTATGCGCATATGTTCCCGACGGGAGCCTATCTGGCTGAAGGCATCTCGAAGCAATTTCCCGATCTGTTCCACACCGCACCAGCGAAAAACGTCATGAAGGTTTGGTTCCAAATAGGTTCCAGTACGCTGTTCATTGACGACAAGAAAACAGTTATGGATACAGAGCCTTTCGTTAACGACGGTTCGAGCTACATTCCGCTCCGCTACTTGGCAGAAAGCATCGGCGCGAAAGTAACCTGGGACAGTGCTTCCCGATCCGTATGGATCGAAACCGGCAGCAATAAGGCGGAATTCTGGATCGGCCAAAACTTTATGGAGCTGGATGGCAAGCGAATGGTGATCGGCCAGCCCGTCATCATTAAGGATGGCAGAACGCAAGTGCCCGTTCGTTTCATCGCCGAATTGTTCGGCTGGGACGTCGCTTGGGGGGCGAACGATTGGTCGATTACGCTGACTAAGCAGCTAGAGACGGAAGAGAAACATGATATGCACGGGGAGTATTAGGAGCTATACTTTCGAATGAGCATTGATGGGGGATGCAGAGAGAGTATCACCTAGTTCATTTGAATAAAAAATAACTTTAATAAGCACCTCCATTCAAATAGTGAATGGAAGGTGCTTATTTCTTTAGTATCGGTATGGTTACATGATGCCTAGTTATAATGCAAATAATAGTTCCATATTGCCTTTAAAGAAATGAGCGAGGGGATAAATTGATCTCACCATTTCTTAAAGTAGAAGATGACTTATTGATACTCTTAACAATAGCAACTTTATAACTAAAACCACTTAGCAGCGTAGCCAAAATTAATATACTTGCTTGCGAGTTTGGCAAAGAGCATTTTTGGTTTTCCACTCCTTCTGGTAATTTTCTTGATAAAGATTACCCATAAATACAAACTTATTCATGGGCCTGATCAAAGCCATCGAAAGCTTCCAAACGGGTAAAGGCACAAAGCTCGTCACTTTCGCCGCCCGTTGTATCGAAAACGAAATACTGGACCGTCTACACTAAGTTAGACATAAAAAAATAAGGGCTAGTAGAATAGAGACATAGACAAGGAGCGGATCTACTATGCCAAAACAAAGACGTACGTTTACAGCGGAGTTTAAACAACAAATGGTTCAGTTATACGAGAACGGAAAAACAAGAGCGAATATCGTTCGAGAGTACGACTTGAGCGGATCAGCATTGGATCGATGGATTGCACAAAGCCAGAACTCAGGCTCGTTTACCGAGAAGTCGAACCGTACCCCAGAAGAAAATGAGCTTCTCGCTTTACGGAAAGAAAACCAGCGTCTCAAGATGGAGAACGACATTTTAAAGCAAGCCGCGCTGATCATGGGACGAAAGTAAATGTGATTCGCAATAATGTACACAAGTACTCGGTATCAGCAATGTGCGAAGTCCTGCAACTGCCACGAAGCACCTATTACTACAAGTTTGATCCCGCCGCTAACGAGGAAGAACAGCAGCTAGAGGATGCGGTTGTGGATATCTTCGCAGCTAGCCGAAACAACTACGGGACACGAAAAATCAAGGTAGAATTAGGCAAGCGAAATCGGTTAGCCTCGCGCCGTAAGATCGGTCAGATCATGAGCAAAGATGGTCTGATCCAATTACACTGTAGCGCAGTACAAGCCTGTGAAGAGCGATTCTAATGAGGTCGTTGTAAAGAATGAGCTACAACGTGAATTTGATCAAGATGAGCCATTCGCTGTTGTCGTCAGCGATTTGACGTACGTACGCGTAGCTGGTAAATGGCATTATGTATGCTTGTTTGTGGACCTTTTTAATCGTGAAATTATTGGGTGCAGCAGCGGTCCCAACAAGACAGCAGAGCTGGTTCACAAAGCCATAGCAAGCATCTCAGTGCGGTTAGATCGCATTCAAATGTTTCATACGGATCGTGGTAGAGAGTTTGATAACAAACTCATTTCTGAAGCGTTGACAATGTTCGGCGTTACACGTTCCCTTAGCCGAAAAGGCTGACCTTACGATAATGCCGTTGCAGAAGCAACATTTAAAATCTTCAAGACGGAATTCGCTAACCAGACGCATTTCCTCACGGATGAGCAGCTTGACCTCGAACTCCACGATTACGTTCATTGGTTTAATTACCACAGGATTCACGGAACACTAGATTATCTGACTCCTGTTGAAGCCAGGAATATGTTCTTATAAAAGTTGTTCAGTTTTGTGTTGACAATCCAAGCCTTTTTACTTTTTTTAATCGTGTAGGTTTTGGGCTTCGTCATACTATAGATTCGTATTTTCCTTTTTCACTTCAATTCTGAGAACTTATAGATATCTCGAGTTTGCTGATTTTCTCCCCTTCTATTATTAGTGCTTAACTCCTCGTTTTACCGTTTAAAACCATCATTTATGAAGTGGAATCTGTCTTTTTCAATGAATTAAATATAGAAAATAGAAGATTAATATAAATATATCGATACCCGGAGGTGTTGCTGTGGATGAAATGCTTGATGAAATCCAGAGAACGATTGATGAAAAAAAGTTGAATATTGAACGGTATAAAGATGAAACTTATGGATGTTTATTAAGTTCTCCAATATTGGTAGGGAATGATGAAGTGCTTTAACTGTCGTGTAGTTAAGTAATGATCAGTCGGTATTATGGAGAAATTTCACGCGTGTCCGTGTTTCCGGACCAATCGTTACCGGAGGAGTTCATCTGAATGGATCTATCGCAACGAGCATGGTGATGAATAATCCAGTCGGATATCAAATCTGTACTTCTATTTGCGATTTAAATCCATTGTCGGTTAATCCTCCGCACGTATAATTATTTTCATAAGCAGTACGATTGGTTCCGATACTGAGCGCGCCTTGTACCCTGTTGGTATTCAATTCACAAAGGGTTATTTGATTGTGGTAGCGCTTCCAATAATGGCATGGAGGGAGGTGACAGCGCAAATCGACGCGGAGAAGTTACTTACATAACCAGCTGCAGTATGTCAATTAATTAACATAATATGTAACAAAGGGGGCAGAATGTATGGACGAAGCTTCCACACTATGTGTTGGCTATACCTCTATACCGACGATTCTTATCGTGGGTGATGTAACGATGAAAGCCGGTACGATATACGGCCCCAGAGCATTACAGGAATATGAGCTAATCTACTATCCCAACGGCTCGAAAACGGAGTACAAAGTAGAGAATCAGACGATTACGCTGGCAGAACCTTGCTTTTTGCTCAGTCGTCCTGGCGAGACGCATATCTATGAGTACGATCCCGTTCATCCTTCCAGGCATCTGTTCATTCATTTCACATTCGAAGGGAAGGACGGTTCCATTCACAATCAGGATATGCGGATATTACAATCTGACGGGCCCTCATACATACCTGTCAAAAATGAATTACTTATCGGGATGATGAAACAAATCATGTACATCGCCTATACACACTGCGATCGACTGCAGGTACGGGGGAGCGCCCTGTTGCTGGCATTGCTGCAAGAATTGAACGGGATCGTTAACGATATGCCGCAGACGGCCGTCGACAATGCGCTTCCCATCCAGATCGCCAACGCTCTGGAGTACATTGAGCGAAACTTGCTTACGTCGATTTCGATCGAGGCCATCGCCCAGCACGTTGGCTGGACGCACGAACATTTCTCGAGACTGTTTGCCCAGTATATGGGACAAACGCCACGAGAAGCGATCGTTGTCCGCCGGGTCGAACGGGCCTGTCAACTGTTGATGAAAAAAGATTGGAGCGTCAAGCAGATTGCACATGCCGTGGGATACACGGACGAGAATTATTTTTACCGCGTATTTAAAGCGATAAAAGGGATGACTGCTATGAAATATCGGGAGAAGTATTATGATTCCCGTTTCGATATATTGGATCAGGGAACCAGTCTTACCCCCTATCCGCCCAACAGCATACTCTTTTATAGAGCCCATCCGTAAACGGATTCAGGCTTGCAGTATCCGAGGACTGTGGCAAACGACCGATTGTAAGCGCTTAGATTTAGTAAAAAAGGGGCTGGCACGGTGTTAAAGATCCTGAATCGTTTTAAAGTAAGCATCGTTGTAATCATTCTGCTTTTCGTTTTTCTGGTGTACTGGAATAATTCTCGAAAATATGACGACAGTGCCATGGCAAGTATTCCCCAGTACTCCAATGTTGACGAACAATCGATTCTGGCGGCCGATGATATCAAAAGCAAGCTTGAGCCATCTTACCTGAAGTATTTGAAATCGTGGACAGACCAAGGGGCCAAGGACACGAAAGGCTTCAAAGTATCCATTCCTTCGGCTGAGTATTCGGCCGTCAGCTCAACCGGCGTCGGTTCCGAAACGCAGTTAGGCGACCGGGGCGGAAAATTCCTGGTCCTTCAGGATGAGGACAGCTGGGTAGAGTACAAGGTGGATATCCCGGAAGACGGCTTCTACCAGATGGGCATGAGCTATTATGCGATGAAGGGTAAAAGGGCAGCCGTTATCCGCAACGTCCAGATTGACGGGGAATTCCCGTTCTTTCAGGCGAAGAAAATGGAGTTTCAGAGGATCTGGCAGGATGAAGGAAATACTTGGAAAGATAACCAGGGCAATGAATTCAACCCTCGCCGTGTCGAGATCTTTGACTGGCAGTACCGGCCTTTCCGCGATGCCGAAGGCAAGGTATCGGAACCTTTTCGATTTTACCTGGCGAAGGGACAGCACACTATACGCATTAACGCGATTCGTGAACCCGCCGCGATGGGCGAGCTTGAAGTGTTTTCGCCCCAAAGCGTGCCGGCATATGCGGAACTCTCGCAGCAATATGCAGCGAGCGGCTACAAGGAAGTCGAAAATATTTTCATCAAGATTCAAGCGGAGAACGCTACACTGCGTTCGGACCCTACGCTCAGAAGGGTGGAAGACCGCGAACCTGCGACGGAGCCCCTCAATCCGTATGCCGTGACGCTGAACTCGTTCGGCGCAGATGCATGGCGCAAGGGCGGACAATGGGCGGAATGGAAATTCGATGTGCCCGAGACTGGACTTTACAACATGGGAGCGAGGTTCGGGAGCTGGTATTTGAACGGAATTCCGACGGAGCGCTCCATAACGATCGACGGTAAACTTCCGTTCAAGGAGATGAACTCGATGGCGTTCCCATTCGCGCCTAACTGGCAGTTCAAGCCGTTCGGGGACGGCAAGAATGACTATCTTTTCTACCTTGAAAAAGGAGAGCACCGCATGCGCCTGGAGGTGCAAGTCGGGTCGCTGGGTACGGTCTTTGAGACCATTATGGACGTCACACACAAGATGTCGATGCTCTCGAGGGAGGTTCTGCAAGTCACGGGCACGAACCCGGACCCGAACCGCGACTGGAAGCTAGACGATAACATTACGAACCTCGTCCCGCGCCTGCACCTGATGGCGAGAGACATCGATAATTCCATCAAGCTGCTTTATAAATTGGGCGTGCCCAAGGGATCGTCCGAAGTCAGCACGCTAGCGCAGGCAAGGGACCAGCTTCTAAGCCTGGCCAACGATACTGAGACGATTCCCGCACGGCTGACCGCGATGAACGATCTTCAGTCTTCCCTTGGCCAATGGGTTAACGGCCTCAGTCAGCAGAGCCTTATTCTCGATTTCTTCGTCTTGAAGTCCGCGGAGAAGCCCTGGCCTAATGCCGAAGCGCACTGGATCGTGCGCGCGGGTACGTCGATCAGAGACCTCGGTCTTTCGTTTACGAAGGATTACAGCGGGATAGGCAACATCTATAAAGACGAGAAAGTATTGGACGTATGGGTAGCTCGTGGCCGTGATTGGGCGCAAATCATCAAGCAGATGGTCGATGAAGATTTCACTCCGAATACCGGCATTAAGGTTAACGTAAATGTCATTCCGGCTCAGCAGATGCAGCTTCTTCTCCTGGCGCAAACATCGGGACTTGCCCCGGACGTGGCGCTCGGCGTTGAAGGCGAAGTGCCAATTGATTACGCCATTCGAGGCGGTCTGATCAATTTGAACGATTTCCCGGATTACAAAGAAGTTGCGGCCAGATTTAGGCCCGGAGCGCTTATTCCATACAACTATAACGGCGGAGATTACGCGATTCCGGAAAACCAGAACTTCTCTATGCTGTTCTACCGGACGGATATCATGCAGGAGCTGGGCATAACGGAAGATAATATCCCTAACACTTGGCAGGAAGTCATGGATCTCATACCGCTTCTGCAGCAGAACGGCATGGATTTCTACTATCCGCACGCGCCGAACGCGCCGCAGAACGCGATCAATGAATTTGCGCCGTTCCTGTTCCAGATGGGAGGCGAGTTCTACAAGGACGATGGCCGTAGATCCAATCTGGACTCCCCCGAAGCCATGGAAGCCATGAAGATGTGGACGGGATTGTTCACCAACTACAAGATCCAGAAGCAGGCGGATTTCTATAATCGGTTCCGAACGGGAGAAATGCCGATCGGCATCGCGGACTATTATACCTACGTGCTCCTGTCGACTGCTGCTCCCGAGCTAACCGGTTGGTGGAAAATGAAGCCGATTCCGGGCATTCAGCAGCCCGACGGCGTAATCAACCGATCCACCGGCGGCTTAGCCCAGACTGCCATCATGTTTAAATCTACAGATATGAAGCAGCAGGGCTGGGAATTCATGAAGTGGTGGACGAGTGCGGATACTCAGGAACGGTTCGGCTCGGAGCTAGAGTCGCTGCTGGGTGTCGAGGCGCGTTGGAATACTGCGAATATCGATGCACTGAAGCGGTTGCCATGGCAGAAGGATGACATTGACGCGGTATTGCAGCAATGGGAATGGTTTAAGGAGCGGCAGGTTGTTCTTGGTGGCTATTATACCACCCGGCATATCTCCAATATGTGGAATGAAATTGTGCTGAATGGGAAGGTGTCGCGGGAAGCGGTTGAGGATGGCGTCAAGGAAATAGATAAAGAACTGCGTAAGAAACGGGAAGAATTCGGATTGCAATGATTAGGGTTTATCCCAATCGGCGCATGAGACAGGAGCGATTATCAAATGGCGTCACAGACGGCAACGGCAACGAATCGCCCGGCGAATATACGCCGGGCGGGGAAACTCGCGATGTTGTGGTCGGAGATCAAGCGCAATAGGATCTCTTATTACTTCCTTGCCCCCTTCCTTGTTTTGTTTACACTATTCACGGTCATCCCGATCATTACTTCCATATTTCTCAGCTTCACGTATTACAACATTTTGGAGAAGCCCAAATTTATCGGGCTCTCCAACTATCGATTGTTGTTCGTCGATGACGACATTTTCTTGAAAGCAATCGGCGTTACGCTGAAGTTCGCCATAGTCACAGGACCGCTCGGATATATCATGGCGTTTCTACTGGCCTGGTTAATCAGTCAGATTCCGATAAAGTACCGGTTTTTCTACACGTTGTGCTTTTATACGCCTTCCATCACCAGCGCGGTAGCGATGTCCGTCGTATGGCTGTATCTGTTCGCCGGCGATCGCAAGGGACTTCTGAATTACTGGCTGTTGCAGCTAGGCATATTGGATGAACCGTTTTTATTCCTACAGGATGTGAAATCCATCGTGCCCGTCATCATTATCGTATCGCTCTGGATGAGTATGGGAATCGGCTTCCTGGCTTTCCTGGCCGGTCTTCAGAATGTCCCTAAGGACTTATATGAAGCGGCTGCGATCGACGGCGTGAAGTACCGCTGGCAAGAACTGTGGTACATCACGATTCCGTCAGTAAAGCCGCAGCTCTTGTTCGGTGCGGTTCTGCAGGTTGTATTCTCGTTGCAGGTATTCGACGTAAGCGTTCAGCTGGTCGGGATACCAAGCCCGCTTTACGCCGGACATACTATATTGACGCATTTGTTCGATTACGCGTTTATCCGGTTCGAGATGGGTTACGCTTCAGCGATTGCCGTCATTTTATTCGTCATGATGGTTGGCCTTAACCGTCTCATTTTCAAATGGCTGGGAAGGGATTGATTTTATGATTGGCATGGTCAAAGGTACCCGCATTCGATGGGGGGATGTGTTCCTCTATACGTTCTTGACGGCGTTCGGTCTATTGATGCTTGCACCTCTTGTGTATATGGCTTCAACCGCGCTTAAGCCGACTGCGGAGCTGTTTCTCTTTCCGCCCCGCTTTTTCGTTATCAATCCGACACTCAAAAATTTTTATCAGCTGCTTCTGGTAACGGGATCGTCGTTTGTCCCGTTCTCCCGCTACATCTTTAATAGTGTGGTTGTAACCCTGGGTATTTGCCTCGGCGGAATTCTCATCTCGGCGATGGCGGCTTACCCACTCGCCAAGCACAACATGCCTTTTCGGGGAGCGATCTTTAACATGGTCGTGTTTGCGCTTATGTTCTCGCCCATGGTGCTGCAGATTCCCCAGTATCTAGTCATCAGCAAGATTGGTTTGATGAATAGTTACTTCGCTCAAATCATTCCTTATCTGGCCGCTCCGGTAGGCATGTTCTTGATGACGCAGTTTCTGAGGCAGATTCCCGAGGCGCTGCTTGAAGCCGCGCGAATCGACGGTGCGGGAGAGTGGAAGGTGTTCTGGGTGGTGGTCATGCCGATGCTTAAGCCGGCGATTGCGACATTCGCGTTGTTCAGCTTTATCCAAGCGTGGAATGACCCATACCCATCGATGGTATATGCGACACTCGAGGACATGAAATCGCTGCCGCTCGCTATCCAGACGATAAGCGGAGGAGCCGGGGTGGTCGCTCGGGTAGGCACGCTGGCAGCTGCGTCATTCCTTATGATCATTCCAACCATTGTCGTTTTTGTCATTACGCAGCGGATGGTCCTTCAAACGATGGCACATTCTGGCATGAAGGAATAGGAGGGGACGAGTTGAGACGTTTCGGCATTCATAAATTACTTCTCTTCGCAATCGTGGCGGCCGTCCTTCTTTCCCCGGCCCAAGCATTCGCTCAAGCCCCATATACCGGGTACATCTGGAACAACCAGGGAGATGCTCGCTCCATCAACGGTTATTTGTACTATGACTCTATCGATGGATATGACATGGCGTCGGGACCGTTCAACGCGCCGGAGGACTTGTTCATCGACCAGAACGACCACTTGTATGTTGTCGACAGTGGCAACAACCGGATCGTCAAGATGGACAACGAAAAAAAGGTGCTCAGAACAATCGGGGACGAAAGTGGTCCCGGACAGTTAAACGGTCCGAAGGGAATATACGTGAAGAAAGACGGGACAATCTACGTTTCAGATACGCTTAATCGAAGAATAGCGATTTTCAGTGCCGAAGGGAAGTTTCTTCAGGAATTGAAAGCGCCGTCAAGTCCACTCCTCGGCAAGAGCTTCATTTATTCTCCATCCAAGTTGACTGTCGATAAACGCAATTATTTGCTGATCGCGAGCGATGGAGGGAGCGAGGGACTGCTGCAGATCGACGCCAAAGGGGAGTTTAAGGGCTTCTACGGAGCTAACCATGTAGGTTTTAGCTGGCAGCGGCTGTTCATCAAGACGTTCGCAACAAGCGAACAGCGCCAGCAGCTGGCAAGAGTACGGCCGACGGAGTTCTCCAATCTCCACCAGGACCAGGAAGGGTTCATGTATACGACAACCCTTGGCGTGCAAACGAATCAAATAAAGCGACTCAGTGCGGTAGGCGTCGATACGTTGAACTCTAGCCCCAAGGAGTACGGAGATTTGTTCACCGCTGGTTCCGTATTCGAGGTGCCCGCCTTCAGCGATCTCACCGTTGACAACAAGGGCGTAATCACCGCGATCGATCAAGCGAACGGAAAAGCGTTCCAGTATGACAAATTACGTAACCTGTTGTTTGTCTTCGGCGGGCTCGGCGAGCAGAACGGCCTGTTCAAGACACCGGTGGCGATTGATCAAACGTCCGACGGGACAATCTACATTCTCGACAAAGCCATGAACCGAATTTCATTGTTCCGAACGACTCCTTTTGCCGATCTCGTCCATCAGGCTTCCGCGTTGTATGTGGACGGCCGATACGCTGAAGCTATGGAGCCATGGAATAAGGTACTTGAGTTAAACAGCAATTACGATTTGGCGTACAATGCGATCGGTAAAGCACTGTTTAAGGCGGAGAAGTACAAGGAAGCCATGATGTACTTCAGGCTGGGGCGTTCCCAATACGACTATTCGCTCGCGCTGCGTGAACACCGGAAGGAATATATGCGTCAGCACTTCACAATCATTGTCGTCTGCCTTATCGCCATTTATCTGTTGTTGAAATTTGGTGTGCGCCTGGTTCGAAGCAAGTGGAAACAATCCAGAGCCGTTCCGTATGAAAGCGTAACCAAGAATGGGGGTAGAGCCTGATGAACATGATTGCCAACCTGAGACAGGTTCTGACCCGTCCCATGGATTTCTTTTATGACTTACAGTTTGAAAGACGAGCCAATTGGTTCCATGCCATTATCTTGATCGTCTGCGCGGTGATCGTGCGGTTAATCACGCTGTCTGTGACAGGTTATTCATTCGAAGCGCGCGAGCCCTATCAGATTTCATTCGTTTTTGAAACTGTATGGATTATCGTTCCCTGGCTGACCTGGGCAATAAGTAACTGGGCGGTCGGTACTATCCTTGACGGCGAAGGTAAATTCAAGGATATCTTGGTCGCAAGCTCTTACGCGCTAACGCCATACATTCTGCTGATGGTTCCAATTTCCTTTCTGTCGCGAATTTTGTCCCAAGGAGAATCGTCCATTTACAATTTCCTACTGTACTTCACTTACCTATGGGTCGTTTTTCTTTACTTGCTAAAAGTGAAGGTGCTGCATGATTTTGAGCTTGGCAAGCTATTTTTGATCGTGATCCTGACCATCATCGGCATGTTGATCATGTGGTTCATCGCACTGCTTCTAACCGGTCTGATTAACCAGGTCATCACGTTTGCCTTGGATCTTATTAGAGAAGTCAGATTCCGCTTATAGGAGGTGGAGAATATGAGGCCGATAAAGCAAATAAAGGGAATAAAGCGGCTAAAAGGAATGCTTTTGGCCGTAACTGTCGTGTTGGTGTTATTCTCCGGAAAAGCTACTCCGATTCAGGCGGATGAGGAGGACACCAAGAAAACGGAATCCTCTGGATGGGGAAGTTTGATTGACGGGGGGGATTCCTCGGGAGGCAAAACGTCGGCCTCCTCACAATTGGCCGTCACGAAACTGATGGCCGAGAATACGCGGTTCAAGCTGTTTGTGGATGAGAAAGTCGGACAGCTGCGTTTAGAGGACAAGAAAACCCGCAAACAGTGGCTCGGTGCTCCGGGGGAAAGCATAGAATTGGCATCAAGTAACTTGAAATTTGTGCAAGCGCCGGTCCATATCCGCTATACGGAAGGAACCAGCAATACGCAAACGTATCCGTCCAAAGAGCAAGGCACCAAAGTGACAATGACAGCGATCGACAATGGGGCCCGCTTTACGTTCGATGTGCCCGCTATCAAGATTGCTTTTGTCGTTGAATACAAGCTGGTGGATACTGGCCTTGAGGTGAATGTGCCGTTCGACTCCATCAAGGAGAAGGGAGCCGCCAGGCTCACGAGTCTTGAGCTTTTGCCGTTCTTCGATGCGGCGGGCGGAGACGAGGAAGGCGCGCTGTTCGTTCCGGACGGCTCGGGAGCGCTGATCAAGTTTCAAAAGGAGCACCCGAAGTACTTTAACGGCTATTCGGAATTCGTATACGGCGCCGATCCGACTTATCTGCATAAAGTCAACGAAGAAGTACGCGATTGGGTCACCAGGGCACCGAGTCCGAAGGAATCCGTCGCCCTTCCGGTCTACGGCATTTATAAGAAGGATCAAGGATTTCTAGCGGTTGTCACAGGAGGCGAGCATGACGCGAAAATCAATGCGACGCCTTCCGGCGTCAAAAATATTAACTTATACCGAAGCTCGGCCGAGTTTCTATACCGGAACGACGATGTAATCTTTATTGGTAATTCCGGCGAGATCCCAATTTATCAAGGCAACATGATCAAGGGCGACCGTACGGTCAGGTTTATGCTGGTAAGTGAGGATCAGGCGAACTATGTCGGGCTGGCGAGCGCTTACCGGGATTACCTGACCAAAGAAAAAGGGCTCAAGCCGAATCCGCAACAGGAGGTTCCATTCCAGCTTCGTCTGTTCGGAGGCGTCCTGCGCGATGAAATTATCGGCAAGACTTTCGTGAAGATGACGACGTTCGATCAGGCCAAGCAGATGATCGATGCATTTGCCGCTCAAGGGATCGTCAAGATGGAGGTAACTTTCGAAGGATGGTCGGGGGGCGGACAGTTCGGCAACCAGCCCAACCATTTCCCTGCTTCCAGAAAATTGGGGGGGACTAAAGGGCTGAAGGAGCTGGCGGCATATGCCAAATCAAAAGGTGTGGCACTCTATCTCTCCGCGAACTATGTCAGACCATACAGCCAGAGCGACGACGTTCGGGCTTCCAAAGATGCCGTCCGCGGCCTTGACCGAAATGTCCTAAGGGTCAACAACTATTATCTAGCCACCAGGTTCTCGATCTTCCGAGAGAAGTTTTATTTGCTGAAAGCCAATCGTGTATTTAAACGCTACATCCAGCACGAGGTAGATGAATTTACTAAAGCGGGGGTTGCAGGCGTGCATTATGACTATATGGGCGAACTGCTCTACTCCGACCAGGATTCTAAGAATCTGGCGGACCGAAGCCAAACGGCGGGCGTTTGGGTGAAAGCCATGGACCTGATGCGCGAGAAGAATGGCAAGGTCGCCGTCGATTATGGCTTCGCTTATACGTTCGGGCATGTTGATAGGATCGACGACATACCGCTCGACTCCAGCCATTTCACTTATGAGAGTGAGACTGTTCCTTTCTTCCAGATTGCCATCCATGGCCTCATTCCCTATACTGCCGCACCGTCCAATTTGCAGGACGACCCGCGGATAGGACTGCTGCGGTCACTCGAGTACGGAGCGTCTCCTAGCTATATCATGACGCACGAGCCGACCAACAAGCTGAAACGGACAATGGCTGACGTGCTGTTCAGCACCGACTATTCCAAGTTGATGCAGCCTTCTGTCTCAGAATATAAGGAAGTTTCGTCCATCTTAAATAAGGTAGCGGATCAACCGATCGTGAATCACGAGCAGTTTGCTCCTCGGCTGTACAAAACGACTTACGGCAATGGCACCGAGATTATCGTGAATTATAACGATAAGCCTGCCGATGTAGACGGAACAACAGTTCAGGCATACGGATTTACGGTCAAGGAAGGAGAGAACCCCACATGAATAAACGTTCCAGGCTTTCGATGAAGGGAAGACGCATTCTGGAAGGATATACGTTTATCTCGCTCTGGGTGCTGGGCTTCCTGTTGTTCATGGCTATCCCGTTGGGCCGCTCTCTCTATTATTCATTCAATCAGCTGGTGACCTCCAAAACAGGGCTGCAGGCAACGTATGTCGGGTTCGACCAGTTTCGAAAGGCGTTTACTGCGGATGTGAATTTTCTTCCAGCGCTTCAGGGTACGATCGTAAACATGATAACACAGGTGCCCTTGATCCTGGTATTCGCGATGTTCAGCGCCTTGCTGCTGAATCGGCCCATGATCGGCAGAACGTTCTTTCGCGGCGTATTTTTCCTGCCAGTCATCATCGCTTCCGGTGCGATTCTACAGGAGCTACTCGACCAGGGCGCTGACCGTTTGCCGATCTTTAACCAGCCCGACCTGATCTTTACACTTCGCACGATCGTACCGCCGGATGTCCTGGAGCCTCTGCTGCAGACAGCCGACAACTTGACCCTAGTTATGTGGCATTCGGGCGTGCAGATTCTGATATTCCTGGCAGGACTCCAGACCATTTCTACCTCTTTATACGAAGCGGCCGAGATCGACGGTGCCACCAAATGGGAGGCATTCTGGAAGATCACTTTTCCGATGATCATTCCGATGATTTTAGTCAATACGCTGTTCAGCGTAGTAAGTTCGTTCACGGAAGTCAACAATCAGATGATGCAGTATATTCGTAACGTCGTTTTTTCGCAGAACGATTATGGTTACGGCTCTGCAATCGGATGGATTTATTTCGTGGTTATTTTCATCATAATCGGGATTGTGTTCACTCTCTTCCGACGCGGCCTCGAAAATTCGGAAGACAGGAGGTAACGGCATGGCGCAGGCAAAAATAAGCAAGTTGGACCTCATCCAAAAAGGAAAAGCGCTGCTTGAGGAATCCAGGCAGCAGCAGGCACACTCGTGGCAGGCGACAACGATGAAAATCATGCGGAATATAATCAACAAAATCTTCCTGTATCTGACGCTCTCGGCGTTATCATTCGTATTCGTGTATCCGCTGCTGTTCATGATTTCGCAGTCGATGATGCAACCGTCGGACGTCGCGGACGCCACCGTACAGTGGATTCCAAAATCACTGTCGTTCTTAAACTTCGATTCGGCCTTCGGTGCTCTAGGGGGAACCGCAACACGAACCTATTGGGATGCCTTTCTGAACAGCTTTATCATTTCCTTTGGCAGCGCGGCGCTTCAGGTGCTAAGCTGCGCGATCGCCGGATACGGCTTCGCCCGTTACCGGTTTCCGGGGTACATCTTTCTTCTGTCTCTGGTGCTGTTCACGTTCCTCGTGCCTCCGCAGACGATCGTGGTCCCGCTATATCAGTTTTTCGGTGAGCTGGGGTGGCTGAATACACATTTTCCGTTTATCATTCCAAGCGCCATGGGCCACGGTCTGAAAGGCGCCCTGTTTGTCCTGATCTTTATCCAGTTCTTCAGACGCATGCCGAACGTACTGGAAGAGGCTGCCCGAATCGACGGCGCCGGCGCGTTCCGCACGTACTGGACCATCATGCTGCCTCTCGCCAAACCGGCTCTCCTGGTTGTTTTTCTATTCTCCGTCGTCTGGCACTGGAACGATACATTCGAGCCCAATATGTATCTGGTCGTGCCGGATTACTATAACCTGTCGCAGACTCTTGGCATTTTTAACGGCCAGGCGAACGCGAATCTGTCGCAGGCCACCACGACACTTTCAGCCGCACAATCGATCGGCGTGGCGCCTACGCTGATCAATCAGATTTTGGCCGGAGCCCTGCTGACGATTCTGCCGATGCTGGTCCTGTATCTGTTTACACAGCGGCACTTTGTCGAGAGCGTCGAGAAGACCGGTATTGCAGGCGAATAACCGAGCTTTATTTGGGGAGGTGATGCCGGTGCCCGAGTGAGTCACGCTCGGCTGATCGTGCAAGAGGTCAAGTCAAGGGGATATACGGTCTACAGACACAAAAAGCAAGACGCGCAGAAGAAGCAAGCAAAAACCATTGGAGGGATTATCGTGAAGAAATTATCCACCACGGCATTTTTATGTATTATGGTTTTCGCACTGATCTTGTCCGCGTGCGGCTCGGGCAGCGGAAGTTCGGCAACAAATGAGAACAAGGCCGCAAATACTTCGACTGAAACGAACGCAGCGGCCGATAATACGGCGGCTGCGGACAACACCGCCGCCGATAATACCGGAGTTGTCGAAAATGCGCCTAATCCGGATTTGTCGGGCGAGGTGACATTGTGGACATTCGCTGACGGCACATTGAAGCCTATCGTGCCGCTGTTTAACAAAACATTCCCGAACATTAAGATCAACATTATACAGATGGATTTTGCACAAATGCATGACAAAGCGTTAACCGCTATCGCATCCGGCTCCGGTGGGCCCGACATCGTGATGATCGAGGGCGGCATGATCAAGAAGTTCAACACCATTGAAGGCCTGGAAAATCTTCTCGACCCGCCGTATGATGCCGGCGCGTACCAATCCCAATTTCCTGAGGGCAACTGGGACCGTTGGACGTCGCTGGACGGCAATAAGCTGATCGGATTCCCATGGGATATGCCGCCGGGCGTTACGTTCTACCGGGCCGATATTATGGAGGAGAACGGCTTCCCGTCCGATCCGATGGAATTGGGCGAGTTCATGCAGGATCCGGAGAACGTCTTGAACATCGCAAAAACGCTAAAGGCCCAAGACAAGTATATTTTCGAATGGCGCGACCAGCCGATGGGTCTGCTCAACTCGGGTATCGGCTACTTCGACCGTGATTTGAATTGGCTGCGCAACACCGAAACGTGGCAAGAAGGCTTGGATCTTTCCAAGCGTGTTGCCCAGCAGAAGCTTTTCCTGGGCCAAAGCATTTGGGCCAAGGAAGGCCAGCAGGCGATTAACAGCGGCAAATTGGCATTCGTTTATATCGGATCGTGGGGACAAGGCAACATCAAGGATTGGGGCAAGAGCGCCGCAGGTAAATGGAGAGCCACGACGCTTCCGTTCAACGCATACGGCGGCATGGGCGGATCGACACTGTCGATTCTTTCCCAGAGCAAGAACAAGGAGATCGCATGGGAGTTCATCAAGTTCGCGCTGGCTTCCGAGGAAGGGCAAACGCAGAATATCAAGGACGGCGTCCAGCCGAGCTGGCTGCCGGCGATGGACCTCCCTGCATATTCCGAACCAAGAGTGGTGGACGTAGAGTTTTTCGGCGGACAGAAGCTTGGCGAACTGTATCGCGCACTCGTAGAAAAAATTCCGCCTTCCATCGGCACGCCGCTCGACGACGACGCGCAAAAAGTATTCGGTGACGGCATCAATAAAGCGCTTGACCAGAACCAAGATTCGAAATCGGCGCTGGCGAAGATCGCGGACGACGTCGAAAGAGCGATATCCGCCAAAAAAACGAAGCTGCTACAACAGATCGGTCAATAATTAAACAGAGCCGTTCCAAAAGGCTCTCCCAAAGTCATCACAGTGAATTGTGACCCGTAAGGGGCTGTCCAGAAAGTCAGTGAATACTGACTTCTGGTCCGCCCCTGTTTTCGTTATATGTAAAAAAACACAAAAAAAATCGTCTTTTCTTGAAAAATGGAAGTTACCACACACCCATTCAGGAAAGGTCGATTTTTTGGCGTAATCTAATGACTACTACTGAACAGTATACCATGCAACTAACACTTCCTCTAGGAGATATGGAAGAAATAGAGGCGTCCAAACGAAGATTGGCCCCTACCTTTAAATCTTACGACAATAAGCAGGCGCAGATGATTCTGGATCTGGAGCTATTCATCCCTGATCACCATGTGGCGCGTGTGATTGATGAGATGATCGAATCGATTCCAGATCAGCAACTGTTTGCTCACTATACAGGGGGAGACCGCTGCTCCTACCATCCTAAAATGATGCTCAAGGTGATTCTTTACGGCTACTCGCAAAAGGTCTACTCCTGCCGCGGGATCGAAAAGCTGCTGCGCGAAAACCTCCCAGCTATGTGGCTGGCTGCCATGCAGTATCCGGACTTCCGGACCTTGAACGACTTTCGTGGGGTGCGGATGAAGGCGTTCATGGACGAGCTATTTGAAACGATGATCCAAAGGCTTATCGCGGATAATTACATCACGATGGAGCAGTACTTTTTAGATGGCACGAAGATCGAAGCCGACGCTAACAAGTATTCGTTTGTGTGGAAAAAATCCACGCTGCGCTTCGAGGCCAAGCTGAAGGAGAAGGTGCAGGAGACCCTTGCGCATATTCATACGCTCATACAGCAAGAAGCTGGCGAATACGCAGCGGCAAATCCAGATGAGCTTCCTGGCCGGCTCGAGGAAGCAGCCGTTGAAACAGATTCGGGAAGACCTTCTTCCAAGGCTCGCCAAATACGAGCAGCAGAAAGGCTGCTTTGGCGATCGCAACAGTTATTCTAAAACCGATCCAGATGCCACGTTTATGCGGATGAAGGATGATCACATGAAAAATGGCCAACTGAAACCGTGCTACAATGTGCAAATGGCGACGGAAAACCAGTTCATTTTGTTTTACAGCATCCACCAGCGACCTACCGATACGCGCTGCTTCATCCCGCATATGGAGCGACTGGCTGCGTCTTCTTTGCCTATGCCTAAAACGGTGGTTGCCGATGCGGGCTATGGAAGTGAAGAGAACTATTTGTATGCGATAGGGGAAGAAAAGGAGCGGCGATTTGATTTCCTTATTCCCTATGGCAGCTTCATGAAAGAGAAAACACGTCGTTACAAGAAGGACATTCGGCACGCTTCTAACTGGACGTACGAGGAGCTAGATGATCGATTCATTTGTCCGAATGGCCGTTACGTTCGCTTTAAGAAATACCAAACGAAGAAAAATGCATCTGGTTTGGAGCAAAGCTTCAAGATATATGAATGTGAAGATTGCAGCAACTGCCCCTTCAAGCCCACATGCACCCAAGCAAAGGGGAACCGTCAGGTACACTGGAATACGGTTTGGGAAGAGTTAAAAGCAAAGGCCAAAAAAGCCCTTGAGGATGACGAGAAGTCCGCCATCTATGCTCGGCGTAAAGTCGAGGTAGAAAGCGTATTCGGTCACATCAAGGGCAACCGGTCGTTCCGGCGGTTCTCCTTGCGAGGGCTAGGCAAGGTTCACACGGAGTTTGGGATTGTGGCCTTAGCCCACAATCTGCTAAAAGTGGCGGGCATCCGCCTCGCTGCATTCCTGCAAAAGCAGGCATACAAAAAGGCTGGACGGAAAACCTTGCGTTTTCTCGCCCAACCTTTTTATTTTGGGGACTTATTGGACGGCCCCTTTTAGTTTTTTATAATCTGTAATATCCAGATGTACTTCTGGTTGTTAATAAGTTATTAAACATGATATAAGTGTAAAAGGACTCGAACATTTGGCTTATGAATTTTAGACGAGAGTCTGATGTAGTATCTATAATGAGAGGATTTGAGTTTGAATTGATAGATAATTTTTGGCGTGATTTACCACGACCATTTTTTGTGCTTGCACCAATGGAAGATGTAACGGATGTTGTTTTTCGCCATGTGGTAAGTAAAGCAGGTAGACCTGATGTGTTTTTTACGGAGTTTACAAACACAGAGAGTTATTGTCACCCAGATGGGTACAAAAGTGTGCGTGGGCGTTTGATGTTTACAGAGGATGAACAGCCAATGGTTGCACATATATGGGGGGATAAGCCCGAATATTTCCGTCAAACGAGCATTGGGATGGCAGAGCTAGGATTTAAAGGCATAGATATCAATATGGGCTGCCCTGTTCCAAATGTCGCATCGAGAGGGAAGGGGAGTGGCCTTATTCTTCGCCCACATGTTGCAGCAGAAATTATCCAAGCAGCAAAAGCGGGAGGACTTCCCGTAAGTGTGAAAACAAGACTTGGATTCATGGAGGTAGACGAGTGGCATGAGTGGCTAACGCATATATTAAAACAGGATATTGCGAATCTTTCTGTTCATTTACGTACAAGGAAGGAAATGAGTCAAGTGGATGCGCATTGGGAGCTGATTCCGGAAATTAAAAAATTACGTGATGAAGTGGCACCAAATACCCTTCTAACCATTAACGGAGATATTCCTGACCGTGAAACAGGGCTAAAGCTTGCGGAGCAATACGGTGTAGATGGCGTTATGATTGGGCGCGGAATATTTAGTAATCCGTTTGCTTTTGAAAAAGAAGCAAAAGTTCATAGCCCGAAAGAATACCTAGAGCTTCTAAAATTGCACCTTGATCTCCATGATCAATATATCGAAGAGCTGCCACGTGCAATGTCAGGGCTTCAGCGCTTCTTCAAAGTATATGTCAAAGGCTTTCGTGGGGCTAGTGAATTAAGACATCAAATGATGAACACAAAGTCAACGGATGAAGTGCGTGCACTGCTCCATAACTTTGAAAAGAATGTGGAAGATCACACTGATTAGAAGGACAATTAAATCGTAGATGTATTGGTTGGTGTAAAGAATGTAGATGGGCTTCTGCCCCTCTATTTCTTTTTATGCTTGATGACATGCAAATGCTTATATAAGAATGTTGGAACAGGTAATGTTTCGTTTATTGTATTATGGATAATAGAATGAATGCCTGAATAGGTATTTATAATATAGAACATGGGAGGATTACATGTCCTGGAGCAAATTGAAGCAGCAGCTGGAGAGCTTTCTCTGTCCTGCGTTATTTGGCAGGGTCGAATACCGTGCAACCAGCTACCGTTATTTACCTGATAAATCAGGACTTTGTTATATTGCGGTAGATAAAAAGAACGTGTTCAATATGAGTGATATAACTACCTTAATCAGATGGTATCAGACGGAGCTGGAAATTAAGAATGATTCAGATATCCAAATTCCTATTAACAATGAAGATATTGAAGCGGTCAGAAAGGACACCAAGGGGACAGTTCCGGAGGACCGTCTAAAAGTAATTGCAAGAAGTAGAAAACGATCAGAATATGCAAAGGAGCTTTTGTCAGCACAGTCATCATTAAGTAAATCAAACTTTATCGTTGTAACTAATAAGTTTTTATCCCTTTCTATAGAGGAAAGCATAGAAAGCAATGATATCTTATTGAATATTCTAGCTTTGGTGGACAGACGAGTTGGAAAAAAGCGAATTATAAACATGTCCGAGAATATGAAATTAAAGCATCCAATTGTGCAGTATTTTTATGAACTACGGCTTAGCACGTTATGAAAATAAATAACTCACTCACCTCCAATCTAGAGCCCTGCAAGGGAATAGTATCTGTAAAATGAAACCCAGTACCTCGATGGTACTGGGTTTGTTGTAAAATGGAAGAAAAGTAAAATTAGATGAAATCGAAGATTTATAAGAACCTTGATATATTGGATGACCGCGAGAAAGGAGTCGTTATTGGCCGTTTTGGATTGGAGCATGGCGGGGACGAGCGAGAGATTGCGAAGGAGCTCGGAATTAGCAGGAGCTATATGTCACGGGTTGAAAAAAAGGGCGCTCATGAAATTGTATCATGAGTTTTATAAGGTGAGGAGGTATAATGCTAGACTAAATAGTAGACAGAGATTACACTGACATAATAACTGATTTCGGAGGACTGGATGAAGAAGTTCGGCAGTGAGCCGGAAATCGCCCAGCAGCAAACGTTTAAGTCCGAAGATCACCAATTACGGGAGATGCAAAAACAAATACGTGAACTGCAAGAAGAGAACGAAATTTTAAAAAAGGCCATGCACTTCTTCGCGAAAGACCGTCGGTAAAATATGAATTCATCCATGAATACCGCTCCGAGTACCGACTGGAGAAGTTGTGCAAGGTAATGGAAGTATCTCGCAGCGGATATTACAAATGGAAGGACCGCCCAGAGAGCTGGGCCGGCCACACTAAGTTAGACAAAAAAATAAGGGCTAGTAGAATGAAGCTATAAACGGAGGAGCGAATCTACTATGCCAAAGCAAAGACGTACGTTTACAGCGGAATTTAAACAACAGATGGTACAGCTTTATGAAAACGGGAAGACAAGAGCGAGCATTGTCTAGGAGTATGATTTGAGCGCATCTGCGCTGGAGCGTTGGATATCGAAAATCCAGAAATCGGGTTCATTTACAGAGAACGCGAATCGAACGATAGAAGAAAATGAACTGCTTGCTTTGCGGAAAGAAAAACAGCGTCTGAAGATGGAGAACGACATTTTAAAGCAAGCCGCGCTGATCATGGGACGAAAGTAAATGTGATTCGCAATAATGCACACAAATACTCGGTATCAGCAATGTGCGAAGTACTGCAGCTGCCACGAAGAACCTATTACTACAAACCTGAACCTGCTGAAAACGAAGGAGTGCAGCGGCTTGAGGATGCGGTTGTCGATATCTTCACAGCCAGTCGAAATAACTACGGGACACGCAAAATAAAGGTGGAATTATGCAAGCGATGCCTGGCAGCCTCGCGCCGCTTATTCGTGGACCTCTTTAACTGTGAAATCATTGGGTGCAGCAGTGGCCCTAGAAAGACAGCAGAGTTTGTTTACAAAGCCATAAGTGGAGTATACGAGCAGTAGAAAACTAACTGGGGGATATTTCCTGATAGTTCCTCAATCTCCGTATGCCCAGTACACCATCTCAACCGGTATTATCCGTGTTTGCATCCTAATATTAACCTGTTTCATGGTGATGAAATTCTGCCAATGAGTGAGTATAAAGATAAACCCTTAGACCTCGTGACGGGAGACGATAGCAATGACTACATGACAACAGCCGGTCAGCACCGATCGGCTGCTTTTTTCGTTAAATTATGAGATTATTAAGTGTTCATGGTACATCCATGGAAATGAATGCCGGATCCCGTTATAATGAATCGAAGTTTCATTCATTATTTATAAAAAAATGAGGGATTGACCATGAGAGGTTTTGCCATTTTGCTCGGAGCTACAATGCTGGGCAATGCCATTCAAAAGTTGTTGTCATTACCGTTATCCGGAAACGTAATAGCCTTGATGCTTCTTGTCGTTAGTTTGTTCGCGGGGTGGATTAAGCTGGCGTGGATAGAGGATACCGCCCAATTTTTATTGAAGCATATGATGATTTTTTTTGCTCCGGTGATCGTTGGGACAATGGTGTTTTTTGGAGCTATAGGAGCGGAGTGGCTGACGGTAGCAGTCGCTCTGTTAGGGGCAACCCTTATCGTTCTGATCGTAACCGGTGGGCTGTCTACATGGCAGGCGGGTAGAAAGAAGGAACATTCGAATGAATGAAGTATGGACCCAGGAACCGTTGTTTGGGATAACGGTGACCGTGGCATTTTATGTAGCCGCACAAAGGCTTAGCCTACGATTCCGTTGGCTTAATCCCTTGCTATTTGCTTCTGGAGGGATAATCGCGCTTCTGCTGGTGTTTGATATTCCTTATGAGGACTATAGTGTAGGGGGAGATATCATTACATTTTTTCTCGGTCCCGCGACTGTAGCACTCGCAGTACCATTTTATAAATATGCAAGTAAGTTAAAAGGACAACTGCTTCCGATTGCTGCAGGAGTAAGCGCGGGGGTGGTCTGCGGGATGCTTGCCGTATTAGGAATATCCATGCTTCTGGGGGCCTCTGAACAAATTATGCTTACCCTGTTGCCCAAATCGGTTACTACTCCAGTAGCAATTGAAATCGCCAAATCGACAGGCGGTATCCCTGAATTGGCTGGCGTGTTTGCCGTCTTGACGGGACTAATCGGCAGTATCATTGGCCCTCCATTTCTAAAGTTGTGCAGAATCCATAGCGATGTGGCCATCGGTGCGGCAATTGGAACGGCGGCCCATGGAATTGGAACGGCACGCATTCTACGTGATTCCGAGACGAAAGGCAGTATTAGCGCTTTTGCTATGGGCCTGTCGAGTATGCTTACTCCATTGTTTTGTATGCCGTTTATTTGGTGGTTTCAATAAGTGTAAGGAATATGGGAGCGTAGACTCTGTGAGACATGGGAGGGCTGACCGCCATGAGGCTATGTGGAGATCCAAAGGTACGACATATATCTCCAGAATATCCACTTTTTATAACGAGTGGTCAGAGTGGATGTCTTTTTTCGCTTTCTTCGCCCCTATATTTTTCATCTTCTACAGACTTGTCCCATCTAATGGTCGTCTTGTACGAAAGAAAAACGTTCAAAATCTAAGAAAACAAGCATATTTAAGTGGAAAACGATTCTCCATGGAGGGAGGATAGTCAAACTTATCGCTTGACTTGGAGTTAGCTCCAGGGGATAGACTATCCTTAGACCCGTTAGAAAGCGAGGAACAGATGAAATGGAATATGTGAAACTAGGCAAGACAGGCTTGGATGTGTCTCGACTTTGTCTTGGCTGTATGAGCTTTGGTGTAGCAGATCGGTGGATTCATCCATGGGTACTTGATGAGGAACGTAGTCGTCCAATCATAAAGAAAGCTTTGGAGCTTGGCATCAATTTTTTTGATACGGCGAACATGTATTCAGATGGAACGAGCGAAGAGATTGTTGGGCGTGCTCTAAAGGATTTTGCTAATAGGGATGAAATTGTCCTTTCGACCAAGGTGCATTTTCGCATGCACCAGGGACCTAATGGTCAAGGACTATCCAGAAAAGCGATTATGAGTGAAATTGATAAGAGCTTAAAAAGGCTGGGAACCGATTATGTAGACCTTTATCAAATTCATCGTTGGGACTACAATACTCCTATCGAAGAAACGATGGAGGCATTGCATGATGTTGTGAAGGCAGGGAAGGCAAGATACATTGGTGCTTCTGCTATGTACGCATGGCAGTTCCTAAAGGCACTACATGTAGCTGAAAAAAATGGATGGACCCGTTTTGTGTCGATGCAGAATCATTTAAACCTTATATACCGTGAAGAGGAAAGGGAGATGCTGCCACTTTGTAAGGAAGAAAAGATCGGTGTGATTCCATATAGCCCGCTCGCATCAGGAAGATTGACGCGTGATTGGTCGGAAACAACGCATCGTTCCGAAACCGATCAAGTTCAAAAGTCTAAATACGATGCTACTGCGAATTCGGATCGAGTGATTGTGGAGCGCGTTGCAGCGGTCGCAGAAAAGCGTGGCGTTCCCCGCGCTCATATCGCAATGGCCTGGTTATTGCAGAAAGAACCAGTAACAGCTCCCATCATCGGTGCTACAAAAATGTCTCATCTCGAAGATGCGGCAGCTGCTCTTTCGATTACTTTAACACCTGAAGAAATTGCGTCGCTGGAGGAGCCTTATGTTCCCCATAGGGTAGTAGGTGCAATTTGATATAAAAACGACAAGAACGCCCTGTCCATTTTATTGGTTCTTGATCTGATATTAGGAAGTGAAGTTTACGTGTTGATCGCAAAAGTAAGTGAAGAATATGATTTGTCACAGGACACACTCCGCTATTATGAACGAATTGGACTTATCCCACGCGTGAACCGCAATAAAAGCGGAATCAGGGATTATACGGAAGAGGACTGCAGGTGGGTAGAGTACATTAAATGTATGCGTGGTGTCGGCCTTCCAGTCGAGACTTTAATCAAGTATGTCGAGTTGTTTCAGCAGGGTGATGAGACGATGGATGCTCGAAAAAAGCTCCTAGTTGAGCAGCGCAATCAACTTGCCAATAAAATGGAAGAGATGAAGAAAGTGCTTGAGCGTATGGATGACAAAATCGCAAGATATGAGCAAACAATAGTGGAAAAAGAAAAAATATTAACTGCTCCACAAAACAAATAGTGATGCGTCACTGCTTCTTCTCTTTTTAATAAAAGGATATTGGGTTTATCTCTATCTTGGTCTATAATGAAGCAAGTTTACATGATTACCAGGATTCATAAATTTGGAATAGTTTGGGAGAAGATCAAACGATGTCTGCAACAAAAAAATATGATCGCTTAAGATTAGTATTGCTGTTAGGTGCTTTTTCAGCTCTTGGTCCACTTACAATTGACATGTATTTGCCGTCGTTTCCGCAAATTACCGCTGATTTTGGAACCAGGGCTTCTCTTGTTCAGCTTAGTTTGACAGCATGCCTCATTGGCTTAGGTTTAGGTCAAATTATTATGGGACCATTAAGTGACGTTCATGGGAGACGCAAGCCAATTATTATTTCACTTATTTTTTATCTGGTTGCTTCGTTTGTCTGTGCGATCTCCCCGAATATTTATTGGTTTATAGCTGCACGCTTTGTTCAGGGTTTTGCTGCCTCTGCGGGAATTGTTATCTCCAGAGCAATCGTACGCGATCTATACAGCGGAACAGAATTAACGAAGTTTTTCTCCATGCTCATGCTTGTAAATAATCTGTTTCCTATGATTGCGCCTATGGCTGGCAGCGGTGTTATCTCCTTTACAACGTGGGTAGGTGTCTTTTTCGTACTGAGCATTGTTGGTTTACTGCTCGTTATTTTGGCAACGATGAATTTAAAAGAAACCTTGCCTGCCCAGAATCGGGTATCCGGTAACTTCGGAGAGCTGTTCACCGGTATTCAAACTCTGCTTAAAGATCGGCAGTTCCTCGGCTATGCGCTAGCACAAGGCATTATGATTGGGGGCGTATTTGCCTACGTATCGGGGACTCCATTTGTTTATCAAAATATTTATGGAGCTTCTCCACAACTTTTCGCGCTGTTGTTCGCATCCAATGGAATAAGCTTAATTATTGGCTCACAGGTCGTTGGACGGTTTAGCAAATCGTTCTCGGAGCGCAAATTTGTAATCCTTGGTTTGCTGTTGTCTTGTACAGCTAGTTTTGCAGCGTTGCTCGTTATTTTAATGCACGGTCCTTTACTGGCATTGGTTATTCCTCTGTTCTTCTTTGTGGCGTCAATCGGCATGACGGCAACAGCTTCTTTTGTTCTGGCGATGGGATCACAAAGTCAAAGAGCAGGAAGTGCAGCTGCCCTGCTTGGCTTGTTGCCTTTTGTGATTGGGGCATGTACTTCACCACTAGTCGGCGTTGCCGGAGAGAATTCCGCGGTTCCGATGGGGATCATCATCTTGTCCACTAGTCTTCTTGCTCTTTTCGCATTCTTTGGACTCACACAGAAGCCGCAAATTAAGCTTACTAATAACCATATTGCAACAAAGGCTTCCCAATAAAGTCTCTGGTTGTTGTAAGGCTCTTGGTTTACCATATACTTTTTTATTATTTGGATTGAATAAAGTTTGGAATGACTTGAATAACTCCTGTCATTCCAAACTTTATTTTTAGTTGTCATCAGCCTTAAGGGTTTAAAGGTAGGACCGAACATATCTCCCAGTTCAATGGGACAGAAAAACTCTCCATTTCGGGAGAGCCCTTCACTGGCAGCGATAAGCTCATGTTCGATTTTACATCAGGTTGTGTCCACAACGTCAAAAAATTCGATAATACAGGGGAAGATTTAGAGGATCTGATCTCGATCGGAACGATTGGATTGATCAAAGCTATTGAGAGCTTTCAGACCGGTAAAGGCACGAAGCTTGCTACGTTCGCGGCTCGCTGTATCGACAATGAAATACTTATGCACTTGCGGTCGTCGTTGAAGAAAACGAGGAAGGATGTCTCGCTGCAATGACCCTATTGGAACGGACAAAGAGGGCAATGAAATTACCCTGATTGATATTCTCGGTACGGAAGCGGACGATGTGGTAGACCGGGTGCAATTGAAGATTGAGAAGAGCAAGATTTATAAGAACCTCGATATCCTCGATGACCGGGAACAAGAGGTGATTCGCGGCCGGTTCGGCCAAGATTGGGTGGGGAAGAGAGGACACAGCAGGAGATTGCGAAGGAGTTGGGATTTCGCGCTCGTACGTGTCGCGGATCGAGAAACGGGCGCTGATGAAGCTGTACCATGAGTTTTATAAGCAGAAGAAGTGAGTTTGTGATAAGGACTAGGGGAATTTCTTCCCTAGTCCTTTATCTGTTTAGGTTAATTTTAAATTTTAATCAATAACCATGAGAATATTATGTAAGTTAATATAACAGTTTGTGTAATGTAAATTAATACTATGTACAGAATCGATAAATTTAAACTATTATCTTAGATGTTTTGTCCAATGACAATCCTATGTACCATTGATATTATGTTAATATACCTTACATTAAGGTTTTTATTTGTATATATCAATCCTATTATCATAACGAAGGGGTTAGTCAGCTTTTGAAAAATACTCGTGGGAGTGAGAGTATGAGGAGTTATATTGTTAAATCTTTGTTTCAGATCATCCCGGTTCTATTAATTATTTCTTTTGTCGTATTTTCACTTATTTATCTTACCGGTGATCCAATAGCACTTATGATTTCAGACAATGCCTCGCCACAACAAATTGAAGAGTTGCGGGAAGCCCTTGGATTAAATCGTCCATTTTATGTTCAATACGGGATTTATATCATGAACTTGCTTCAAGGTGATTTCGGTGTTTCCTACGTTTACCAGGAAGATGCATTGTCGATCGTATTGGATCGATTGCCTGCGACCCTATTGTTAGGGTCTGTATCCGTCATTCTCGCCATTTTAGTTTCTATTCCTCTAGGCATTTTATCTGCAATAAAGAGAAATACATACATCGATTTAATTATTTCCGGCTTTTCGGTTGTAGGAAAGGCGATACCGAACTTTTGGCAAGGGATTATGATGATCTTGGTCTTCTCAATTATTTTGGGAATGTTCCCCGTTTCCGGGAACGGGACGTGGAAGCATTTGGTGCTCCCGGCAATCACCCTGGGCAGTAGCGCTGCCGCAGAAATTACCCGATTAGTCCGTTCCAGCATGCTTGATATTCTAAATCAGGATTATGTGCGGACGGCAAAAAGTAAAGGTGTTCCTAACCACATCGTTATTTTCAGACACGCTTTCAGAAATTGCCTTATCCCTGTCATTACTATTATGGCTGCTCAGATTTCGGGTATTGTCGGCGGTGCGGTGATCACAGAATCCGTCTTTGCCTGGCCGGGCATGGGACAATTATTGGTAAAGGCAATCAGTGTTCGGGATATGGCTGTTGTACAGGCTATTGTCTTTGTAAGTGCTTTGGCGATTATCCTCATGAATTTCTTGGCGGATATAACCTATCGTCTTACAGATCCGAGGATCAAATATTAGGAGGTGATAAAACGTGTCCCTGGAAACGCAACTTAATCAAGCGGCCAATAAAAAATTTGACTTCAGTAATGAATGCAAAGCAATAGGACGTTGGAGAAATCTGCTTTTATCCAGTAAAACCGGTACGGCGGGTTTCGTCATCGTAACCATTGTCCTGGTTACTGCGCTGTTGGCACCTTATCTTGCTCCCCATGATCCGGCTCTGATGAATGCGAGGAACACGCTTGCTCCGCCTTTCTGGATGGAAAAGGGCACAACGGATCATCTATTGGGAACGGATAATCTTGGAAGAGACATATTGAGCCGGATTATCTATGGTACGCAGATTTCTTTGCTGGTAAGCGTGGTGTCGGTCCTAATAGCCGGGGTAATAGGGATATTTCTTGGGGTTGTCTGCGGCTTCTATGGAGGCAGATGGTTCGATATTCTCATTATGCGTGTGGTTGATGCCAAAATGGCGATTCCGGGAATCTTGCTGATGTTAGTCATTATCAGTGTCTTCGGGACAAGTGTAACTACATTGATTCTGGTATTAGGCTTTACCGAGTGGACAGCTTATACGCGCCTTGTGCGCGGTGAGGTTTTAAGTATTAAACAGCTTGACTATGTCCGGGCAGCCCGTTCGATCGGAACCAAGGACCGTGTCATTATGTTCAAACATATTCTCCCCAATATTATCTCGATCTGTATTGTAATCTCCACCTTAACAGTAGGAGGAAATATTGTCTTGGAAGCCTCCCTCAGTTTCTTGGGTCTGGGCGTTCAGCCGCCGATTGTTTCATGGGGTTATATGCTAAACGAGGGCAGAGATCATATTGCAACGAGCTGGTGGATTTCCACTTTTCCCGGGATCGCGATTACTCTTACTGTGCTGGGCATTATTTTCCTTGGAGATTGGCTGCGGGATGTATTCGATCCCCGTACCTGAAACTTGCTTGTCAATGACATTTTCGGTGGTTAAGGGGGTAGTTCAGTGTTGTCAAAGCAAATGCTGCTGCAGGTACATGAGTTGAAGACTTATTTTATGACGGAGACGGGTACAACTCGTTCCGTTGACGGCGTGTCGTTCAACATCAAGCATGGAGAGGTCCTGGGTATTGTAGGTGAGTCGGGTTCCGGGAAAAGTGTTACCTCATATTCCGTAATGGGGGTTGTTGAAGCACCTGGGAAAATAGTGGGCGGAGAGATTTTGTTTGAAGGGAAAGACATTACCAAGATCTCTAAAAAAGAATTGAGAAAGCTCCAAGGCAACTCCATTTCCATGATCTTTCAGGAGCCTCTCACCTCGCTAAATCCGCTTCTGACTATTGGCTATCAGATCTCCGAAAATATTTCACTGCACCAAAAAGTAAATAGAAAGTCAGCGAAGCAAAAAAGTATCGATATGTTAAATCGAGTGGGCATTCCGCGTGCTGACGAAATGTATCACGCCTATCCTCATGAATTAAGCGGGGGAATGAGACAGCGTGTCATGATTGCGATCGCCTTGTCTTGCAATCCGAAGCTGCTCATTGCCGATGAGCCTACAACAGCTTTGGACGTAACCATTCAAGCTCAAATTTTAAATCTCATGAAAAATCTAAGGGTAGAGTTAAATACTTCAATCATGATGATTACGCATGATTTGGGTGTTATCGCCGAAATGGCGGATCGGGTGATCGTGATGTACGCCGGTCAAGTCGTAGAGGAAGGAAATGTGTTTGAACTGTTCAGATCCCCAAAACATCCGTACACATTAGGCTTGATAAACAGCACCCCCAAGATTAATGAAACGAAAGAATGGCTTGACTCCATTCCCGGAACGGTTCCGAGTCCTTCCGAAATGCCGACAGGTTGCCGGTTCCATCCGAGATGCAGGTTTGCAATGAAGCAATGTCTGGATCATGAGCCTTTACTCCGTGAGCTGAAATCCGGTTCTGCGGTAAGATGCTGGCTGCATGAGGAGGGGGAGGTGAGTTTAATTGACTCATTTGAAGAAGAACGAGCAGCCTTTATTGGAGGTTAGGGGATTAAAGAAGCATTATGATCTTGCAAAGGGGTGGTTTGCCAAAGAACGAAAAGTTTTAAAAGCCGTAGATGGTGTCGATTTTAAGGTTTTTAGCGGAGAGACTTTCGGAATCGTTGGAGAATCCGGCTGCGGGAAATCAACTACCGGAAACGTGATCCTCCGATTACTGGAGGCAACGGATGGAGAAATCCTATTCGAGGGTCAAGATTTAAGGTTGTTGACCCCCGAACAAATGAGAGAGAAGAGAAAAGATATTCAAATGATATTTCAAGATCCTTTCTCTTCCCTTAATCCAAGACTGAAGGTGTCGGAAATTATTGCCGAGCCATTGCGTTCCCACAACATCATGAGAGGAAAGCAACTGCAGCAGCAAGTGCTTGAGTTGATGGAAACGGTGGGGTTAAGCGCCTCATATGCAAATCGCTATCCCCACGAATTCAGCGGCGGGCAGCGTCAGCGAATTGGAATTGCCAGAGCATTGGCCTTAAAACCAAAGCTTATCGTATGTGACGAAGCCGTCTCAGCACTTGATGTTTCCATACAGGCACAGATCTTAAATTTGCTGTCCAGGCTCCAAAATGAATTCAAACTGACCTTTATCTTCATAGGTCACGGTTTGCCTGCGGTTAAGCATATCAGTGATCGAATCGCAGTCATGTATATGGGGAAAATTGTTGAAATGGCCGGTAAAGAACAGTTGTTCAGTCATCCCCGTCATCCTTATACAAAAGGGCTGCTGTCATCCATCCCGATTCCCGACCCTTCCTTGCAGAGTGTGAAGAAAACAGCTATCCTCAACGGCGACATACCTAATGGGGTCAATCCTCCCAAGGGATGCAATTTTCACACGCGCTGTCCTTATGTAAGTGATAAGTGCAAGGAAATCGAGCCGCTTTTGAAAGAAACCGGAAAAGAAGGTCAATTGGCCGCTTGTCACTATCCTCTAGCAGCCAATGATGAATAAGATTCAAATGTTAATTAACAAAAAATAATAGGATGGCGGGTGTCAGAGATGATAAGAAGAGCAATAACAAAGTTAGGCATATTAGTGTTCATTTTTGTAATGGTTGTGGTTTCCGCCTGCAGCAATCAAGCAGGAAACAACGTATCGACTAACACGTCTTCCGAATCGGAAAAAGCATCCGCTCAATCGGGAAGCAATGTACTTACCATCGCTCTAAGTCAGGATGTAGATACCTTTGACACGCATAATACAACGTCGATTTCAACAGAAGGGGTCATGGTAAATCTGCTGAGCTATTTGATCAAGAGGGATAATTCGGGAAAGCCGCATCCTCATTTAGCGGAATCTTATGAAAGCAAAGACGATGTGACTTGGTCGTTTATTTTAAAAGACAACCTTAAATTCCACAACGGAGACACCCTTACTTCCCAAGATGTTAAATTCTCCCTTGAACGAGTGGCTAAGGATAAAACGCTAAAACAATACCAGAACTATAAATCGATTCAAGAAGTAAAAATTATCGATGATACTCATTTTGAAATTATTACGAATGGTCCAGATCCTGTGCTGCCTTATAGATTAGCCAGAGAAGGCGCAGGTATTTTGCCGAAGAAGTATATTGATGAGTCAGGCTGGGAAGCTTTTCTCAAGCATCCGATCGGCAGCGGGCCGTATGAATTCGTTGAATGGATAAAAGGCGATAAGCTGTTCATGAAGAAATTCAAAGAATATTTTGGCGGGGATGTTACCGACTGGGATACCGTTGTTTTTCGGACCATAACTGAGACTTCAACTCGTATTGGAGAATTATTGACAGGTGGTGTTCAAATTGCAACCTCGATACCGCCGACGGATTGGGATCGGGTCAATAATAATGAAGGAACCTCTGTAGTCAATGGGGATCAAACGGGTGTAATGATGCTGATGGTCAATCAAAGTAAAGAGTTTAAAACGTCGGATCCAAAAGTCCGGGAGGCCATTGATTATGCGATTGACAGACAGGCGTTGATTGATAAATATTCACCCGGATCGGTAAGCACGAGAACGCGCATTGTCCCTGGTGTCCCGGGATTTGAAGAAAGCTTGTATAATACAAACCGATACGATCCGGAGCGGGCAAAACAGCTGCTTCAAGAAGCTGGCTATAATGACGGCAATAAGTTGGAAATTACCTATACGGCTTCGCAAGGACGTACCTATGCGGACAGCGAAACAGCCCAGATGATTGCCGGTATGCTGGAAGCTGTCGGGATCAAGGTGAACCTTGAATTACTGGAAGCAAGTAAATATGTGGATGTCCGAACAACCGGTAAAAATAAAGAACTCCTCCAAACGGGCTGGAACAACACATTATTCGATCCGTCTCTGGCATTAGGCCATTTTCATTCCACCTATAATCCAAAGGGCTTCGGTTATCAGAACCCTACAGTTGACGAGTTGTTGGACAAGGCAGCCGTTAATATGAATCCGGAAGAGAGAGAGGAGCAGTACAAACAGGTTCAGCGGATCGTAGCTGAGGAGCTACCTTATGTATATCTGTATGTTATGAAAGATTTCTATGGCGTCAGTGATGTTGTTACCTACGAGCCTCGTGTCGATACCATGTTCTACGTCGAAGAGATCAAAAAGAAATAGCAGACTAACGGATCTCTGCAAGTGTTCCATAGACGCCAATGCTGTGTATCTGTGGAATACTGCAGCGATCGAGGCAGGTAAAAATGTTTATTAAACAGGAGGTATACAATGAGTAAAGTAAAGCGCCAAATGCATTTGAATCTATTTATACAGGGTATTGGACATCATGAAGCGGCATGGCGCCATCCGAATACGGATCCAGCCAATATGCTCGATATCGATTATTATCAGAAGCTCGCTAAACAGGCCGAAGAGGCCAAATTCGACTCCATCTTTATCGCAGACGGATTGGCAATTAATCCCAACATCGAGTTTGGGCCTTTCAATAACTTTTATGAGCCTTTTACCCTTCTGGCGGCCATTGCGGGAGTCACCGAGCGTATCGGATTAATCGGCACCGCTTCGACGACCTACGAAGAACCTTATCATATTGCCCGAAAATTCGCTTCCTTGGATCATGTCAGTAAGGGGCGGGCCGGATGGAATATCGTAACGACCGGCAATGAGATGTCAGCGAATAATTTTGGTTTGGAGACGCATGTGGAGCATAGTAAACGTTACATTCGCGCCACGGAATTTGTGGAAGTGACAACAAAGCTGTGGGACAGCTGGGAGGATGACGCCTTAGTCGCTGACCGCAAAGCAGGCATCTTCACGGATTCAAGCAAGATACGGGAGATCAATCATACCGGAAACCTATTTAAAGTACGCGGGCCTATCGATATTCCAAGACCGCCGCAAGGCTACCCGGTTCTGGTTCAAGCCGGTTCATCAGAAGACGGAAAGGAGTTTGCCGCGCGGTTCGCTGAGGCAATATACACGGCTCAGGATAATTTGGTGGATGCCCAGCGGTTTTATAGGGATGTCAAAGAAAGAATGTCCAAATTCGGCCGTCAACCGGAACAACTTAAGGTTTTACCGGGGCTGGCACCAATTATCGGCAGTACCGAAGAGGAAGCGCGGGAGAAATTCCAGGAACTGAATGAGCTTGTTGTCCCCCAGTACGGGCTTCATGCCTTATCGAAATACGTGAATGTGGATTTGTTCACTTATGCGCTAGACGGCCCGTTGCCGGAAATGCCAAGTATGGAGAGCATTAATGGGGGAAAGTCCCGGTTTAAAGTTCTGATCGATCTTGCTCAGCGTGAAAATTATACCATTCGGCAACTCCTGCATGCGATTGCTTTTGGGCGCGGGCATGATACCTTTGCCGGGACTCCGGAACAAATCGCCGACCATATGGAAGAATGGTTTTCGAATGAAGGTTGCGATGGTTTTAACTTCTTGCCTCCTCACTTACCCGTTGACTTATCTGAATTCGCCAAGCATGTCGTTCCTATTTTGCAAAAAAGGGGCTTGTTCCGTACGGAATACACTGGGCACACTCTTCGCGATCATTACGGTCTGTCCAGACCGGCTAACCAATTTGTTTCAACCGCGTCAATATCTTGATGAGATGAACGAGAAGTCGCGGAGATGCTCCCCTCAAAGGGAGTTTAAAAGCGGGAAATTCCGAGAAAACATTGACAATCTTGCTTCACAACAAATTGTTATTGAGTCTGCTTCTCTTAACCCTTTTGTTTCAGATGGCTATCAATATGGTTCAACCGTTACTCAGTTTGTACGTGATTGAACTAATAGGAAGTCTTGAGCAAGCGACCGTCTTTTCCGGGTTTGTCTTTGCCGTGAGTGGAATTGCCTCCGTTGTTGCATCTCCGTTCTGGATTAAGCTGGATGAAAGGGAAAGCTACTCAGAGGCAGTGGTCATAGCTGGTGTTCTTATCGTTTACTTAGGTTTATGGATGTGGAAAAGATCTCGCTATGGGAACACAGATGAGGATTGGAAGTGATCGGATGAGTGTGCTGCTTACCGGAGGAACCGGGTTTGTCGGGATCAATATTGCGGAAAAATTAATGAACGAAAAATTGGAAGTGGTTGTTTATGCTTTAAATCCGCTGCTCCGTGAAGCGGAGCGGGTATTTGCGGATTATAAGAACAAGTTTCACTTTATTCAAGGGGATATTTTGGATTCGGATCTTCTAGAAGAAACAATCGAGAAATATAACGTTACTTCGATCATTCATGCGGCGGCCGTTACGCCCGACGCATCCCGGGAGACTAAGAACGGCGAAGCCATAATCAAAATTAATGTCATGGGTACCATCACGGTATTGGAGTTGGCCCGAAAGTATAAAATTGAGAAAATGATTTATTTGAGTTCTGTGTCCGCTTATGGAAACGCTGCATATGAAGGCGATATTCTTATTGAAGACAGCAGCGCTTCAAAGCCGAATACCCTATATGAAATTAGTAAATTTACCGCCGAACGCATCGCAATTCGATACAGGCAATTATTCGGCATGAATATTGCGGCAACCCGAATCGGCGAAGTTTTCGGTGCCTGGGAGTACGATACCGGGATGCGCGATACGTTAAGCGCTCCTTATCAAGCTGTAAAATTGGCGGTGTCAGGCGGGAAAGCGCTATTGCCCCGGGAAGGGAAGAAAACGTGGGTATATGCAAAGGATATCGCTGATGCTATATATGCGCTTCTAGAAACGGGAACTTTTAAGCACGATATGTACCACGTGAGTTCAACCTTTACTTGGTCGCTTAAGGAGTGGTGTGAATTATTAGCTGCCAGATATCCCGGCTTCACCTATGAAATCCTGCGGGAAGATCAAGAGGAGATAGAAGCGAATATTAACTTCTACCACCATATCGATCAATCTCCACTTCAAATCAATCGCCTGGTGGAGGAAACCTCCTTTTCCCCTTCTTATGATTTGAAGCGGTCGTTTGAAGATTATATGGAGTGGGTCGATAAGTACGGCATTTATTTTCATTGATGTATGCCTTGCGCGAGATACCCTTGGACAAGGCAGATGCTAATTTGATTTACTCGGGAGGAAAATAATCATGAAACTTGTCGGCATATCCGGTACGGTTACAGGGACGAAAACATCCATTATCGTGCAGTATGTACTTGATCAGGTCAAAAAGAAATATCCGGACGTGAATGTTGAATATGTGGATCTCAAAACGGTTGATTTGCAATTTTGCGACGGACGTGATCCTCATACCTACTCAGGGAATACGAAAGAGGTAATCGAGCAATTATTATCTGCGGACTTCTTCCTGATCGGAACGCCTATTTTTCGTTCTTCCATGACGGGAGCCCTTAAAAATTTGTTTGATCTTGTTCCTGACGAAGTGTTCCGTAATAAGGTTATCGGGTTTGTGGCAAACGGCGGCACATACCAGCACTATTTAGTAGTTGAAAATCAAGTCAAACCGGTAGCCGGCTATTTTAGAGCCTTTGTTACGCCCAGTTATGTTTATGTCACAAATGAGCATTTTAATAAGGAAAATGAAATTATCGATATCGGCGTTCTTAATAGGCTGGATCTATTGGCGGATGAATTGACTTTGATGCATAAAGGATTAAAGGAACTTCAGGACAGAGAACCCTTGGTGAAATGAGATACAAGAAGCCGTGCTTCGTATAAAGTCCGGCTTCTATTTTATTACTGATTCAAGCCGTTGCCGTTTTCTCATTGAAGTAAACTTTTCATCATCAGCGCAAGCTGAATCCGTAATCCGTTGTTGGATTCTTTTATGTCACGCTGCATTAATTTTTCACATTTGTTTATTCGATAGATGACCGTATTCCGGTGCATAAACAGTTTTCTCGACGCTTCAACGATTGAACAGTGGCTTTCAAGATATACTTTCAATGTTCTTTGAAGCTCTTCGATTTCTTCTTCATCTTCATTAAGCATCTGGTTAAAGGTGGATGTATAGTATTCCCTAATTGTGTCGGAGGGCAGTAAACGTAATAACTCTTCCGTTTCTTTTGTCGTATATTTTCTGATGAACATATCCTTTTTTTGGCTTAAACCCGCTTCAATCGAATCGAAAGCTTCTTTATAGGAGTTATGAACTTGATGAATGAATTCAACAGGTCTGCCGATCCCAAAAGACAAGGCAACGTTATACCGGTTGTACAACCGTTGCTGAACATGCTCAAGTTGAAATGTATGTACAGGCTTCCATACACCGTCATGGAGCGTGATAAGCAACCCATAGAGATCATTCTTATTAAATAAAGTAAATAGAAGTTCTGTTTTACTTAACTCCCGTTTAAGGAGGTCATATATACTGTCATCGTAAATAATGGATGGCTTGCCGCTATACTGGTCTTTGGTTGAATTCACAATCTTCGCCAAAACACAGCAGCAAGGCTTGTCAGCAGCTTTTAAGTACTTTTTCCCTCGGATAAGGATATCATTCTCCGTATTGATTAACCCTTCCATTAAGTCAATAAAAAATTCCGTTTTATATCGCCGAGACCTCTCTTTAACAGCATTCCTTTTCATCCACTCAAATTCAATAATATTAATTGCTTGCTCCAACGCAAGGGTCTGTGAAGCGGTGTGATGAACAACATCGTTTTTCGGTAAGGTTCGGATAGTCACCAAAAACACACTCTTTGATATAGTTTCAATTCTATGAAATTCAACTTCTAGTTTCATGTGGGGAAGTTCAGAAGCCAATAAACACAATTCTCCCAGAATCATTGAATCTTCTGTCATCCCATTAAATATTGTAAGAATTTCTTGAACGATGTAGTGGTTTTTATTGGCTGTCAATGATTTTGACATTGCTATAAAGTCGTTATATTCCTCAAACAAGAGAATATGACAAGCAAGAATCTCGGAAAGTGTATTACATATTTGCGCTAATCCTTTTCCTTTCATAATCATGTGAGAGAACTGTTTATGCATGTCTAATGCATAGCGCAATTCTTTTGTTTGTTTTTCGAGAACTAGATCCAGGGATTGATTTAAAACCTCCCCCAAGGAATGTTCAAGTGGAAGTTCGATAATGGGAAAGTTTAAATGATCGGCAACGGCCAGTGCCTCAGCTGGAATCTCCTGAAGAAATCTTTTGGCTTTAAAAAATAAACCAGCCCCACCGTTATTCGCTATTTTTTCAATAATATATACCAATTCTTGCGGATTCTCTTTCACAGCGTATGCATTTGTAAGCAAGAGCTGACCTTTTGTAATGAAATTTACAATATCGGGGGCATCCATAATATTTACGGATGTTACGGTCCTTGTTAAACCATTTTGGCCGGCGACTACCTTTGCCCTTTGAAAAATATCATGTTGTAAAAGCTCACATATATTCATTTAAAATCACCCGCTTCTAATAAGAAATTACACTATAAGTACATTTATGTTACATCAAACGTATAGATAGTACAATATATTGGGCTGAATTTAAGACAATTTGACCAAAGAACATATTGAAATAAGCTGATATAATGTAATAAAACATAACATATATGTTAAGGGAGTGTCAGTCTGGTCACTAAAAGATAGTTAAAAAAAGGCACAAAGGATGGTGGTGAGGCATGAGCTTACATGTCAATCGCGTACACAAGCGTTACGATAGCAAGCAAGTCCTGAATAACATAAGTTTTACGGTGGAAGCACACGAGTTTGTTTGTATTCTGGGACATAGCGGTTGCGGCAAATCTACCTTGCTGAACTTGATTGCCGGTTACTTACAAGCGGATGAAGGAAACATTGAATTTAATCGTGCTCCGATTAAAGGGCCCGCTAAATCACGTGGTGTCGTGTTTCAGGAGCATGCTCTTTTTCCTTGGTATACCGTAATGGAGAATATCTCTTTCGGACCTGAAGTACAGGGAGTTCCGAAAAGTAAAGCCAGAGAGAATGCCCGTAACTATTTGAAGCTGATTGGTTTGGAGCAATACGCGGACCATTATCCTCATCAGCTGTCTGGAGGAATGAAGCAGAGAGTGGGAATCGCAAGAGCATTAGCCGGGGAACCCGAGGTTCTCCTCATGGATGAGCCCTTCGGAGCGCTTGATATCTTGACCAGGGAGACGATGCAAAGGGAACTGTTGAAGATTTGGATGGAACTACGTCCGATGGTCATTTTCATTACCCATAGTATTAGTGAAGCGATTTACTTGGCAGACAAAATTATTGTGATGAAGGATGGAGGAATTTCGGAAATGTACAAGCTTACGATGGCACGTCCCCGTTCGAAACATGATCCCGAATTTATTCGACTTCAGGAAGAGATTGAAGCTTTGCTGATTGATGAAGGCGCACATGTATAAGTGGAAAGGAGGAGCAAAGATGGAAGATGCTCAAAACGTTGCAGGAACAGTTCTTGGAAATATCACTTTAAAGAAAGCGAAGAAAAGATCTGGAAAAACTTCACCCCTGATTAAGATTCTACCTGTCCTTTCCTTTTTTGCTATATGGGAATTGATCAGCAGGACCAATGAAAAGATTGAAATGTTCAATCCGATTTTTTTACCGGCTCCGACCGTTATTCTTCAGGAAGCATTGGCCCTGGCACAATCCGGTATTCTGATAGAAAGTATAATCAGCAGCACAACGCGCATGGTTATAGGATTTGTGATCGGTTGTTTAATAGCTGTCACCCTTGCAGTATTTATGAGCCGAATAGCCGTACTGGAACTTTGGATCGGACAAGTGATCAATCTGACGACTCCTGTACCGGCCATTGCCATTCTCCCGATGATTATTATCTGGTTCGGGATCGGCGAATTCCCCAAGATTTTGCTGATTGTTTGGACAACCTTCGCGCCGGTGCTCGCTTATACCTTGGATGGTTTGAAGAATGTCAATCCGTTATTAATCCGTTCTGCGAAAAGCCTGGGGGCTTCTGAACGCCAAATCTTCTTTCGAGTGACATGGCCGTCGGCGGTGCCTTTCATTTTCGTTGGAGCCCAGGTCAGTTTGGGACTCGCGTTCTCTTCATTAATCGTTGCAGAAATGATGGGGGCAAGTTCGGGATTAGGCTACATTATCGTTGACGCCCGAAATTACTTCAGGTTGAGCAGCATGTTCGTAGCTATTGTTGTCATCGGCTTGGAATACAGTCTGCTGTCCTTATTGCTCAAACTACTTGAGAGGAGGTTTGTTGCTTGGAGACAGAACGGCGTCCGCAGTGCGATTGAAAAATAAGCAGTACAAATTAAACCAAAGAAAGCAGGAGAGAGACTATGAAAAAACACATTAACAAATGGACTTTGACGATCATATTGATTGCTATTTTCACCTTATTAGCCGCCTGTGGCTCAACGGGCTCCAATACGGAGACCTCTTCCGGTTCCGATGCAGGCACAGCCTCAAATAATGAGGAAGAGTTTGTGGAAGTTCCTATTGTAGGGGTGCGGGATGCGCAAATTTCTTCGCAGCTGATTATTGCGGATAAAATGGGGTTTTTCACGGAACAGGGATTGAAACCGGCGATTAAATTAATAGAAAGCGGACCCGATATCAACGGGATGATTGCCGGCGGCAGCGCTCCAATCAGTTTTACCGGTAACCAGCCTGCCGCTATTTTATCCTCTAACGGAATTGATGTTAAAGT
Source organism: Paenibacillus praedii (assembly GCF_049725345.1). Classification (NCBI taxonomy): domain Bacteria; kingdom Bacillati; phylum Bacillota; class Bacilli; order Caryophanales; family Paenibacillaceae; genus Paenibacillus; species Paenibacillus praedii. The sequence continues at coordinate 55,072 of NZ_JBMWAM010000014.1, read as the reverse complement.
TGTTACTCCACTGGCGCAAATAGCAGGTACACAAGCCATCGTCGGCGGAAAAAACTTGAAATTGACTTCAGCTAAAGATTTGGAAGGTAAGACCATCGGGATTCCAAGCGGAGCCGATGTCATTATGGCGATTCAGAAAATGGCCAAAGAACTGAATGTCGACTTCAGCAAAATTAAATTTGTTAATTTGGCACCTAGTGATGCGGTAGTTGCATTGGAAAGAGGCGATATTGACGCAATGGCTTGTTGGGAGCCATTCGTAACTAAAGCGATTAACCAAGGGGGATCCTTCTTGTTTAGCGGTACGAAGAGCGAATTGCCGGGCAAGCAAGGCGATGTGGATTGGATGAGCGTCCACTCTGCAATGCTCGTAACGGGTGACTATTTGGACAAGAATGCTGAAACCGTCAAAAAGCTTATCACAGGATTGAAGAAAGCGACGGATTACATCAACAATAATCGTGAAGAAGCTATAAAAGTTCTCGCTCCGGAACTGCATGTGACGGAAGCGGAACTCACGGAGATCATGAACAGAAACGCGTACAGTATGGAAGTTGACGAGAGTTACATAAACGGCAGCAACGGTAAGGAAGTCATGGATTATTTTCTGGAAATCGGAAATATCAAGAAAGTTCCTGCGTATGACAACTACAACGACTTTAGTTTATTGAAAGAAGTCGAACCAAGCCTGGTGAAAAATTAAACAAACCAATCAGCAAGCCCTGTAGTCTGTGTTTGCAGGGCTTGCATCTGAATGAAGGATCGGACGGTGAAAGGCTTGAAAAAAGGAATACACGATGTTCCGTTCATATCATCATGGATGCCGGAGAACTTTTTCGGATATGCCAAAGCGGCCGGCTTTGACGGAGTGGAGCTTAATGTTCTGGAAGAGACCGGTTATTTGAACATTAACGGTACAATCCGCGAGGCCAAACGTATACATGCTGCCGGTACAAATTACGGCTTGGAAATCCATTCCCTTTCCACGAATCTGCATAATCAATATATCCTGTCATCCGGCGACCGAAATATAAGAGACAGGGGCCAAGACATCGCATTAAAGATGATCGAATATGCGGCAGAAATCGGCGCTAAGGTCGTACAAATTGTACCCGGGGCCATTACAAGGGATACTTGTTACAGTGAAGCGTATCAGCATGCTCAACAATCATTGTCAAGGCTCGGAGCAGAGGCAAAAGCAGCCAATATCATACTGGGTGTTGAGAATATATGCAATCGTTTTTTGCCCAGCCCAAAAGAATTTATGAGATTTCTCGAAGAAATCGACCACCCATCCGTCCAAGCGTATTTGGATATCGGTAACGCGATGGCAACCGGCTATCCGGAACATTGGATTCCTTTGATGGGAAAACGGATCGTGAACATTCATGTGAAGGACTATCGAAATTCCGCCGGAGAGTTTGTTTCTCCTTTAGCCGGAGACGTGCAATGGCCGGGCATCATGGAGGCACTGCGTAAGGTGGATTATCAAGGATATATGATGACGACACCGCCTCGGTACGCTTTCTGTTCCGAGCGCCTGATGGAATCATGCTCCAGTGATTTAAGCGCAATTCTAAAATTATAACTTACAAGCTTAGACAGGATGGTGAATCGTGTGAGGACAATTATAAAGAACGGTACCATAGTGACCGCGCAGGAAGTGTTTCAGGCGGACCTTCTTATTGAAGGTGAGAAAATCGTTTCCATTAGTCAAAAAATTATTCCTGATTTAGATGATCGTATTATCGATGCGTCAGGTCAATATGTATTTCCAGGCGGCATTGATGTCCACACACATTTGGCAAACACGGAGAAAAATGATTTTGAATCAGGTACGATTGCGGCAGCGGCCGGGGGAACTACCTGCGTGATTAACATGACGACCCCTGAAATAGGGCAGTCTGTGACGGCTTATTTGGAGGATTGGAAGGAAAAGTCCGCAGAATCCGTAATTGATTACAGTAATCATTTCATCATTTCGGGTACGGGATATAACGATGATATTTTGGATGAAATCCCCGTCTTGGCGGAACAGGGGATCACATCCTTGAAAATATTTATGGCATACAAGGGCCAGACCATGATCAATGATCCTGAAATATACAAGGTCATGAAAAAAGCGGCCGAACTAGATTTGACTGTAGCGATTCATGCGGAGAACGGCGATATTATCGAAGAAATGATTAATGAACACGTTGAACAAGGGAAAACCGATCCGATCTATCATGCAAAAACGCGGCCGCCGGAAATGGAGGCCGAAGCGGTTGCCCGGGCAGCCGCGATCGCAGAGGTTACCGGAGCAAAAATCTATATTGTTCATCTAAGCTGTGACGCTGCTTTGAAGGAAGCCATACATGCCAAGCAGAGGGGGATCGATATTACGGTCGAAACTTGTCCCCAATACCTAGTATTGGATGAGGAATATTTGACTCTGCCGGATTTTGAAGGCGGTAAATATGTTTGCTCTCCGCCCCTTCGGGAGAGATGGAACCAGGAGTCGCTTTGGAGGGGCATCCGAGACGGGGTGATCACCGTAGTCGGTTCCGATCACTGTTCCTATGATTTTCAAGGGCAAAAAACGATCGGCAGGCGTAATTTTGCCGAGATACCGAACGGAGTTCCCGGCATTGAAGATCGTTTCCTGATTGTCTATCAATCCGGAGTTGTGGAGGGTCGAATCTCATTGCAAAAATTCGTAGAGATCATGTGTACGAAACCGGCTGAGGTATTCGGACTCTCCTCCAAAGGATCCATTTCCGTTGGAAAGGATGCCGACCTGGTTCTCTTGGATCCAAATCGTGAAAGGACGATTACCAAAGAACATCAGAAACAGGCCAATGATTACAATCTATATGAAGGCATGAAAGTGAACGGCTCGATTACCCATGTTTTTTCCCGTGGCGAGATGATTGTGAGAGCCGGTGAATTCACAGGGACCAAGAAGCGCGGTCGATTTATAAAAAGAACCGCAAAGGCAGGGATTTAGTATGATAGGCGCAAAAAGGGAAGTCGCGGTGGTAACCGGAGGCTCTAAGGGAATAGGGAAAGCCATAGTACAGCTACTAGCCGATAAGGGTTATGCTGTCGCCATATTAGATATATTGGACGGCCAGGAACTTGCTGAACAAATTAATGCCAAAGGCGGAGATGCCCTGTTTGTCCATACCGACGTTTCCTCGGAAAGCCAAGTTGTTCATGCGGCAGAGTTGATCCGCAAAACACTCGGTAAGCCTACCGTATTGGTCAATAATGCTGCGATTTACCCGCGCTGTCCAATCCTTGGAATGACGCTTGAATTGTGGGATCAAGTACTTTCCGTGAATCTGACGGGTACGTTTCTTTGCAGTAAAATTTTCGCCATAGATATGATAGATGAAAGCAAAGGAGTAATCGTCAATATCTCCTCAGAGCGAGGGTTGGACGGAAAGAAGAATGCGGCTCACTACTCCGTTTCCAAAGCAGGAATGATTTCACTCATGAAAACAATGGTACTGGAGTGGTCTCCGGACATCCGGATTAATACCATACTCCCCGGAGTTACGGATACCGATCAGGCAAGAGGAGCAGGGATTTCCGATGATGAGCTGTATGCGCAAGGAGAATCCATTCCTTTGAAAAGAATCGGGACTCCGGAGGATGTTGCGGGAGTCGTAGGCTTCCTTATTGGAAAAGAAGCGGAATATATTACCGGCCAATGTATTTGTGTGAACGGTGGAGCCATGATGCATTAATTCACTTCTTTAAAATCAAGGAGGAACAACTAGCATGATTCATATTGCCATGGTCGGATGCGGGCGAATTTCCCAAGTTCACGCGGAAGCCGCAAAATCATTTGCCGATCTTAAAATAACAACTTGCTGTGATGTGAATGAAGACCATGCAAAGAGATGGTCGGAAACGTACGGTTGTAGCTCCTATTACACGGACTTGAAGGAAATGTTAATTCGGGAAAAGCCGGAAGCTGTGATTATAGCTACTTGGCCAACCTTGCATCTCGAGCAGATACGTACTTGTTTATCTTTTGGCGTGAAGAACATTTTATGTGAAAAATCGCTGGCTATGACCGGGGCAGAGGCCTATGAAATCTGGAAAATGGTTCAAGAGGCAGATGCGTTTCTAATGGAAGGATTTATGTTCCGGCATCACCCTGCCATACGTAAGCTGGAGAAAATATTATCAGACCCGGATCTCGGTGAGGTTGATCATGTCCGCGCCGTATTCAGTGATTTTGATCCTGAACTGCCTTCTTCCGCTGACGAGTCGCGCGTTTGGCGCCAGCGTAAGGAGTGCGGAGGCGGAGTTCCATACGATTATACCTGCTATACGGTGAATGCCTGCAATCATTTTACCGGAGGAATTCCGATTCGCGTCTATGCAACCGGGGGAATTAGCGAAAAATACGGCACGGTCAACCGTATTATCGGAACCATCGAATACGATAACGGCAAAACCGGTATTATTGAAAGCAGCAAGAAGGCTTGCTCAAGCATGGAGCTGCAAATTACCTGCGCAAACGGCATTTTAAATTTACCCATTGCGTTTCGCCATTTTGAAGGGGAGACGATTCAACAATATCGAATGAAAAGCTGGGGCTATCGATTGACGGATACATACACCATTGAAAAAGCGGATTCGTTTGCGATTCAACTTCGCAATTTTGCAGATGTCATGCTGGGCAGGGCGAAACCGATCCTCCCATTGCGCCAGTCGGTGATCAATGTGTATACCCTGGAGGCTTTAGTCAAGAGTGTATTGGAGGAGCGTGTGGTTCAAATCGAGCTTCCAACTATGGAGGTGCAATCCGTTGATTAATAAGACGAGGCTTTGGAGTAGGATTATGGATGTCGCACAAATCGGCAAACAAGCATCGGGAGGTGTGTCCAGAACCTCCTTTTCTAAAGAAGATCGCGATGTGAAAGACCTTGTTTCGGGATTTATGAAAGAAGCCGGGTTGTCTGTTTATGAGGATGCGGCAGGGAATCTGATTGGTCGTAAGGAGGGATTGAATCGCATGTCCCCCGTTGTGATGACAGGTTCCCACCTGGATACCGTGTATAACGGCGGGAATTTTGACGGAGTGCTCGGCGTGTTGGGCGGCATAGAGGCTCTGCACACGATGAATGAGCAGGGAGTTCAAACCAAGTACCCAATTGAGGTTGTTGCCTTCACCGATGAGGATTCCGCAAGGTTTCGATTTGGTTTGATCGGAAGCAGAGCCATGACGGGTACGCTGTACCCTGCAGATCTTGAACATGTAGATCAAGACGGCATCTCGATTGCGGAAGCGATGAGGCAAGCGGGGTTTGATCCGGAAGGGCTTGGCCGGGCGGCACGAACATCTGACATGGTTAAGGCTTTTGTGGAATTGCATATCGAACAGGGAAAAGTTTTGGAGGGAAGAGGACTCTCCGTCGGAATAGTCGATGGGATCTGCAGTCAAATGTTTGACCGGTTCATTATAGAAGGCGAAGCCGGACATGCCGGTACGGTTCCCATGGCAGATCGCAAAGATCCGTTGATGGCCATGTCTGAAATCATTTTGGCGATCGAGAACGCAGCCCGGAAGGAAGGAGTGCTGGCTACCATCGGCCGTATTGGGGCATTTCCCGGCGGCATCAACATTATTCCTGGCAGAGTGGAGTTTTCCCTGGATATTCGCAGCTTGGGAGATGAAGGGAGAGACGCCTTCGAGAAGAATGTTGTAGCGCTGGCTCAACAAATTTGTAACAATCGGGGAGTTAAATTGACCGTGGAGAGCAAGAACAAGAACTCCGGGGCGATATGCGATTCAGGAATTAAAGAAGCGATCGAAGAAGCGTGCGGGAAGCTGAGCTTGGAAGCATTCACTTTAACCAGTGGGGCCGGACATGATGCCATGCGGCTGGCTTTAATTTGTCCGGTCGGCATGATCTTTGTTCGCTCCCGGAACGGTATCAGTCATACGCCGGAAGAGTACAGTTCTCCCGAGGATTGCTGTGATGGGGCAAATGTTCTTTATCATACGCTCCTCCAAATGTCGGAATCCATTCAGAACGGAGAGGTGTCTTATGGATCGTTTTATCATCTCAGCCATGGGAAAACCGATTAATTATTTTCCCCAATATTTGGCTTCGGAGCTTGGTTATTTTAAAGATGTCGACTTGGATGTTCAGGTTAGTGAACCGGGAACATGGTCGCAGGCGATGGATGACCTCGCCAAGGGGCAAGTTCATGCCGCCATCAACGGCATATGGCTGCCAGCCTTGTACCGAAATCGGATTTACGATTTTTATGGATTCGCCCAAACCTCCGCCCGCTGTCCGATGGTGCTGGTTTCGCGGGAACCGGTTGATGATTTTTCTTGGCAAATGCTCTTGGATAGAGTCGTTCCCATCGTTGTGGGGAAGGGACTTAGCGGATTGCCCGGATACTTGTTTCTAGCCGGAGCTTTCAAACGTTCCAGCCATGACTATAACAGGGTTCGTTTCATCCATGATCTCGAAGCGGAGATGGCGATCCGACTTTTTACAAGTGGCATGGGGGAATATATCGCTGCAGATCCGGTTACGGCGGCATCTTTGATCCATAAAGGCTTAGGTTATCATGCTGCCAACCTGGCGGAGATCGGTGAAAGAATTCCATGGAGTGTCTATTTTACGACCTCTGATAGGTTGAATCAAGAGGATGGAAAAATGAATAGATTTACATTGGCCCTTCATCGGGCAATGGATTGGATCAGAGAAAATGATCTTTCGCAAGTTGAGGAAACTATCCGAAACCAGTATTCCATGTACCCCTTTAATCACGTTATGAAATCTCTGCAATTGTACAAAGCCTGCGGGATGTGGGAATCGGCAGGAATTGATGCATCGGCATTGGCAAGTTGGGAAGAAACGATGAAAAACGAAGGGATCATTGACCGGGTGTATGCTTTTACGGAGCTAATCGACCCAAGACCACATGAATTCGTGTCTCAATTTGTTTCCCGCTAATCAATAGACTCCACAGGAAAAGGTTGCGGTTTACTATGACAAGTTCGAAAATAACACTTGCCGCCACAGGAGACTCTTTTATCACTCGGGGTATTCCAAGAGAAGAAGAAGGGTTGAAGGCCGTTCGCGAGTTTTTATTACAATCCGATATCCGTTTTACCAATCTCGAAGTTACCGTGCATAATTTCGATGTGTACCCTTCTGCCAGCAGCGGGGGCACTTGGGCGGCAGCTCGCCCGAGGGTTTTGGAGGATTTGCAATGGCTCGGATTTAACACAATGTCTTTTGCGAATAATCATACCTTGGATTGGTCACATGGCGGACTTCTGCAAACCATTGAACATATGGATCGTCTAGGGATAGTTCATGCGGGAGCAGGGCGAAATCTGGCGGAAGCCTGCCAGCCCCGATATATCGAAACGCCAAATGGAAGGGTGGCCCTGATCGCCTCCAACTCAACCTTCGAGCACTGGCATGCCGCAGGGGAGCAGCGAAAGGATCTGATGGGCAGGCCCGGGCTTAATCCTCTCCGCTTCAAGACCGTTCATCGGTTGAGGAAAGATGATTTCGAAGGGCTGAAGACAATCATGGATCAGACGGACATAAACGCTCCCTATTTGATCAATAAGTTGGAGGGGTTTCAGGGAAGCGAGGAAGCTGCAGCTTTCTCCGTCGGACCCTATTTATTCGAGATCGGGGAACCGGGAACGATTACCAAGATGGATGAACAGGATGCTATGCGAATTGAACAATCGATTCGGGAGGCTGCTAGGCAAGCGGATTTCGTTGTTGTCAGCCATCATGCTCATGAGATGAAAGGCATGGCAAAGGAATTGCCGGCGGACTTTTTGCAGGAGTTTGCCTACCGCTGCATCGATGCGGGAGCAAATGCTTATATTGGTCATGGCCCTCATATTTTAAGAGGAATTGAAATTTATCGCGATACCCCGATTTTTTATAGCTTGGGAGATTTATTCAGGGAAAGTGAATTCGTAGAAAAACAGCCGACCGAATTCTATGATATTTACGGCCTGGGTCCGGAACATGTTCCTATAGATGGATTTGATCAACGAAATCGAACGGCTCTTAACGCATTAGCGGGGAATCGAAAGGTGTACGAATCCGTCATAGCGTTACTAGAGTTTGAACATGGGAAAATAAGTCGCTTGGCGCTTCAGCCTGTAACACTTGGTTTCAATATGCCTCGTGCCCGGCGGGGAAGGCCGCGTTTGGCTTCGGAGCCGGATAGAATCAGAATTCTTCGGGATCTTCAGGAATTATCCGAGTCGTTTGGAACTAAAATTCATTTGGATACCAGCTTGGTAACCATTCACTAGTCCTTATCTTCGTGCAAAAAAACGTTCAGGAGGAAATATGTATGCGCAAAGTAATTCATTCAGATAAAGCCCCTGCTGCAGTAGGGCCCTACTCCCAAGGTATACAGATCGGGAATATGATTTTTGCGTCCGGTCAGCTTCCATTGGACCCCGCCACCGGGAATACACCGGGCGATGATGTAGTTTCGCAAACGGTACAGGCACTGGAAAATTTGAGGGAAGTGCTCGCGGCGGCTGGCGCAGGATTTGAAGATGTTGTTAAAACGACCGTTTACATGCGAGATCTAAACGATTTCGCTGAGGTGAACCGGGTTTACGGAAGTTATTTCAATGAAGAGCCGCCGGCAAGGGTATGCATTGAAATTTCACGTATGCCAAGAGATGTATTGGTTGAGATCGATGCGATAGCGATTCTGTCTGTCACTCATGGTGAAGTGAAATGAGGACGATTATTAAGAATGGAACTGTTGTGACAACGGAAGACACGTTTCGGGCCGATATTCAAATTGATAATGAAAGGATAACGGGTATTTTTCAAGATATTATTCCTTCAGAAGAAGATCGAGTTATTAATGCGGAAGGTCAATTCGTGATGCCTGGCGGCATTGATGTGCATACGCACTTAAATACGCACGATTTCGACAGCGGTACCATAGCCGCCGCAACCGGAGGCACTACAAGTCTGATTAATATGACGCCACTTGAGAAAGGCCAGTCACTTGCCGACTATATGAAAGACTGGAAAACCAGAGCAGCTTCTTCCGTGATCGATTACGGGTTCCACCTTATGATTCCAGGTGATTGCTACAGGGATGATTTATTGGATGAACTTCCCGATTTGGCCGATCAAAGTGGAGTGACTTCAATCAAGCTCTTTTTCGGCATGGCCTATAGAGAAAATGGAGTGGTAAACGACGCGCAGGCCTATAAAGTGATGAAAAAGGCATCTGAACTCGGACTTATGGTCAACGTACATGCCGAGAACGGTCAAGTGATCAACGAAATCGTGGATGATTACTTGCGTCAAGGAAAGGTTGAGCCTATCTACCACGCTTTAAGCCGGCCTACCCAAATGGAAGCTGAAGCGACTGGACGAGCCATTGCGATCGCGGAAATTACCGGCGCTTCGGTATACGTTGTCCATGTCAGTAGTGCGGATGCTTTGGAACAAATTCGGATGGCTCAAAAAAGAGGGGTTCGGGTTTACGGGGAAACTTGCCCGCAATATTTGGTATTTGATGAAAGCTATTTAACGTTGCCCGGTCTGGAAAGTGCTAAATATGTCTGTGTGCCCCCATTACGTCAAAAATGGAACCAGGACGCCCTTTGGACAGGTATTAATGCCGGGGTGCTATCCGTAGTAGGCTCGGATCATTGCCCGTTTAATTTCAAAGGGAAAAAGACCGGAGGCATAGAGAATTTTTCGCAAATTCCGAACGGTGTTCCCGGCATTGAGGATCGTTTTCTGGTGATGTACGAGCAGGGGGTTCACCAAAAACGCATATCCCTTCAAAAGTTTGTAGATATCATGTGTACGAAGCCGGCCAAATTGTTTGGACTGACTAAAAAAGGAGCAATTCAGGTAGGCAGTGATGCGGATATTGTGCTTCTGGATCCCCGGCGATCGAAAATCATAAGTCAAAAAACACAAAAACAGAAGCTCGATTATAACTTATTTGAAGGTATGGAAGTACATGGCGTCATTTCGAATGTGCTATCACGAGGCGAGTTGATTATACAGGAAGAACAATTTATTGGAACAATCGGACGGGGACGATATATACGGAGGTCTGTATAAAGAAATCCTCTAATACAAAATAAAGGAGCTTCGTTATGAAAAAAATCGGATGGATCGGATTGGGTCATATGGGAATCCCGATGGCAACTAATTTGATAAATGCCGGGGTCCCGTTATTTGTCTATAATCGAACGGAAGAAAAAGCGAAAACCTTAGTTGATAAAGGGGCAGTTTATTGCTCAAGTCCTAAGGAAGTAGCAGAACAAGCTGACATCATCTTTACCATGCTGACCGATTCGTCTTCCGTGGAACAAGTTTTTTCGGGCGAGGAAGGCGTTTTTCATGCTTCGACAGAGGGAAAACTGATTGTCGATATGAGTACCATCAGTCCAGAAGATTCAAGGAGATTTGCAGCATTAGCAATTAAAAAAGGGGCGAGCTTTTTAGATGCGCCGGTTTCTGGTTCAATAAAACCCGCACAGGAAGGAAAATTGGTTATATTGGTGGGGGGAAATTCCAGGGATGTTGAGATCTGTCGTTCTTACTTTAATATTCTCGGGAAAACCTTTATTCATTTTGGAGACCATGGTTCCGGCAGCTTTGCAAAGTTGGTCATTAATTCATTATTAGCCATTACCGTGCAGGGGACCTCTGAGGTCCTTTTATTAGCGGAAAAAGGCGGCCTCGATCGGGAACAAGTCTTGCATATGATAGGAGAGTCAGCTGTAGGCACGCCTTTAATTCAAGGAAAGAAAGAACTCTTCTTAAAGGAAGAATTCGTCCCGGCATTTATGCTGAAGTTGATGACCAAGGATCTGGGATTGGCATTGGACGCAGCACGGCAATCACGCATTTCACTCCCGCTTACAGAAACAGCCAAAGTACATTATTCGAAAGCGAATGATAACGGTAAGGGAGATATGGACCTCACAGCGATATTTTTAGAATTACAGGAAAGCAATCGCACATGATGATTTTCTTGCTCCAACCTTGGTGGGGACGATTGTATTCTTCACGCAAATAGGCAAGGAATGGCTTGCTGTTGCAGCAGGTTTAACGGGGAGCACGATTATCGCCGTCTTCGATATTCCATATGAATCCTGTCAGGCGGGCGGGAATATGATCTCTTTTTTCTTGAGCCCGGCAACGGTAGCGTTAGCCATACCGCTTTACAAAGCTGTGAGAGACATTGGAGGTCAAGTGAAGGCAATCATCTCGGGAGTTGCCGGAGGCTCAATATGCGGTTTGGTGTGTGCCGGGTTGATGGTGTGGCTCCTTCATGGAACTTGGCATTCCGGAGCTTACCGGCGTGTTTACAGCGTTTACCGGCCTTCTGGGCAGCATGATTGGTCCGGCTTTGCTGCGTTTTACCGGTATCCGAAGCAATATTGGTATCGGCACCGCTTCATTACCCCTGTGTTATGCAAACCCGTATATTTTTGGCTGCGTTAGGCGGAGAGGATGAACAAAATAGGCTGCTAACTTTTGAAGTTGATGAATAGACTGACAAAAAATGGATATCGTATCGTGTCCATAAAGCAGCTGTTTTATACTTTCAGTCATTGAAACCATCTCAGCCGAGATGGTTTTTCGATTTGTTCGGCCTATTGTGTAAGTTTCGAGTAATTCTGTGAAAATGTTAATCCTACAGGCACAATGAGCTGTGATATAATTTTGCCCAGAAGGTAAGCATTGGGAGTTTACACCAACTTGATGTGCTGGGAGGTACGCATGATCAGAGAAGGCAAGCCGGTTAATAGGCTTATTATCGTAATGGTTTTGGGGTTGCTTCTGCTTTGTATCGGACCGATGTCCATCGTCTCCGCTGGAGAAGCTGCACCTGCGAATGATATAACGATAAAATTAAATGGCGAGATTGTGAAGATGACCGATCCTGCTTTAATGCTGGATGGAAGATTGTATTTGCCTATGTCTCGCATAGCTAAAATATTCGGCGCGAACTCAAGCTGGGATAGTGTCCATGAGGAAGTAACGATACATACGGTATTAGGCGATAAAATTGTTTTGGGTAACGGAGTAACCGTTGTATATTTCAACCAAGACCGCTACCTAATGGATGCGGTTCCGATCTTAACGGACGGCAGGCTGTATGTTCCTCTGCGCCAGTTGTCTGAATTGCTGCATGCTAACATACAATATAATGCAGAAACAGGCGTTGTCGATTTAATAGCAGTGCAACCAGCCGTAATAACGGAAGAGTACGGTTTGGATGAAATCAGCAAGGAATTTGACAGCAGTAAGTCTGAGCTGCTGAAGCGGAATGGACTGGATGGCAACAAAATGATCAAAACGGGAACGAAGCTTAAGGTGATTATTCCTTCGATCTTTAATAAATCAGCTAAACCGTTTACTGAATCGGACCTCATGCTGCTTGCCAAGATTACGATGGTTGAAGCCGGATATGAATCCTATGAAGGACAGCTTGGCTTAGCCAATGTGATATTGAACAGAGTGAAGGATGCAAGCTTTCCAGATACGATACGAGACGTTATTTATTCAGGTAAGCAGTTCCCTCCAGCCCATAACGGGAAGCTTGACAAGAGTAAACCTAATGCAAGCGCTCTGCGCGCCGCCAAGGATGCCTTGAACGGGAAAAATAACGTGGAGAATGCGGTCTATTTTTTCAATCCCAAAGTTTCCAAAGGACCTTTTTGGTCCAGCCTGGATGTCATTACGACGATCGGCAATCATAGTTTTGCAAGATAGAAAAGTCCGTTATGGCCATATGCCATAGCGGGCTTTTTTTTGAATACAGAATGCAATTAGGTGGAGAACCATACCTTTTGATTTGGAAGGCGGCCTTTTTGGTCGGAAAACCAAAAACATAAAGTCGTTATACCGCAAGCGGACGGAGGATGGAATTCGGTAAAATAAAATTGGGCTATCAGACTCATTACGGCGAATGAAAGGGAGAATGCTGCTATGACAGAACTGAAGGTAACTCATCTAACCGTGGAGTACCGCCGTCACCTGCTCGGGACCGATGTTACACACCCGCGCACGAGCTGGCGTCTTGAATCCGACCGTCAAGGGACCGTGCAAAAGGCCTATCGAATCCAGACTGCCGGAGAGAACGGAAATTTCGATGAACCGCTGTGGGATTCAGGGCGCCTGGAGTCGGATAATAACGTCCTGGTTGCGTACGATGGACCTGCACTCTCATCGTGCACCCGTTATCTGTACAGAGTGAAGGCATGGGACAATTTCGGGCGGGAGTCCGAATGGAGCGAGACGATGTGGTGGGAAACGGCTTTCTTCGGCTCGCAGGAATGGAAGGCGCAGTGGATTACGCCTTCTTACGAATCAATCGATCCGCAGGCGGAGCCGGCATTTTTGCTTCGTAAGCCGTTCTCGCTCAAGGGAGCGGATATCGCTTCGGCGCGTATTTATGCAACCGCTGCCGGCGTATACGAGCTTTACCTGAATGGGGAAAAGATAGGAGACGACGAGCTCGCGCCAGGATGGACCAGCTATAAAAGCCGCCAAGCCTACCAGACCTATGATGTGACGACGCAGCTTCAGAAGGGCGACAACGCTATCGGCGTCATGGTGGCCAACGGCTGGTATAAAGGTCGGCTGGGCTGGGAAAACAAGGCCAATCATTACGGCGATCGCCGTGCCGTTCTTGTTCAGCTGCATGTCAGATATAAAGATGGAACCGAAGAGGTGATGGGATCCGATCCAACTTGGAGAGCCTCGACGGGAGCGATACGGTTCTCCGAGATTTACGATGGTGAAACGTACGACGCCCGTATGGAGCAAACCGGGTGGAGCGAACCGGGTTTCGACGATTCGTCGTGGGGCGTTGCCGAACGGCTGGAGCTGCCGCTCAGGCATTTGGTCGCGCAAGAGAATGTTCCGACCCGCGTGACGCAAACGCTGAAACCGCAGGCTATAATCGTTACGCCATCCGGCGATACTCTGCTGGATATGGGCCAGAACATGGTGGGGCGAATCCGCTTAACCGTTACGGCACCGGAGGGAACGGTAATTAAGCTGACCCATGCCGAAGTTTTGGACAAAGATGGCAACTTCTACATGGGCAACATCCGCACTGCCAAACAGCTGGTCACTTTCATCTCCAAAGGCGAAGGAGCTGCAACCTACGCGCCTCATTTTACATTCCAAGGATTCCGATATGTCAAGGTGGAAGGCTACCCGGATCAGGAGAGAGGATTGTCGCCCGACGCTTTTACAGGTGAAGTGATTCATTCCGATATGGAACGGACGGGAACGTTCGAATGCTCGGATGAAATGGTCAATCAGCTGCAGCGGAACATCGTGTGGGGCCAACGGGGCAACTTCCTCGACGTTCCGACGGACTGCCCGCAGCGCGACGAACGCCTCGGCTGGACGGGAGACGCGCAAGTATTCGCAGGGACGGCTTTGTTCAATTACAACGGAGGTCCGTTCTTCACCAAGTGGCTGCGCGATTTGAAGGCGGACCAAAAGGCTGACGGCCAGGTTCCATTTGTCGTGCCGAACATCATTCAGGGGTATTCGTCAGCCGCGTGGGGCGATGCGGCGACAGTGATACCATGGGCTTTGTATACGAGCCTGGCCGACAAGCGAATTCTCGCCGAGCAATACGACAGTATGAAGGGTTGGGTGGATTTCATCCGCTCCCAAGGCGACACCGAGCATATATGGAACACGGGTTTCCATTTCGGAGATTGGTTGGCTTTGGACGCCAAGGAAGGCAGCTATATGGGCGCCACTCCGAACCACATGGTAACGGCGGCATATTTCACGCTTTCCACGCGAATCGTACGGGATGCCGCCAAAGTGCTTGGCTTCGCAGAGGATGCCGCTTATTACGGGGCGCTGGCGGAGCGAATCGCTGCGGCGTACCGCGATGAATTCATCACGCCGAAGGGAAGGGTCGCCGCCCGAACGCAGACCGCGCATGTGTTGGCCCTCGTTTTTGATTTAGCCGAGCCCAAGGACCGCGCAAGAATCGCGCGGGACCTGAATGACATGATCGTGGACAGCGACTACCATTTGACCACGGGTTTCGTAGGAACGCCTTATCTTTGCTTCGCGTTGTCAGACAATGGATATCACGAAACGGCGGTTAAGCTTCTTCTTCAGAAAACGTATCCTTCCTGGCTCTATTCCGTTTCTAAGGGAGCAACCACGATTTGGGAGCACTGGGATGGGATAAAGCCGGACGGCTCGTTCTGGAGCGACGACATGAATTCCTTCAACCATTACGCTTATGGAGCGGTGGGCGAATGGATGTACCGCAAAGTTGCCGGTCTTTCGCCGGATGCGGAACACCCGGGCTACAAGAAGGTCCGGATCGAGCCCGACTTCACGGGCGGGCGGCTTAGCCACGCCCGGGCGTCTTATGAATCGATGTACGGTACTGTGGAAGCCGGATGGACGTTCCTTGACAGTCAAATCGAAGTCAAGGCCGTCGTTCCGGCGGGTGCAGGCGCGTCGATCCTGCTGCGCGGAGCACATGCGGATGAGGTGAAAGCAAGTGTAAAGGACGAAGGAATCTTGTCCATCACGCAGGAAGCGGAAGGAGTACGGGTGGAAACCGGATCGGGCCGTTACGTGTTCACATTCCCCAGGACGGAGTCTTCTTATCGGACTTACTCTCCCGATATGCGACTAAGTGAAGTCGTCCAATGGGAAACGGCCAAACAAATTCTGGACCGACATGCGCCGGGATTAGCCGAAAATTTGAATCATTTTGCCAACCTGCCTCTCGAGGCGGCGGCCAATGGACCCATGGGCACTGTTATGACAAACGAGCAATACGAGGCCATCAGCCGGGAGCTTTCCCAAATTCGCGAGTAAAGGTGGTATAACGATGCAAGAAGCGAAGAAAAACATAGGAATCCGATATGTACGCCATGCGGAAGGACCTGTGCTGGGCTATTCTGACTCCTCGGGAGTCCACATCCTGAAGCAGGACGGGCTAGCCTTCAAGGACCTCAACAAGGATGGGAAATTGGATCCTTACGAGGACTGGAGATTGCCTGCCGAAGTGCGTGCGAAGGATCTTGCTTCCAAAATGACGATTGAACAAATATCCGGCCTTATGCTTTACAGCAGCCATCAGGCAATTCCGGGGAATATGGGCTGGTTTCCGGCAACATACGGCGGCGGCAAGTCGTTCGCGGAAAGCGGGGCGGAGCCGGGGGACCTGTCCGACCAGCAGCGTGATTTTATCGCCGACGATCACATCAGGCACATTCTGGTGACTCGGGTACAAAGCCCGGAGACGGCGGCGATCTGGAATAATAACGTTCAAGCGTATGCCGAAAGCATCGGACTTGGCATCCCAGCCAATAATAGCTCGGATCCCCGGCACGGTTCGGATACGACTAAAGAATTCAACGCCGGCGCCGGAGGTGCAATTTCCATGTGGCCGGAGAGCATGGGATTGGCCGCCACGTTCGATCCGGAGGTCGCCCGCCAATTCGGAGAAATCGCGTCGAGAGAGTATCGCGCGCTTGGACTTGCCACCGCGCTGTCGCCCCAAATCGATATCGCAACCGATCCGAGATGGTTTCGTTTCGGCATGACGTTTGGCGAGGATCCGCAGCTTGCGGCCGATATGGCCAGAGCTTATGTTGATGGATTCCAGACGTCGGAAGGGGAAGCGGAAATCGCGGACGGCTGGGGATACGACAGCGTCAACGCGATGGCGAAGCACTGGCCAGGCGGCGGCTCGGGTGAAGGGGGCCGGGACGCGCATTTCGGCTACGGCAAATACGCGGTCTACCCGGGCGCCAACTTCGACGAGCATCTCGTCCCTTTCACGGAAGGGGCGTTTCGTCTCTCGGGAAAAACTGGGCAGGCATCGGCCGTGATGCCGTACTACACCATTTCCGTGGGGCAGGATCCCAAGAACGGCGAGAATGTCGGCAACTCCTACAATTCTTATCTCATTAACGATTTGCTCAGAGAGAAATACGGCTATGACGGCGTCGTTTGCACCGACTGGGGCATTACCGCCGACGAAGGCGAAGACATTACCCGTTTATTCCCGGGTGGACGCTGCTGGGGAGTGGAAGAAGGGTATACGGTTGCCGAACGCCATTACAAGCTGCTGATGGCAGGCGTCGACCAATTCGGCGGCAACAATGAAGCGGGGCCAGTCATCGAAGCGTACAACATCGGTGTCCGGGAGCATGGGGAAGCGTTCATGCGCCGGCGTTTTGAACAATCGGCTGTTCGGCTGCTGAAAAACATATTCCGACTGGGGTTGTTTGAGAACCCATATCTACAGGTCAACGAAACGGCCGCTACTGTTGGCTCGCCTGCCTTCATGGAAGCGGGCTACCAAGCCCAGCTACGGTCCATCGTCCTGTTGAAAAACGAAGGAGTGCTGCCTCTTCCGAAGAAGAAAACCGTATATATTCCAAAACGGAGACTCCCGGCGGACACGGATTGGATGGGAATGCCGATCCCAGCTTCGGAGGAATATTCCGTGAACCTGGATGTGGTCCGTAAATATTTCGAGGTGACGGACCGGCCGGAGGAGGCGGATTTCGCTCTGGTGTGCATCGAAAGTCCACGGTCGACGAAGGGCTACAGCAAGTCGGACGCAGAGGCAGGGGGCAATGGCTATGTGCCGATCAGCCTCCAATACAGCCCATACACCGCCGAGCATGCACGCGAATCCAGCCTGGCCGGAGATTCCCGGGATGTGCTGAACCGCTCTTACAAAGGCAAAACCGTCACCGTCTCGAATGCCGGCGATCTCGAGGCCGTAATCGAAACCAAGAAGCGGATGGCCGGGAAGCCGGTGATCGTCTCCATTCTGCTCTCCAATCCCGCGGTCGTCGCGGAATTCGAACCGAAAGCCGATGCCATCGTCGCCCATTTCGGCGTGCAGGACCAGGCGGTTCTGGACATCCTCTCGGGAGTGTTTGAACCGCAGGCGCTGCTTCCTTTCCAACTGCCGGCGAATATGAAGACGGTGGAAGAGCAGTTCGAAGATGTGCCTCATGACATGGAGGCCTACGTAGATTCGGCTGGCCGCGCCTACGACTTTGCTTATGGCCTGAATTGGAGCGGTGTGATTTCGGATGCCCGCACAGAGAAATATGTAAGAGGTAAGGAGGAATCCGTATGAAGGTGGAGGTTTATCAGCTGCGGGAAGATGATCCGCATGTCAAGCTTCACGGGTATATCCTCGACAACTCACAGGAATTCCAGAAGGACAAGCTTCGGCCTGCCGTGGTCGTCTGTCCGGGAGGGGCTTATCTCGGCACTTCGGACCGCGAAGCCGAACCCGTAGCATTGCGCTTCGCGGCGCTCGGCTTTCATGCATTCGTGCTCCGGTATACCACATATTTCACGGAATGGCCTTCCGATTGGGAGAACCTCCCGGAGCCCGGAGTTGGATCTGCGTACCCGCGTCCACTCTGCGATTTGGCCAAAGCGCTGTCCACGATTCGGACGCATGCATCCGAATGGCGCCTGGACCCGAACAAAATTGCCGTTGCGGGATTTTCCGCCGGAGGCCATTTGGCCGGATCGCTGGGTGTCCACTGGCATGATCGCTTCCTGAGCGAAGAACTTGGGGAGGCCAACGAACGTTTTCGGCCCAACGCCCTGATCCTGGGCTATCCGCTGCTGGATTACCCGGCCATGAAGCGGGAAGCGGACAGGAGCGGCGACGATTCCAAGGTCCGATTGTGGAAGCTGTCCAACCAGGCCGTATTTGGCCGGCCGGATCCCACGGAAGAACAGCTCGAGGAGCTAAGTCCCAAAAATTATGTATCGGATCAAACCCCGCCCACCTTCGTCTGGCATACGGCTGACGACGATCTGGTGTACGCGGTCAACGCGTTGAATTTTACGTCAGTATTGGCAGAACATAAGGTTCCTTACGAGCTGCATGTGTTCGAGAACGGTGTCCACGGGCTCTCGCTCGCCGACCAAACGACCGCCGGCGATCCGACCCACGTCAATCCGGACGCGGCCGTATGGTTCGAGCTGGCGGCCCGATGGTTAAAA
This sequence comes from Paenibacillus praedii, assembly GCF_049725345.1. Lineage (NCBI taxonomy): Bacteria > Bacillati > Bacillota > Bacilli > Caryophanales > Paenibacillaceae > Paenibacillus > Paenibacillus praedii. The sequence goes on along the minus strand of NZ_JBMWAM010000014.1, from coordinate 36,020 downwards.
AAGCGTTTCTGAACGGCAAGGAAGCAAAGGAAGGGCAGAAACGTGGCCCTTCCTTTGCTGTATATCGCAAATGAATAAGAAGAGATATAATACTAGTGAAAGTGAACCGTATATGAAGGAGGAACGGCGGCATTGCGCAGAATCAAACCGCTAGTCAACTCACTCCGCTTCAAATTTTTTGCCGCCGTTCTTGTTATTTTTGTCCCGCTGGTTACCGTTCTTATCGTCAATAATTTCTATTCCGTCGACGTAGTCCGAAACCAGGTGGCGCAATCCAACAAAAATATGTTGAGTCTGTACAAGGACCAGATCGACCGCAATCTCGAAGAAGTGGACAAGTATCTGGCCAATACGCTGGAGAGCGATTTGAACGTGCTTGAACTCGAGTTTCCCAGAGAGGCGGATGACGACCGTTATAACATTGCCAAGATCAGCCTGTTTAATATGATGCGTGACGATCTAGGATACTACCCGATTCTGGACTCTTTTTTCGTCTATTCCGAGCCCAACCGGGACCTGGTCGTGATGCAATCCTCCACGGATACTTTTGAATCGCGCGAGGCGGCGCGGAACGAAATGCTGGAAATGATTGAACGGAACGCCAGGACCGTCGATTACTCACGCTGGCATCTCTGGGAAGGCGAGAGCGATTACTACCTGTTCCATCTACTGAAGTCCGGCAATGTGTATATGGGGGCGTGGATGAGCAGTGATAAGCTGATGGTGCCGCTTAATCTGATCGATCTGGGCGAATCCGGCGTTGCGCTCATTACGACGGACAATGACGAGCCAATCAGCTACACGGACCTGATTCAAGACAAGGAAATCGACTTGGAATTCCCCGAAGATTCCTATGCCATCACCGGGGAAGGCAAGGATCAGTATCTCGTGATGGGCGAGCCTTCCACGCAGGGTACATTTAATCTGGTGGTGGCTGTGCCCGACAGCACGATCCTTCAGAAGCTTCCCTATCTGCAGCGGATATCTTCCTTCATCTCGGTGACTGCCGTCCTGTTTCTGCTTCTCTTCGTCTTTATGATGAGAAGAGTGTTCCTGAATCCGGTCAAGCGGATTGTTGTGGCCATGCGGAAGCTTCGCGACGGCAACTGGGATTCCAGGCTGGAGCAGACGCCGACCTCGACCGAGTTCGAGATTGTAAACGAAACATTCAACCGCATGATTGCCGAGATTCACGATCTTAAAATTAACGTGTATGAGGAAAAGTTGAACCATCAGCGAGCGGAGCTCCGTCATTTGCAGCTTCAGATCAATCCGCACTTTTTTTTAAATTCACTCAATATCATTTATAATCTGGCGACGGTCAAGGATTTCGCCCTGATCCAGGAAATGACCAAATGTCTGGTGTCCTACTTCCGGTTCATGTTCCGCAGCAGTTCCTATTTTGTGGCGCTCCGGGACGAGCTCGCCCACACGGCAAACTATCTGAGGATCCAGCAGCTTCGATTTCCTGATATCTTCCAATACCATGTCGAGCGGCCCGATCATCTGCTGGATACGGAGGTTCCGCCTTTGATCATTCAGACCATGGTGGAGAACACGATCAAATACGCGGTCAACATGGATGAGCCGATCCGAATATCGGTTGAAGTCGGCAAAGAGGAGACCGAGGGAGTTTCGCGTCTCGTCTTTCATATTAAGGACACGGGTCCCGGATTTCCGGAGGAGGTGCTTCAGCGGCTTGCGCTCGAAGGTGAACCGGTCAACGAGAACGGAGAACAGATCGGGATTTGTAACGCGAGGCGCAGGCTTCGCTTGTTATATGAAGATCGGGCGGATATTGATTTCTATAACGAAAACGAATCGGGAGCCGTTGTGCGGATTTCCATTCCCGCCGATTTCCATACCCATAAAGAAGAAAGAACCTTGAGGTGATGATTCATGTATCATGCGTTGCTAGTGGACGATGAAGTTCACGCGGTGAGAGGACTGCAGGCGGGCGTTCATTGGGACCGGTTGAAGGTCGGGTCCGTGTACACGGCGCATAGTTTGAAGCAGGCACAGGAAGTTTTCCACTCCCAGTCCGTGCATTTGATGGTTTGCGATATCGAAATGCCTCAAGGGTCGGGATTGGAATTGGCCGCTTGGGTTAAGGAGCATTATCCCGAAACCGAGACAATCTTCTTGACGTGCCATTCGGATTTTCAGTTCGCGAAGCAAGCCATTCAACTCGACAGCTTCGATTACTTGCTGAAGCCCGTCGATTATTCGGAGCTCGAATCGGTGATCGGCAGGGCGTTCGACAAAATGGACAAAGAACGGGAGCTGCGTTCCTTCGAGGAAACCCATCATCATTACAGACGGCTTTGGGTATCGCATCAGCCGGTCGTGGCGGAGCGTTTCTGGCAGGATCTGATTCAGCGGAAAATCCCTTCAAATCCGCAAGCGCTTTGCGAGCACTTGCGGAAAGCAGGGCTCGTGTATCCCGAAAACATCCGTTTCCTGCCCGTCTACACCCACGTCCAGCGCTGGCACAAAGAGCTGTCCGAACGGGACCAGAGAATTATGGAATATGCCCTTCGCAACGTGCTGCAGGAAATCATGGAAACGACGCCCGGCGCGGCGGTCATTCCGGTAGCTTACAGTTCCTTTCTGATCGTGATTCCTTTAGAAGTGGCTGTGGACGAGGCGGAAGCACGCGCGCATTGCGATGCGTTCATCCGCAATTGCAATCAGTATTTGTATTGTGATATCAGCTGTTACGTCGGTGATCGAGTGCCCCTTTACGAATTGTCCGGCATGCTGCGTACCCTTCAACAGCTCGACGAGAATAACGTGACTCAAATCAACCGGACGTTCATCCTTGGTGAGAATAAGAAAAAGGGTTCCCGGCTGGATCCGGCTCCTCTCGCCGGTTGGGCGGAATGGATGAAGCAAGGAGCCCGAGACAAGCTGGCGGAACAAGTATCGAAGTATTTGGAGTCATGGAAGGCGTTCGACGGATCCGTCGATGCGCAAGCCCTGCACGCCTTCTATCAGGACTTCCTCCAAATGATATTTTTCGTTCTGCAGTCCAAAGGTCTGCAGGCTAATCAGGTATTCACCCAAAACCTGCTGACGGATAAGCCAGAATCCGTGCTTCGCTCGCTGGCATCCCTGCAGGAATGGGTAAGGTATGTGATCGAAGTCGCGATGAACCACATCCACGCCATAGAAGAAAATTTATCCGTCGTGGACAAGGTCAAACGTTTTATTGCGGACCAGATCGGTCAGCAGGACTTATCCCGGGAAGACATCGCTAAACACGTATTCCTCAATCCGGACTACCTGACGAGAATATTCAAGAAGGAGACGGGAATGTCGCTTTCGGATTTCCTTCAGCAAAGCAGGATCGATTACGCGAAGGAACTGCTCGCCAATACTGGACAATCAGTCAGCGACATAGCGGTCGCTTCCGGCTACTCGAATTTGTCGTACTTCTCGACGATCTTCAAGAAAGCGACCGGAGTGAACCCGGTGGACTATCGCAAACGGACGCAGCAAAACTAGACTTTAAGCCGATTCCGTACCAGCGGAATCGGCTTTTATATTTTATGGACCAGGAGAAGGTCGGAATTTCGAAAGTGGGAAGTCGTTTTATTGGTAAGCGGCAAGTTCTGCCCACCTTTACAATGAGAATATAAAGACAGGCTAGAAAGAAGGGGACAGCAGATGGCACAAACAGGATGGACTCCGTTTTTCAAGAAGCTCAAGCGTTACCGGGCATTGTTTTTGATGATGATTCCAGGGATCGTCTACCTCATTATCAACAATTACCTGCCGATGTTCGGTGTGGTCATCGCCTTCAAGGACATCAACTATGCCAAGGGTATACTCGGCAGCGATTGGATCGGCTTTAAAAACTTCGAGTATCTGTTCAAGACGACGGATGCCTACATCATTACCCGGAACACCATCCTTTATAACGGATCGTTTATTATTCTCAATACGGTCATGGCAATTGCGGTCGCGATTCTGCTTAATGAAGTGAGAAACAAGCTCGCTGCCCGTTTCTATCAAAGCATCATTCTTCTTCCGTTCCTGATTTCCATGGTTATCGTCGGTTATCTGGTTCTCTCGATGCTTAGCGCAGAGAGCGGCTTCCTGAACCTGAATCTGCTTCCGATGTTCGGATTGGAGCCGATCTCCTGGTACTTCGAGCCGAAATACTGGCCTTACATCCTGACCATCGTTCAGATCTGGAAGTATACCGGTTACTTGTGCGTCATCTTCCTGGCCGCGATCATCGGCATCGACCACGAGTATTACGAAGCGGCCACGATCGACGGCGCGACCAAATGGCAGCAGATCCGCACCATTACAGTACCGCTCATCGCGCCTACCATCACAATCATGACGCTGCTGGCGATCGGCCGCATTTTCTACTCCGATTTCGGCTTGTTCTACCAGGTGCCGCTCAACTCCGGTCCGCTTCAGCCGGTAACGGACGTTATCGACACTTACGTTTACCGCGGCCTGATGACGCTCGGCGATATCGGAATGTCTTCCGCCGCCGGTCTGTACCAATCCTTGGTCGGATTTATCCTGGTCTTGCTGTCCAACTACATCGTCAGCCGACGCAACAAGGAAAACGCCTTGTTCTAAGCAGAAAGAGGGAAAACGACTATGAAAACCAACGATATGAACCAGCCCGTCGTCCATGCGATATTTATCATTCTTGTTGCCCTGTGCCTGTTTCCTTTCGTGCTTCTCATCATGTCCTCGATCACGGAGGAAAGTGCGATCGTCAGCAACGGATATTCGTTCTGGCCGAGCGAGTTCAGCCTTGAAGCTTATGCGTACCTCTGGGAGCAGAATGCAGCGATGTTCAACTCGTATGGGATTACGATCCTGATCACGGCCGTCGGCACCTTCGTCGGACTGCTGATCAGCGCCTTGCTCGCGTATCCGTTATCCCGGCGGGACATGCCGCTGCGCGGCATACTAAGTTTTCTGGTGTTCTTCACGCTACTATTCAACGGCGGCCTGGTGCCAACGTACCTGATTTATACCGAAGTTTTCCATATGAAGAACACGCTGATGGCCCTGATCATTCCCGGCCTGCTCACCAACGGTTTCTTCATCCTGCTGATCCGGACTTTTTTCGCCAATTCGATTCCGATTCAGATTATCGAGTCGGCTTATATCGATGGAGCTTCGGAGTTCAAGATTTTCTACCGGATGGTGCTGCCGCTGTCGCTGCCGATTCTGGCGACGATCGGCCTTATGCTGACGATCAACTACTGGAACGACTGGTTCAACGGCCTGATCTATATCACGGAGCCGAAACTGTTCAGTATCCAGAACCTGCTCAACCGGATGCTGGTCAACATCCAGTTCCTCCAGCAGAACAATCTGGGCGGACAGCAGATGTCGACCAACCCGCCGATGAACTCCGTCCGGATGGCCATGGCCGTCATCGGAATTCTGCCGCTGATCCTGATTTATCCGTTCTTCCAGAAATATTTCGTCAAAGGCCTAACCATCGGGGCAGTCAAGGGTTAATGCTAGCATAAGCCAGTCCCGGGCCTTCGGGCCCGGTTGGTATAGATCAGTGCCAACATAATCTAGGGGGAAAATACATGCCAAGAAAATCGAAAGCCTTAACGCTTCTGCTCTCCGTTCTGCTGATTCTGTCACTGCTGGTTTCCGCTTGCTCCCAATCGAACAAGTCGGGCAATAATGCCGGTTCATCCGATCCGGCTGCCAGTGACGGCACAACTGCTCCTTCCGCTGTCAACGAGAAAGAAATGGAGTTGACGATAGCGTTCATCGGACTCGGAAATATGAATGAAGTCGCTCTCGTTCAGGAAGAAATCAGCAAAATCACCAAAGAAAAAATCAACGCGACGGTTAAATTGATGCCGATCGACATCGGCGCTTGGGTACAGCAAGTCAACTTGCTGCTTGCAGGCAATGAGCCGCTGGACCTGCTTGTCACTTCTTCTTTCTTCAACTTCAGCTCGCAGGTAGCCAAAGGACAGCTGCTGCCGATCGATGAGCTTGTGGAAAAACATGGTCCGACCATTAAAGATACGATGGAATTGGCTATCTTCAACGCAACGAAAGTTGGCGGCAAGAGCTACGGCGTGCCGAGCGTGCGCGATACGGCGGCCGACCAAGGCATCATAGCCAGAAAAGACCTGATGGACAAACACGGCCTCACGTTCGACAATGTGAAAGCGTATGCGGATCTCGATCCGATCTTCCAGAAGATCAAAGATAACGAGCCAGGGATATATCCGCTCGTTCAGCGTTCCCAAGCTTTGGGGATTGCTTTTGAAATCGCACGCGGTTACATTGATACGTTGGGCGATACGCCGGGTGTCCTGATCATCGACAACCAGGATCTGAAAGTCGTGAACCTCTACGAACAGCAAATGTATAAGGACGCTCTGCAGCTCGCCCGCAGATGGTACCAAGCCGGCTACATTATGCCGGATGCCGCAACCACGCAGGAAGGCAATAACAGCCTGGTGAAAGCGGGTAAAGGCTTCAGCTATCTGTCCAACATGAAACCGGGCTTCGAAGCCCAGGAGAAAACGCTTAACGGATATGAAATGGTGGCTGCGCGTCTCACGAATCCGATTTCCACTTCTGACGCCGGCACGGGATTCATGATGTCGATCCCGAAAAATACGCAGGATCCGGATCGCGCAGCCCAACTGTTGAACCTGCTCTATACCGACAAGGACATCGCCAATCTGATTGCCAACGGCATCGAAGGCAAGCATTACGTGGATGCCGGCAACGGACAGATCAAAGCTCCTGAAGGCGGAAGCAACTACGTCTTCAACCAATGGCAAGTCGGAAACAACGCGCTGGCTAAAGTATGGGAGGGCACCGCGCCCGATATTTGGGAGCAGACGAAGGTGTTTAACAAGTCGGCGACCTTCTCCAAAGCGCTCGGCTTCTCGTTCGATTCTTCCCCTGTGAAGACCGAAGTCGCCGCGGTTGCCAACGTAAACAATCAATACAAGGCTGGTTTGGAATCGGGCACGATCGATCCCGCCAAGTTGGATGAATTCATCAGCAAGCTGAAGGCAGCCGGCCTCGACAAGATCATTGCCGAGAAGCAGAAGCAGCTGGATCAGTGGGCGGTAGAAAACAACGTGCAATAACTGGATACAAATACAAGCAAGTGAAGGTTCCCTTCTTCGAAACCCTGTTTCGGGGAAGGGATTCTTTTATACGGGGAGGATGAATGACGATGGCGCTTACGATTGAGGTTAAGAAGGTACCGGATTCCGATATTGCCGGGGATCTCGATCCCCGTGTGCTGGAAGTGACGATGGAGCAGATGAAGAAGTTCGCTTCGTTCCCGAAGCTGGAGGCGAAGGACGGCGACATCGCCGGTTTTCCGATCGAACGGGTGAGAGCAATGATGGGCTGGCCAAATCTGGATATCACGACGACTGCGATTGCATGGAGCGAGAGGAAGGTTCCAGGACGCGGAGGCGACATCACGGTACGCATTTACACCCCGGCTGTCGTCGGTTCCAAACCGGCTGTCGTTTTCTTCCATGGCGGCGGATTTATCGGCGGCACGATTCAGGCCGTGGAGAACCCGTGCAAATATCTTGCTGAACACGCGGGCGCGGTGGTCGTTAACGTCGATTACCGGCTGGCCCCCGAACACCCTTTCCCTGCGGGACTTCACGATTGCTATGACGCGGTGAAGTGGGTTTACGAGAATGCTGAAGAGATTCAGGTTGACCGGGAGAGGATCACGGTTGCGGGAGACAGCGCCGGAGGCAATCTGGCAGCCGTTTGCGCGATCATGGACCGCGACTTGGGCAACGGCATGATCAAGTACCAGGCGCTGATTTATCCAACGGTTAACATGGCCGGCATGGAGACCGACGATTTCAAGTGGACGATCCACGAGTACGAGATCAACCACAATCACGAGCTGATCCGTGGGATCGTACATGCCCTGGGCGAAGGCAAGCTGGATACGTTGTATCTGCAAGGAAAGGCCGAGGTCTCCGATCCGTATGTGTCGCCGCTGCTTGCCGACGATCTAAGCGGCTTGCCGCCGGCACTGATCATCGAAGCCGAATACGACTATCTTCGCCTGGAGGGTGAGGCATACGGTCGCAAGCTGGTCCGGTCGGGGGTCCCGACGCGGATGATCCGCTACAGTGGGATGGATCATGCTTTCATGGACAAAATCGGGCTGTATCCGCAGGCGGAGGACTGCATGAAGGAAATCGCTGCAGGTATCCGGGAAACATTTAAAAGCAATTAATTCGTATGGATGTAATTCCATGGCACGAGATATGAAAGGTTTTGAAGCCTTATTGCAGCAGTTGAAAGGCTAAACGCAAACCGCCCGCGATTCACTGATCGCGGGCGGTTCATTTTTTGGGGTTTATTTTTCTATATTGATGCGAAGGATCGCGACGGCGTAAGGCGGAATCGAATAAATGCCCTTGTCGCACCGGAAATCCGAAACCTCGGGCGACACTAACTCAGGCCGATCGATCGTATTCGCATCCTCCGGCCGCCCAGAGGTCAGCAAGGTTTTCCGCCTTGAACCGAAACGTTTCCTGCGTCTTGAATATTGATTTCCGTCTCCAAAAGATAAGGAGAAGGATTAACCAGCTTGATGATCAGTTCGCCTGTTGTGCGATCCAAAGTCGAAACGGATGTCAGAAATGGAATCGGCGAAGGGCGGTACTCGTGGATGAGCTCGCCGTTCAGGAAACACTGTACGGTATCCTCGCCGATGGTCAACTGCATATGCTGCCAATCTGAGGGATGGACAGCGGTCTTTTGATTAGGCGCCAAATTGACGCGGGACCAGCCAACAATGCGGACTAGACGGCTTTCTCCATCCGGATCCAATTCCCAAAGGACATAATTTTGTTTGTCCCATGGCAGATGCCGGTCCAACAGGCGAAGCCGGATCCCTTCCGAACCTAGTATTGCATGGAATGAAACGTCATACTGGCGCCAAGAAGGATCGCCGATCCACAGCGTGCCATGGAATTCCTGGCATTGCTGCGGACGGCCGGTTAAGCGATCGAGGCGCAGCAGGGATTCGCCGCCGCGGCTTACGACGAGATCTTGGATCCGGTCAGGCGCATTCTCCCCGACGCCCAGGCCTCCGTAAAGGTCGGCCGAACGGCTATCGGTAGTGACATGACTATCTACTACGAACTCTCCGCTGACTGCTACGATTATAGAACAGTATGTTTTTCAAAGCTTTCAATATAACGACGTAGCGTTTGTGTTTTGACGACATCCCGAAATGCGGGCGGAAGTCAGAATATCGAAATCGGGAAGTCGTTTTATTGGTGGGTATTCCGCTGGACATTTCCGTAGAATGAGATCAAAGCAATAACCTTGGGGCTTTCGGACTTTCATGAGGGAAACGCGACCGGCGCCTGCGCGCATAGGGCGACGGTCGCGAAATTACGGCTAAATCGGGGTCGCGGCCGGGGCAGGGGAACAGGAAGACAGCCTCTCTATAAATAGGGTGTCCACCATGATTTTGGAGCTGACAGGCGACTCTGATTCGATAAATTGAATGATCGTGTCCACCGCTAACTGGGCCATCCGTTCTTTCTCAACATGTACGGTGGTCAGCTCCGGCGATACGATGAGCGCTTCGGATATATTGTCGAAGCCTACGACGGATACGTCCTCCGGTACTCGATACCCCAGTTCGGTAAGCGATTTGATCGCGCTGATCGCGATATAGTCGCATTCGCAGAAGAAAGCCGTAGGCAGCTGCCGGCCTGTCTCGAGATAGGCTGATAGCTGCTTTTTCAGCGCATCCTGGGAAGACAAAATTGTAGGAGCCACCGAAAACACATTGTCAGGCGACAGATCCCGGCCGTTCTCCTGCAGAGCCTGCATGAATCCGCTGCGGCGGTCGTCAAAGTTTCGAATTCGGATATCGGACGCGATGTACCCGATCTGGCTATGGCCCAGACTGCAGAGATGAGAACCTGCCTGATAGGCCCCCATCGCGTTATTGATCTGGATACACGGGATCGGCAGCGTTTCGAAGCAAGTGTCCAGTACGACTAGCGGAGAATTCAATCGTTCCGAAATGAGTCCGAGGATCTTCTTGTCCAAGTTAGTCCCGAGAAGAATGATCCCGTCGCTGCGCTTCTCTTCGGCGATCGCTCGGATTCCTTCTTCAAAGGAAGACATGTCCACCGAGGTGAAAATCAAGGAATACCCATTAGTCCGGCAGCGCTCCTCGATAAAATGAATCAGCTCTCGGAAGAAAGGCTGTGAGTAATATTGCTCCAACACGATGCCCGAGTTGGTTATAACGAGGAATGTGACCGACCCGGTCTGCCGTTCGCGAACGGCGCTTTTGATTTTCGGCCGATAGTCGTGTTCCTTGACAATTTGCAGAATTCGTTCCCGTGTTTCCGGTCCGATTCCGGGTTTGCCGCTAATTGCGAGGGAAACGGCGGCTTTGGATACTCCCGCGATTTTGGCGATATCGTCCATCTTCATAAAAGTTAGTCCCCATTCCATTTGTTCAGTAAGTTTAGTTTACAGTTAATTTTGTTAAGAAGCAAGAAACCGATTAATTTATTTAGTTAGTTTAGTAGATAATTAAGCTAAATTTATTGAAATTGGCACTTAAAATGAATTGACCATTCCTAAAATTAATGTTAAGTTGATTTTAATCAATAAACAAACATAATTAAGTTTAGTTTGTTTAGTTAAAAGGAGGAGCCAACATGAAAAAATTAAAGCTGGGTTATGCGCCAACTCGCCGATTCGTATTCAGCGCTGAAGACGCGTTCCGTTACAAAGTCATGATCAAGGAAAAAATCGAAAGCTTCGGCCTGGACATCGATATCGTCGATTTGGAAGGCCTTAATCAGGAAGGGCTGTTGTATGACGACAATATTAACGCCGATCTGATCGCCGAAAGGTTCAAGCAGGAAAAGGTAGACGCCGTTTTCTTCCCGCATTGTAATTTTGGAACGGAGGATACGGTCGCGCGCGTAGGCAAGGCGCTGGGCAAACCCGTGCTTCTCTGGGGCCCGCGCGACGAGGCGCCGCTCGAGGACGGCATGCGCCTGCGAGACACGCAGTGCGGACTGTTCGCTACGGGCAAGGTACTTCGCCGCTTTAACGTTCCTTTCACCTATGTCACGAACAGCCGGGTGAACGACCCTATTTTTGAAAGGGGCTTCACGAACTTCATCGCGGCATCCAACGTGGTGCGTCAATTCCGCAGCCTGCGGATTTTGCAAATCGGACCGCGCCCGGCTTCCTTCTGGACTATGATGTGCAACGAAGGCGAATTACTCGAGAGGTTCGGCATCGAAATCCATCCGATTACACTGGTGGACATTCAGCGCGCGTCCCAGCGGATCGAAAAAGGAAACAGCTTCGAGCTCGTGGAAGCGATCGATTACATAAAAGCGAAGCTTGATTGGTCCGAAGTAACCGAAGCGGACGTTCGGCGCATCGCCGCTCTGAAAGTCGCCATGAAGCAATATGCGATCAACACGGGAAGCACGGCAATCGCGATTCAATGCTGGTCATCCCTGCAGGACGCCATGGGTATCATGCCATGCCTTGCCAACGCGATTCTGACCGACGAGCAAATTCCGGTCACCTGCGAAACGGACATTCATGGTGCGATTACATCCGTCATGGTTCAAGCAGCCACATTGAACCAGCACCCGACATTTTTCGCCGACTTGACCGTGCGCCATCCCGAGAATCCGAACGGCGAGCTGCTGTTCCACTGCGGCAACTTTCCGGTATCTTTGTCGGTGGAAGAGAAGCCGAAGCTTCGCAAGCATTTCCTGTTCGACGATCACGCTCCGGGGACGCATGAAGGAGAGATCAAAGGCGGCGGCATGACCCTGGCCCGTTTCGACGGAGACCATGGCGAATACCAGCTTTTCCTCGGCAAAGCCCGCGGCATTCAAGGTCCTTATACACGTGGTTCCTACGTCTGGGTGGAAGTGAACGACTGGCCGCTGTGGGAAGAAAAGCTGGTCAAAGGCCCTTATGTCCACCATGCGGTTGGCATCCACGCGAACGCGATTCCGGCCTTGTATGAAGCTTGCAGCTATATTCCGGGTCTGACGCCCGATCCGGTGGATCCGACCGAGCAGGAGATCCAGGCATGGCTGCGGGGCGCAGGACTGTAATCAAAGGAGGATTTCATCAATGAAAACGTTAGCGCTGAAGGCGAAAGCCGCGCAGATCCGGATGGATCTGCTGAAGATGATCCACGGTGCGAAAACCGGACACACAGGCGGTTCGCTAAGCAATACCGACATTTTAACGGTACTCTATTATAAAATTATGAAAGTTGATCCGGCTAAACCCAAATGGGAGGAACGGGACCGCTTTATCGCCAGTAAAGGCCACTCGGTGGAATCCCTCTGGTGCATTCTCGCCGACTTCGGCTTTTTCCCGAAGGAGGAGCTGAACACGTTCAGCCAATTCGGCACCCGTCTAATCGGGCATCCCAACAATAAAGTGCCGGGTATCGAGATGAACACGGGAGCGCTGGGGCACGGTCTCGCTATCTCCGTAGGCATGGCGCTCGCAGGGAAACGGGAGGGCAAGGGTTATCGCGTGTTCTGCTTGATGGGAGACGGCGAGCAGGCGGAAGGTTCGGTATGGGAAGCGGCGATGGCCGGGGCTTATTACAAACTCGATAATCTGGTCGGGATTATCGACCGGAACCGGCTTCAAATCAGCGGATCGACCGAGGATGTGATGGGCCTCGAGCCGCTGGAAGAGAAGTGGGCCGCATTCGGGTGGAATGTCGTATCCGTCGACGGCAACGATATCGAGCAGCTTGTACGCGTATTCGAAGCCGTTCCTGACGTTACCGGCAAACCTACGCTGGTTATGGCTAATACGGTTAAAGGAAAAGGCGTTTCCTTCGCGGAGAATGTGGCGCATTGGCACCATCATGTGCCGAGCGACGAGCAGCTGGAGCTGGCACTGGCCGAGTTGTCCGCCGCGGTCGAGAGCTATAAACAGGAAGGACTGGTACGCTAATCATGGCTAACAAAATTCCCAATCGTCAGGTGATATGCGATACACTGCTGGAATTGGCGAAAGAAGACTGCGACATTATGGTGCTGGCCAGCGACTCGCGCGGATCGGCCGCCATGGCCCCGTTCGCCATGGCTTATCCGGATCAGTTCGTGGAAGTCGGCATCGCCGAACAGAATATTGTCGGAATCTCGGCCGGCCTGGCGCACAGCGGAAAGAAGCCGTTCGTCACTTCCCCGGCGTGTTTCCTCAGCATGCGCAGCATCGAACAAATCAAGGTGGATGTCGCCTATTCAGCTACGAACGTCAAGCTGGTCGGCATCAGTGGGGGCGTCAGCTACGGCGCGCTCGGGATGTCCCACCATTCCGTGCAGGATCTGGCGGTAACACGGGCGATTCCTGGTCTGTCCGTCATTCTGCCGGCTGACCGGCATGAAACGAAGCGGATGACGGAAGCCCTCGTTCGGCACGAAGGCGGGGTTTATGTCCGGATCGGGCGCAACCCGGTCGAGGACGTCTATGAGAATGATGATTACGAATTCGTGATCGGCAAAGCCGTAACGATGCGGGAAGGCAGCGATCTCACGATCATCGCTGCCGGAGAAACGGTACGCACGGCGCTTGACGCGCAGCAGGCGCTGGAAGAAGCGGGTGTTTCCTGCCGAGTGATCAACATGCATACGATCAAGCCACTCGACAAGGAAGCGGTGATCAAGGCCGCCCGCGAGACAGGACATATCATCACGGTAGAGGAGCACAGCATTCACGGCGGCCTCGGGGCGGCGGTAGCGGAAGTCGTCGTGCAGAACCAGCCTGTGCCTATGCGAATTCTGGGTATTCCAGACGAGCCGGCCATCGCCGGAAAAACCTCCGAAGTATTCAACCACTATGGCATTAGCGCCGGCAATCTCATGAAGATTGCCCTTGAGATGCTGCGCAGATAAGGACGGACATTGATGGAACAGTACATGCTGGCAATCGACCAGAGTACGGCCGGTACGAAAGCCTTGATCGTTGACCGGAGCGGGCAGGTGGTCGCCAAGTGCAGCGCGGATCACAAGCAGATTTATCCGAAGCCGGGGTGGGTGGAGCACGACCCGGTCGAAATTTACGAGAATGTCAAACGGACGGCGCACGAAGCGATGACGCGGGCGGGAATCAGCCCTGCCGTTCTTGCTGCGCTCTCGATTACGAACCAGCGGGAGACTGCCGTGATCTGGGATCGGGTTACGGGGCGCCCCGTTTATAACGCCATCGTATGGCAATGCCAGCGGACCGCCGACCAGTGTGCGGAATATAAGGCGGCAGGTCAGGAAAGCGCCGTGCAGACTAAAACCGGCCTTAGGCTGGATCCTTACTTCTCCGCGGCTAAATGGGGATGGATGCTGGAGCAGGTTGAAAGCGTGAAACCGCTGCTTGTCCAGGGCAGGCTGCTGTTCGGAACGATCGATACCTGGCTGGTATGGAAGCTGACCGGGGGTAAAGCGCATGCAACCGACTACACAAACGCCAGCCGGACATCGCTCTTCAACATCTATACCCTTGAATGGGATGATGAGTTGTGTCGACTGTTCGGTGTTCCGCGGGAGCTGCTTCCGGAAGTCAAATTCTCGGACAACATATTCGGTTACACTGATGACCCCGATTTGTTCTCGGAACGGGTTCCGATTACCGGCATCATTGGAGACTCTCAAGCCGCCTTGTTCGGCCAGCTCTGCCTCGAGCCCGGCACGGCTAAAGCGACCTATGGCACGGGAACTTCGGTGCTCATGAATATCGGGGACCGGCCTGCCGCACCGGATAACGGCTTGGTGTCCGCCATAGCCTGGGGAAGAGGCGGCAAGGTGACTTATGCGCTGGAAGCGATTATCCGAAGCTCCGGCGACAGCATCAAATGGGTAAGGGACAATCTTGGTCTTTTCGAATCGTTTGAAGAGCTGGATGCGATGCTCAGACAAACGACGGACAACGAAGGTGTCTATCTGGTGCCTGCCTTCGTCGGAATGGGAGCGCCGTATTGGGACCCTTACGCGAGGGCGGCTATTACAGGCATGAACCGGGCTACCGGCAAAGCGCATATTGCTCGCGCGGCAGTGGAAAGCATCGCTTATCAGGTGTGCGACGCTGCGGAAATGATGGCAAGGGAGACGGGGATTCCGCTCAAGAAGCTTCATGCGGACGGCGGCGCCTCCGGCAATCCCCAACTGATGCAGTTTCAGGCGGATATGCTGAGCTTACCGCTGCGAAGATCGGAGATTGCGGAGCTGTCGGCCATGGGTTCGGTCTATATGGCCGGACTTGGCGTTGGATATTGGAATTCTCTTGCCGAAATCGGACAGTTAAGCAAACCGGGACAGCTGTACGCGCCGACGATGGAAGCGGCCGAGCGTGACCGATTGTACGAAGGATGGCAAAAAGCCGTCGGTTCCGTGTTAAGCAATACCATTAGAGCAGGGAGATGAAAATACATGACTTTTACTGAGAAGACCCGCATCGGCATCATTTACAAGAATGAAGCCGCCCGCGACATTATCTTGCGCCGGATACCGGCATTGCACACAGCAGCGCCGCATATCGCTTCTCTCTTCAAGAGCTTGTCCTTGGAGCAATACTACCGAATCCGTCAAGAAGAGCTGTCACAGCTGGATTGGATTGCGGAAACGCTGTCCGAGCTGGCTGATATCCCGTACGACCTGCCAAACGAAGAGCCGGAACCGGAAATTATTCCTTCCCCCGATTACGAATCTGCCGGTGTCCCGTCCGCTTCAGCTTTCGTTAAGGCGCCTGCCCAGGCCGAACTATGGGGCGTTTACGAAATCGAACTTAGGGGCCCGGACCACGGCAATCCCTTCACAAATGTTTCCCTTGCAGCCGAGTTTCGTTCCGGAGACAAGGTTGTCCGCACGGGAGGGTTCTACGATGGCGATGGGGTTTACCGCATTCGTTTCATGCCGGATATCCAGGGTGACTGGAAGTTCCGGACATCCAGCAATGCGCGGTCGCTTGATGGGATTGAAGGCGCCTTTCGGAGCGTTGAGACTTCCCCGGGCAACCACGGTCCTTTGCGCGTGAAGGATACCTTCCATTTTGCCTACGCAGACGGAACATCCTACATTCCCGTAGGGACAACTTGCTACGCCTGGACTCACCAAGGGGATGAATTGGAGGAACAGACGCTCGAAGCGTTGAAAGCTTCCCCGTTCAACAAGATGAGGATGTGCGTGTTTCCGAAATCGTATCTGTTCAACGAGAACGAACCGATCTATAATCCCTTCGAAGGTTCCTTGGCAGAAGGCTTGGATTACACTCGATTCAATCCAGCATTCTTCCAGCACCTCGAGAACCGGATCGCCGATTTGGGCAAGCTGGGTATCGAGGCGGACCTCATCCTGTTTCACCCATACGACCGATGGGGTTATTCGGAAATGACCCCGGCTGAGGACGACCGTTACCTTCGCTATATCACGGCACGGCTTTCCGCATACCGCAACGTGTGGTGGTCGCTGGCAAATGAGTATGATCTGATGTGGACCAAGGACGAGGATGACTGGGAGCGGTTTGCGAAAATCGTCACAGAAAACGACCCGGTCGGTCACCTCATTTCTAACCATAATTGTCTGAGCTTTTTCGATTACAGCAAGCCGTGGGTCACGCATTGCAGTATCCAGCGCATCGACGTTTACAAAACCTCGGAGGCAACGAATGAATGGCGCGAAAAATGGAAAAAGCCTATCGTGATCGACGAATGTGCGTATGAGGGGGATATCGATCAAGGCTGGGGCAACATCAGCGGGGAAGAGATGACCCGCCGTTTTTGGGAAGGCGCGGTTCGCGGGGGTTACGTGGGTCATGGCGAAACCTACCTCAATGCGGAAGAAATTCTATGGTGGTCCAAAGGCGGTAAACTAACGGGAACGAGTCCGCAGCGCATTGCTTTTCTTCGCAAAATCACGGAAGAAAGCCCCGGAGGCGTGCTCAATCCGCTGCCATCCGACTGGGACTTGCCGTGTGCGGGAATCAAGGATGAATACTATTTGTACTATTTCGGTTTCAACCAGCCTCGTTTCCGGAATTTCAACCGCAAGCCGGGAATACGATACCAGGTCGAAGTAATCGATACGTGGAGCATGTCGATCGAGAAGCTTCCGGGTACTTTTGAAGGTTCTTTCCGAATCCAACTTCCGGGTAAACAATTCATGGCGGTAAGACTAATGAAGGTTGTATAGCGCAAGCGATTTTGCCATCTTATTTGGAGGCTGCTCTTTGAATAGGTCAGTTTAGTTTGATTCTGGAATTCTAAATGGCCTTTTTCATTTGCCCTGAAATGAAAAGGCCATTTAGTTCCGCGAAATCAAACTGAATCTGGATTTTATATAATAAGCCTAGAATTAATTTGATGAAATCAAGTTAATCGATACGAAGACAGCACGACCGCCGCTGCTGCTTCTTCAAGGACCATTGGCAAGCATAGTTAGTCCGTGGTGCATTTGATATGCAGCCAGCATGGCTGCTACTCCGCAGCAAGATTCGGGTAGATCATGACTTTAATACTGGTATCCTTCTTTGTACGCGCGGTCTCTACCGCTTCCTTGATATCCGTCAGGCTGTACCGGTGCGTTATGATGGACTCGATGTCTACAGATGATCGCTGCAAGGCCTGAATCGCCGCGGGATACGTATTTGCGTACCTGAATACCCCATAGGCGTCGATCTCGGAGTCGATCAGGTGGGCCATATCCATTGGCACCTCCTTGGCGGCGGGCAGCCCTACAAATACAATCCGGCCCCCTCTCTTGACCAGCTTCACCGTGTCAGCCATCGCTCTGGCATTGCCCGACGATTCCACGACTAGTGTGATGCCAGCACCTCTGGTCAGCTCATCCAGTCTCTCTCCTACCTGATCCGTTGACGGATCGAATACCGCCTTGAAGCCCATCTCAAGCGCAAGTTCCCGCCGATAAGCCACCGTATCCGTTCCGTATATTTCGGTTATGCCGAACAGCTTTGCCGCTTGTCCGGCCAGCAAGCCAATCGGACCAAGTCCCGTAATCAGCAAGCGATCGAACGGCTTTGCTTTTCCACGCTGCATGGCGTGGAATCCGACCGATAGCGGCTCCAGCAGCGCCCCAGCCTCATAGCTCATCGAATCTGGCAGCTTGAACAGGTAGTCACTCGGCATGACGATATATTCTGCCCAGGCTCCGTTCACGGGTGGAGTTGCGAGGAAGACGACGTCGGGGCACAGATTGTAGCGTCCGGATTTGCAATACTCGCAGCGCCCGCACGTTACGCCAGGCTCCACCGCGACCCGGTCACCCGGTGCTAAATGCGTCACCGCTTTACCGACCTGTACAATTTCACCGGCTAGCTCGTGACCAAGCACAATCGGCTCCTTCACGATATAACGTCCGATTTGGCCATGCTCGTAGTAATGAATATCGGAACCACACACGCCTATGCAGTAAACCTTAACCAGAGCTTCGTGATCCCCGGGAACGGGGATGTCTACCTGCTTAACCGCTATAGATAACGGTTTGTCCATAATTGCCGCATTCATCATGCCTGACTTCATACGATTTCGCTCCTTTGGAGTTAATAATGTTTACCTATCGGGTTTTCGGAGTCCGGAGTCCGGCTCAAACGAGCTGAAATACCGGATTAACCGGAATAAAATGAACGGGCAGGCCGGGATACCATTCCTGCAGCTGTTCCGCCAAATAACGCATGCCGGGCTCTTCGCTCTCCGCATGTCCCAGTACAAGCAGCGATTTTGGTGCGCCTTGATACGCCGAGTCCCTTGCGTATTCGGGCGTTTCCCATTCAGGTCCCTCGCCGGCGATAATTAGGTCGAGCTCCTTTGCGCGGTATAACGGAATGGCGTTGACACCTCCGCCTCTGTAGCCCACAAGAATTCCGATGCGACTGCATGTCATGTGCGGATCGCCGGCGATCCGTACATAGGGGAGAGACAGCTGTGTTTTCGTGTATTCCGCGATTTCGATCGCACGCATTTCAGGTATTCGGAGCACTGCCGCCGCAGGGAGCATTTCCTCCACGCAAGATTCCCACTTCAGACTCTGAAGCAAACCGGTCATGATGAGATCAGGCTCCAACCTATGGCAATAATCATGATGTCGATAGATGGAGAGTCCGGACTGCTGAAGAAGACTATGCTTGTTTTGATAGACCGGATCACCGGTTAAAAGCCCGTTCGTCATTCGATGGCTGTAGTAGGCGGCCTCATGGGAGATTAGCAGATTCACGCCGAGGGACAAAGCCTGTTCGATGACCTGTTGCGTTGCCATAAACGTTGTAGCGATCCCATGCACTTCGATTTCGGGATCACCCGGCTCCAATTCGTCTACCGTGTTCTCAATCGGCTGGACGGTTAAGCGCAGTCGATCGATCACATTTTTGATGGTTAGCGCCATTGATCCTAATCCTTTCTGCAGGAGTTGAATGTCCTTCTACTCTCTACACTTCGATACGCGGAGGCATACTCCTTGTTTTCATCGCGTCTCTCTTAAATATTGACGATCAGTTTCGAATTGTAGATTGAATTGATTCGAAATTATCGGTAGAATCCGCCTATTGTGGAATGGAATCAGATGATCGTTTAGGTATCATGTAGACTAGTTCTTAATGGGGGAGAGGGGTTATGTTGCGCATTCGATTCAAGTTTAGCAGAAGCATTATGTACAAATGCGCATTCCTAAGATATTTACAGAACCGTGCAGGAGCTCAGCAAATATAAATCGACTAACGATTTTATCAACGGTATTTACGTTTATTCCTCAAAGCTTGATAAAGTGTTGACCCATGAGATGTATGCGGACAGCAGGCTATTCTATACCATGAACCATCAGTCTGAAACCTATTCTTATGAACAGTGGCTGTCGGATATGCGAAATCAGCAATTGCATACTTATCAGTGGATGCCGATTCGGACTGCTTGTATGCTGTCTGATCGGCGGAGGTCCTTCTATTTTATCTGGATTCCGCAGAGGAGAAGGTGCTCCCGTTAACTCAATACGTACTTTTACCGTAAAAGCGGAATCGCGGACGAGATGGGACGTACAATTTACTAGATGCCGATAAATTTCGACATATCCAGCAAAACATTGTTCTACTTATGTGAATCTCAAGTTTAATAAACAAATCAGGCTGCTGGCTGGCAGCCTTTCTTTTTTTAAATGCTTTTAAAGCATAAGTAGTTCAGCTACTTTTGTATATTTGGTAAAAGAGTTTTATCTAATGAATGAGACTCTTTTTTACATTGACTATAAAAAGTTTTAGTTTTAGATTAAAAACTAACAAGACAGCGCTTACAACTGTAGGGAGTGATTCATTTGTGGAGATGTCTGCGATAACAACTGCGATACTCAAAGTGATCAGACAAAGTCAAAAGCCGATATCAAAGGCGGATTTAGTTAGAATGACCAACTACAGCTTGGCCACGGTGAACGAACATACAGAGTGTTTAATTCGAAGCAATTTGGTAGCTGAGGTCGAGAGAGGCCCCTCTACTGGGGGACGCAAGCCGATTCTGCTATCCTTCAACGCCGAATTGGGTTACGTGATTGCGATTGATCTGGAATCTACACACGCAAGAGTAGGTATTGCTGATTTCAATTGTAATATCGTCATCTCTGAGTCTTCCAGGGACATCGACGTAAGCTTAGGTCCGTCCGCTGTATTGGAGAAAATTAAAGCGATTGTCTTTCGACTAATGGAAAAGCACGATATCAAACGGAATCAGATTAAAGGAATCGGCATGGGCGTGCCCGGTCCGGTGAGATACAATTCGGGAATTACGACCTCACTCGCGATTATGCCGGGATGGGAGAATTACCAGGTTCGGCAGTTTTGGATTCAACATTTCGATTGCCCATGCTTCGTCGATAACAATGTGAATACGATGGCTTTGGCGGAACAAATCATCAACGTTAATACCGATCATCCCAACATCATCTACGTGAAAATCGGCAACGGCATCGGGGCAAGCATTATCTGTAATGGGCAATTGTATCGCGGTTCGACGGAGTATGCAGGCGGCATAGGCCACATCAACATTGGACATGACCAGCTTTGCTACTGCGGCAACCGCGGCTGTCTGGAAGCGAAGGCTGGTGGTCGAGCGATTGCGATAAGAGCCGAGCAAATGGCAAGAAGCGGTCAAAGTGAATTGTTGAAACGTATGCTTGACAGCAAAGGCAAGCTGACACTATCGGATGTTCGGAAAGCAGTTATCGAATCGGATGCTGTTGCGGTTGAACTGATGCGTGAATGCGGAATTATCATCGGAGATGTGCTGGCCGGTTTAGTTAATTTTTTCAACCCGTCACTGGTATATGTCGGCGGAGCGGTTTCCGGTGTGGGAGATGTCTTGCTCGCATCGATCAGGCAGTCCATTTATCAGCATTCCCTTCCACTCGCGACCCGCAGCTTAACGATCCAGCATATGTCCCTTGGCGAGAATGCCGGTATTATCGGTGCGGCGTTTCTAGCCGTAGAGGAAACTATTTTTGGAAATGGGTTGATGGATACGAAAGCATCGTTGCGCAGCTACAACGGATAGTCAGTTACTTAACTCAACGTCTAAAAAGCGATGAAAGGTGGACGAATATTATGGGGGAACCCTTACTCTCAAATGGGTATGCTCCACTTTTGCAGATGAGAAACATATCCAAGAGCTACAACACGGTAAAGGTGCTTCACAGCATTAATCTCACTGTCAATTCGGGCGAAGTATTGGCGCTGGTAGGGGAGAATGGTGCAGGAAAATCAACGTTGATAAAAATTTTATCGGGTGCGACTAGTGCGGACTCCGGTGATATTTTGATACATGGCGAAAAAGTTATTTTCCACACGCCGCTTGACTCGAAAAAAAGTGAAATCGTAACGGTGTACCAGGAGCTGAACCTGTTCTCTCATCTGACCGTGGCAGAAAATCTTTTCTACAGCACGCATCAGCATGTGAAGGGATTAATCAATTGGAAAAAAATAAACCTTGAAGCGAAACAGTTTCTAGAGGATTTCGGCGTGTATTTGAAGGTGGACCAACCTGTTAGTCGTCTCAGCATAGCCGAGAAACAAATGCTTGAGATTGCTAAAGCCCTTCATCAAAACGCCCGGGTCATGATCCTGGACGAACCGACTGCGGTTCTCGGAGGCGACGATGTCAACCGGCTTCTGCAAATCGTCCGAAGATTAAAGGAGCGCGGCGTTGCGGTCATCTTCATTTCCCACCGCTTAGATGAAATTTTTGGTCTGGCGGATCGGTATCTGGTATTGAAAGACGGGCACCAGGCAGATGAAGGTAATATTAGCGATACCAATCCGGATGCGTTGGTCAGTAAGATGGTTGGACGGCACATTACAGCGGCCCCTCCAAACAAAATTCATTATGGCGAGAGCAGGGAACTGCTTCGCGTAGAGAATTTATCCACGCAAGGCGTCCTCTCGGGCATCCATTTATCGCTGTATTCCGGTGAAGTGCTGGGTATTGCGGGATTGCGGGGATCTGGAAGAACTGAGCTGGTTAGAGCCATATTCGGTGCAGATCCGATGGATACCGGTACGATCTATGTACACGGGAAAGAAGTGAAAAACAACTCGCCTAGCGCAGCTGTAAAAAACGGTATAGGACTAGTGCCGGAAGATCGCGGCAATCAGGGATTGTTTAAAAATTTATCCTCTTCTCATAACATGTTCATGGCGAACAGCAAGGTCAGATGGATCCATCATCAGAAAGAAAAACAGAAGGCTGGCAGCTTTGTGGAATCGTTAAAGATCAAATTGGCCCACTTAAGCGTATTGGTCGGCAGCTTATCCGGCGGAAACCAGCAAAAGGTCGTTCTGGCCAAATGGCTGGAAACCGGAGTTGGCATATTGTTATTGGATGAACCGACGAGGGGAATCGATGTCGGGAGCAAGGCTCATATCTATGGTGTGGTGCGTGATCTGTGCAAACAAGGGATGGGCATCATTCTGATATCATCCGAGCTTACGGAAATCCTCGAGAATAGCCACCGCATTCTAGTGATGAATAAAGGACGTATTGCAGGCGAGCTGGACCGCGAGTCAGCGACGGAAGAAATCATTATGAAATATGCAGTAGGAGGGGTATCCATTGAAAAGTGAATTGAATCAAAGTACGGTAGTCGAAGAGCACGTTATGTTTAGTGCTCGTCGATTTATACCCCCGTTTTTCATCAATTACAAAGTTCCTTCCATTCTCTTCTTCATACTTCTAGTGTTTACGATCATCTGGGTTCCTGAGTTTTTTAATCTGCAAAATATGATCAACGTTGCCAGACAAGCATCGATTACCGGCATCGTCGCAATCGGTATGACATTCGTCGTACTGACCAGCGGAATTGATCTTTCCGTGGGCTCAACTTTGGCGATTGTCGGCGTTTCATTCGCTATGTTGATCCAGAGGGGAGTGCCCATATGGGCCACGATACTCATCGTTTTGATAATAGGTATCGTAATGGGCTTGATAAACGGAGTGGGAAGTACTTTTTTCGGGATACAGCCTTTCATTATGACCTTGGCAGTAATGGCTATGGGGGCTGGATTCGCCTTGCTGCTATCAAACGGAACCCCGCAATCGTTTGTACTTGAAAGCAATTTGCTGGTGTTTCTAGGCAACGGTTCATTTCTTGGTATTCCGGGTCCAGTTTGGATTTTTGTAATCGCTTCCATTGTTGCTGGGACGATCTTGAAGTATTTACCCTTTGGCAGATTCGTATACGGGATTGGCGGAAGCTTGGAAGCGGCCAGACTGTCGGGCGTGAAAACAACACGGGTGCTCATTCTCGTTTACGTTATAAGCGGAGCGTGTGCAGCAATCGCAGGGATCATTACCACCTCAAGACTTTATGTTGGCCATCCGACTGCCGGTGGATTCATCATGCTCGACAGTATTGCAGCCGTGGTCATTGGTGGAACCAGCCTAATGGGCGGCAGAGGGAGCGTAGCTGGTACGGTTGCCGGTGTTTGTTTGCTGGCTATGGTTGCGAACCTTCTGAATCTTATAGGAGTCTCTCCTTTCAATCAGCAGATTGCAAAAGGACTCATTATAATTATTGCGGTATTATTCACTACTCCAGGATTAAAAGACAGAATCAAACAGCAGTGGTCGAGCCTCTAAAATCGACAACATCTTAAATGTGAGAGGGTGATACTGTACAACTTTGCTTCTTGCTACGTTGCTATGAGGAATGAATTACAAAGAAATAACTGACTATTCAAAAAATTAGGAGGTTAAGCATGAAAAAATCATACGTTTGTGTTGCTGTTTCACTTGTAGTCATGCTGGTATTTTTGGCGGCTTGCGGAGGAAATAACACGGTGAATGACGCTGCTGCCGGTAACGATGCGGTGAATACGACGGATAACGCGGTGTCTGACAATGTCGCGGCCGACCCCATCGAGATCGATTACGGCCCCTACTGCGGCGACGAATGTAAACAAGTTTTGGCACTAGGTAAGGATCCGGCAGAATATAAAGGCAAAGTTGGATTTGCGGTTGCTTCCTTAACGTTCGGTTACGGGGTAGCGCTGAAAGCTCAAACCGAAGAGCATGCCAAGAAATATTTTCCGAATATTGAATTGCTGGTTGGGGACGGCCAGAATGACCCGGTTATCCAAACAAGCGTAGTGGATGATTTTATCTCCAAAGGCATTGATGCCCTCATTATTAATGCTGTTGAGAAAGACGCTCTGGCGCCCGTTGTAAAGAAGGCGATGGACGCAGGAATCAAAGTTATTTCCGTTGACCGTACTGTAAATACACCCGTTACGACAACAATCAAAGGAAACGACATTGACCTAGGTACAAATGCAGGGGGTTCGTTGGTTGAAGTAATGGGCGGCAAAGGAAATGTCGTTGAATTGCAAGGCAGTGCTTCCGCATCGCCTACCATTGACCGTCACCAGGGCTTAGTCGATTCCATAAAAGACACGGAAATCAAAGTCATTGCAAGTCAACATGCGAATTACGACCAGGCTACTGCATTGAAAGTCATGGAAGATATTTTGCAGCGCTTTCCTAGCGGTGAGATAGATGCCGTATTTACGCACGCTGACATGATGACGGAAGGTGCTTTGCAAGCAATCCGTGCTGCGGGACGTGAAAACGAAATCAAGATCGTCAGTATTGATGGCCAGGAATCTGCGCTTGATTTGGTCGCTTCCGGAGCCTTCCACTCTACTACTGTATATCCGGTTGTATCTCCAATGGGTATCATTGCAGCAGCCAAAGCAATCGAGGGAGAGCCACTGCCGGAATTCATCAAACTTGAGACGCCGACTGTAACGAAAGAAACGGCAGCCCAGTTTAAAGGCACAACTTTTAAATAATAAAGGACTGCTATAACGAACAAAAACTGTTCCTATTCGCGTTAAATCAAACGAGTTATAAATTGATTGGAGGATATAAAAATGGGAATGAAATTATCGTTTAACACTTGGCCATATGCGAGTTTTCCAGTATGGCTGCCGGCTTATCCGCTTGAAGAAGTCATCAAAAGACTTTCCCGAATTGGGTATCAAGGGATAGAAATCGGATGTGCCAGTCCGCATGCCTATCCGCCTACTCTTACGAAGGAAAGAAGAAGAGAGACCAAGAAGATACTTGAACACTACGGCATGGAGGTATCGAGTATGCTGTCTGCGTTAAGCGGCGGACCCGGACATAATGTCGCTTCTCCAATCCCGGAGGAACGGCGACTAACGATTGACCACTTGAAAGATATCGCGCAATTGGCCGAGGAGTGGGAATGCAAGACGCTTCTGTACATTCCCGGCTGGCAGGTATTCGGGACCAGCCTGGAGCAAGCTTGGGCATGGAGCGTGGAAGCTTTATCGGAGGTCGCTGATGCCGCGGCTAACCATGGAGTGACGCTGGTCATTGAACCAACGTCACATGATAGCAATATTGTCGATCGCTGTGATGATGCGCTTAACATGATGAGGGAAGTGAACAAACCAAACGTTAAAGTGATGTTCGATACGTTCCATGCGCTCTATCGCAAAGAGCCTTCCACCGATTACATTTACGCCATGGGTAAGGATCTTCGCCACATTCACATCTCGGATAACGACCGTCTTGCGCCGGGTCAGGGACGCGGAGATTTCGTAGGTGTCGTTCAAGCATTGAAGGATATCGATTACGACGGCTGGTTGGCTATGGAAATTGGATTTGACCGCCGTGACATCGAGCCGGATCTTGTAGCCCGCCAAGCGTACGAATATTTGCAGCCGTTAGTCGACCGGATCGAAGGCAAGAAATAGGTTTCGACTCATCAATTTGCAGGCCGGCTGTTCAAATCCGGAACGCGAAATATGAACAACCGGCCCTGCTAAAGGAGAATGTACATGGGAAACCTCAACTATTTTGTGGAACCGAAGCATGTGGATACGATGGCGTTTGAGTGGGGGAGCTTCAAGGTAACCTGTTCTTCCGAGGTTAACGGAGCTTCACGCTTCAGTGCCGGTATCGTTGAGATGCAGCCGGGCGGAGGACACGACCGACACAACCACCCGGGCGCAGAAGAAATTATTTTCGTGCTTTCCGGTCAGGGGGAACAGATGGTAGAAGACGATGATGGTCATGCGATCGTCTCTGTTGTATCAGTCGGCTGTACCATTTATGTGCCGGAGAGCAGATATCATTACACGGTTAATACTGGCAGCGAGCCAATGCGGGTTTTTGTCGTTTATTCTCCGTCCGGCTCGGAACGGGAGCTGCGGAATCTACCCGACTTCCGACTCATTCCCGCAGAAGACCCTTTGATACGTTAATCCAAGTTCGTCATGGAGGCAAATGCATGGTCACAATCGTTCTATTGGGAACGTTGGATACGAAAGGCAAGGAATACGAATTTGTAAGAGACCTGATTATGGCCGAAGGCTGTAAGGTGATCATCGTAGATGCCGGCGTATTGGGCAGTCCTCAAATGAAGGCGGATATCACCAGGGAACAAGTTGCCCAGGCATCCGGTATAGATGTAAACACCCTGATTGCAAAAAAGGATCGCGGATTTGCCATCGAACAGATGTGCAAAGGGGCAGCGGAAATTGTTCAGAAGCTTCACAGTGACGATAAACTGCACGGCATTCTTGCATTGGGGGGCTCTGGCGGCTCATCTATCGCTACCTATGCGATGAGGGCACTGCCGATCGGCTTGCCAAAGCTTATGGTATCTACGATCGCCTCCGGAGATACAAGCTCTTATGTGGGGCAAACGGATATTACGATGATGTATTCTATCGTGGATATTGCCGGTATAAATTCGATATCGGAGCGAATTCTTACAAACGCCGCGGCAGCCGTAGTCGGGATGGCGCGAGTGAGCAGAAACCGCTCCGCCGATCGTCATTTCAAGCCTCTCGTAGCTGTAACGATGTTCGGCGTTACGACACCATGTGTTAACAGAGCGCGTGCACGGCTCGATGAGTTGGGTTACGAGGTGGTCGTATTCCATGCTAACGGGTCGGGGGGGCGGGCGATGGAAGGCTTGATACGTGACGGTTACTTTAGCGGTGTATTGGATCTGACAACAACGGAACTGGCTGACGAATTAGTCGGCGGGATGCTGTCGGCCGGTAAGAATCGGCTCGAGATGGCGGGTGAATTGGGGATTCCCCAAGTTGTATCGCTGGGTGCGCTGGATATGGTCAACTTCGGTCCTGCTGCTACGGTCCCGTCCCATTTTCAAGACAGAACGTTGTATATACACAATCAAAATGTAACGTTGATGCGCACGACCAAAGAGGAGTGCGCAGAGCTAGGCCGGATCATCGGCGAGAAATTGAATAAGGCATTTGGCCCGGTTACGGTTTTCATACCGCTTAAGGGGGTCTCCTCCATTGCGACAGAGAATGAAGTTTTTTATAATCCGGAAGCCGATCAGGCGCTGTTCGAAATTTTTATGCAGACGTTGAAAACTCATATACAGGTTGTGGTCATGGATACGGATATCAACGATCCTTTTTTTGCAGAAGCGGCAGCGAATAAAATGCATGAGTTAATCCAACAGAGTGGAGTGTTGACAAATGAGTAAACAGGAAATTATGGACCGATTCAGAGACCAAGTGAGCCGCGGCATTCCGATCATCGGGGCCGGGGCCGGTACGGGCATATCCGCTGTCTGTGAAGAAGCAGGCGGTGCGGACATTATTATCATATACAACTCGGGAAGGTTCCGTATGGCGGGCAGGGGTTCCATATCTGGCTTAATGCCTTTTGGTGATGCCAACCAGATCGTGATGGAGATGGCGGGAGAAGTCATTCCGGTAGTCAAGAATGCTCCCGTGCTGGCCGGCGTGTGTGCGACCGACCCTTTCCGGCAGATGCCGCAATTCCTAAGCAAGCTAAAGAACGAGTTCGGTTTCAAGGGTGTGCAGAATTTCCCTACGGTTGGGCTCTATGAAGGTCGGCTTCGCCACAATATGGAGGAAACCGGTATGGGTTACGACCGCGAGGTTGAGATGATCCGTCTCGCGAATGAAATGGACTTGCTAACCACTCCTTATGTATTTACCGAGGACGAATCTCGGGCGATGGCCGAAGCTGGCGCGGACATTATTGTGGCTCATGTAGGCACTACGCTGAAAGGTTATATCGGAGCGAAAAGCACGATGTCCATGGATGAAGCGGTTACGGCCGTCCAAGCTATGTGTGATGCAGCTAAGGAAGTGAACCCGGATGTTCTGGTCATCTGCCACGGAGGTCCGATTGCCGATCTTGAAGATGTCAAATATGTACTAGCTAAAACAAAGGGAATCGCAGGTTTCTATGGGGCATCCAGTATGGAGCGTCTGCCGGTTGAAGTCGCGATCACGGAAAACGTAAAACGATTCAAGGCGCTTTCGCTGAAGTAGATAATCACTCGCACTGATCAGGGGGAGTAAACTGAAGACTCCCCCTCATAGGGGATAGAGCAAAGAATTCCGGGGAGGAAGTCGTAAATGTCCAATATGTTCTTCAATGAAGAGGAAATGAGTCTGGTCCAGGCCATTTGCAGCCGTCTTATTCCCAGCGAACCGAATAGTCCGGGGGCGGCAGAAGCGCACGCCCATGTTTATATTGATAGAGCATTAGCCGGTTATTTCAGTCATTTGCAGAAATATTATCGCCAGCGGCTGCAGGATTTTAACGACTTAGCTGTCCGATTGTATGGGGCTGAGTTTGTCGGGCTGTCACCGGATAAGCAGGATGACCTGCTGCACAAAATAGAGCTCCTTCAGCTTTCTGAAGATGGCGAAAATATGAGGATCTTCTTCGAGGTTATTTATGAGCATACGATCGAGGGGACCTTCGGTGATCCGATGTACGGCGGTAACCGGGATTTTGCCGGATGGAAAATGATTGGCTTTCCCGGGGCACATTGGGGTTATACGGGTGAGCAAATGAGTCTGGGCTATGACAGTAGTCAAATCGAGGTTTTATCGGTGAGCGATCTTCTGCAAAGGCATAAAGAAGCTAACCTGGTAAGGAGGTGATTCCGCGTGAAAACCAAAATAGATGTGATTGTAGTTGGATTGGGGGCGGCAGGCGGCGTCATCGCGACAGAGCTTGCCCGTGGCGGCAGGAAAGTCGTGGCTCTCGAAAAAGGCGCCTTTTACCGGCAGTCCGATTTTCTGACGAAGTTCGATGAAATTCGCTACTACTGCCGCAGTGCGATTGTACCGCACATGAAAACAGATCCGATCACGTGGCGGCCTAATGAGAGAACAAAAGCCGAAATTTTGCCTTGGGCATCGAACACGCTCGGCTTGGGCAACCCCTTTCAGATTCCGCCTTCAATGGGAACCGGCGGCGGTACGCTTAATTGGGGCGGTGCCGCGTTTCGATTCCGGGAAGCCGACTTCAAGATGAAAAGCACGATTATGGAACGTTTTTCAAGTGATGCGCTTCCTGCATACACATCGCTTGAGGATTGGCCCATCGACTATTCGATGATGGAGCCTTATTATGATCGCGTCGAATGGGAAATGGGCGTATCAGGCAAAGCCGGCAATGTGGGGAATAAGAAGCTGGAAGGCGGAAATCCATTCGAATCCCCGCGTATGCGGGAGTATCCGATGCCCCCGATTCAGCGTGGGGCGGTCGATGAAATTTTCTGCACGACGGTCAAACGTATGGGCTATCATCCATTTCCAACTCCGACTGCCATCGCCACTACCGAATATAAAGGTAGAAACGCCTGTACAAATTGCGGTTTCTGTCATGGATTCCCCTGCCATGTCGGAGCAAAGCTGTCGACGCACGATATGATTAAAGCAGCGGTGGAAGAGACGGGCAATCTGGAGGTCAGGCCGTTCGCCCGGGTGTTCCGTATTAATAAACATACCGATGGCAGTGTAAAAGGAGTTTCCTATTACGACGCTGACGGCAAGGTTATTGATCTGGAAGCCGGAGTCGTCATTTTGGCTTGTTATGCGCTGGAAAATGCTAGATTGCTGCTCACATCGGGAATTAACGGCAACGGTCATGTAGGGAAACATCTTATTCTGCATAACTATGGCTGGTTTAACGGGGTTTTGCCTGAAATCACGAACTCGTTCATGGGATCGCTTCAGGGAGGGTCTATCATTGATGACTACACGTCAGAGTTGATCCCCGACAACGACGAAGGCGTGCTTTGGGGATCGCCTATTAATACATGGACTGGTGATTTTCAGCCGATTGAGACCATTCACGGATTGCCGCCTCATGTCCCGAAATGGGGAAAAGGCTTTAAAGATTGGATGAGCCAAAATTTCCGTAGGCTGTTCAGAATGTATTCGCAGCATTCCACGCTGCCTTCCATGCAGCATTATGTTGATCTTGATCCGGTCGTGAGGGACTCGTTCGGTCAGCCGGCTCTGCGTATAACGCATGAATGGACGGATTACGATGCGAAGTCTGTGGAATATTTTATGCGGATCAAACGGGAAATCGCCAAGGAAATGGGTATGGAGGAAACGTGGGAAGACTCGCCGACTCCAAACTACCATGTCACGGTTCATGATGTCGGGACGCATCGTATGGGACTGGATCCAAAAACTTCGGTCACCGATCCTTTCGGGCAAGTGCATGAATGCAAAGGGCTGTATGCGGTCGGAGGAGGCCAATTCATTTCGCAACCCTCCTATAACCCGACCGAGATGATTTTCGCTTTAGCTTATTTAACATCCGATCATTTACTGGATCGCGTATAAAAACGAGTGAAACCGGAATAAGGGCGCCTAGTAGGGGAATCTACTGAAAAGCGCCTTTTTTTACATCCACGGTATGTTTAAGGTGATAGCTGCGATTGTGCGATTTTTTGCGGCAGTTAATGTCTTGCGGCACTGCCTATCAGGCGAGCCACATTTCTAGCGCACTGTTCCAAATTACGTTCTGATTCCTCCATACATATCTGCAGGGTCGAAGGACGCGGAGTGATGGAGAAACAGCCGGTGAAGCGTTCGTACAAAGGCTCGATATCCTCTCCCAAGCTGCCGGAGATCAGGATTGCCGGTTTACCGGCCTCGTTGGCCCACTGCGCAACATACCAAGGAAGCTTGCCGAATATCGTCTGCTCATCGCTGCATCCTTCTCCGGTAATGACCCAATCTGCCTGCGAAATTTTCTTTTTCAAACTGGTCAGTTGCTCTACAACTTGGGCGCCGGGCACGATAATGGCTCCGATTGCCATAAAGGCAAAACCGAGACCGCCGGCAGCCCCGGCACCTTCGCGTTCACGCAGCTTAAGTGAAAAAGCATCCTCCATTAACGTTGCGTATCGCGACATCCCGTCGTCCAGCCGAACAACTTGCTCGGGGCTAGCCCCTTTCTGAGGACCGAACACGAATGACGCGCCGAGCGGCCCTAGGAGTGGGTTCGTTACATCGCAGGCGATAGTAATTTGGCTTTGCTTCAAGCGACTGTCCAAATGTTGTAAATCAACACATGCCACTTCCAATAAATCGCGGCCAAATCCTTCGAGCAGGCTGCCGTCTCGGTCCGTGAAGCGGACTCCGAGAGCGGACAACATACCGAGCCCCCCATCATTGGTTGCGCTGCCGCCTAGTCCGATGACAAAGCGCCGATGTCCTTTGTCCAGAAGAGCACGCAAAAGTTCACCTATTCCGCGTGATGTGGTGTTCATCGGATCTCTCCGCTCCTGTGGAATAAGCGGTAAACCAAATATATTTGCCACTTCGATGACGGCGGTTTGGACACTTCCCTCGTCGATCACGCCGAAGTAAGTCGTTACGTGCTTCCCTTCCGGCCCAGTTGTTTGACACTCGACAATCTTGCCGCCAGTCGCCTGAACGAGTGCGTCGACCGTACCCTCACCGCCATCCGCCATTGGAATGACGTCGGTTATCGCTTCAGGCATTTCCCAACGTATCGCATGTGCGATAATCGATCCTGCTTGGACGGCTGACAGGCTGCCCTTGAATGAATCCGGTGCAATCACAAATTTCATACTGCTCCTCCTTTTTATAACGGGAGTGCTTGCTTTTCAGTACCATCATACTAAATAAAGGCCGGCCAGGTCTTCATACGATTCATCTAAATTATGGATTCTGAAGCAAAAACTTTTCATGCAAATTGAACAAATGACGGATGGAGGATGACGATGCATGCTCACCAGACAATTAGCGGAAGAAATTGTGGCTCAAACGATGCACAGAGTAAACTGGAATATTAATGTCATCGATGTCGACGGCTCAATTATTGCAAGCGGCGATACATCCAGAGTGGGTGAATATCATCAAGCTGCCGGAGCGGCAATCAAACATAATCGAACTCTGATCATCAGACAAGACCAGCTTCACAAATGGCGCGGGGCCCAAGTCGGAGTTAACATGCCGGTCCATTATAATCAGCAAGTGATCGGAGCAATTGGTATTACAGGGAACCCGGAGGAGGTGGAACCATTCAGTCAATTGGTTAATATGACTGCAGAGCTGCTAATTCGGCAGCATTATTCCAAGCTGCAGGAGGAGTGGAAGCAGATGACGTGCGATATGATTATTGAGGCGCTGCTGCAGGAGCCTTCCACCGAAGCATCAGACGTAGTTAACGCCAAGCTCGAAATGATCCGGCACTCCCTTCGGCCTCCATTCCAGATGGCAATCGCTTCTTTTACACATACATCCCATACTCGAATAGAGGAAAGCGTACCGCTTAAAGTGCGCCGAATGTTGGAAGGCAGTCATGTTTTAATTAGCCAATCCCGGCCGCAGAGATTGCTGCTTTTATTCTCGGAAACAACCTCACAGGGTGTCACATGTAAGCTGGACAAGCTTGCGGGATTACTTCATGTGGAAACCAACGCTTATCGCATTGGGGTTGGCACGTTCGTGAGCTCACGCAGTGAGATTCGCCGCAGCTTTCAGGAGGCCGAGTCTGCTTTAAGCTGCGGAAGCCGCTCACAAGGACAGGTCGTTCATTTCAATGATATTGAAGGGCAGGCGCTTATTCAGTACATACCCGAAGAACACAGAACGCGGCTTGAGGAAAAATTATTACCGTTTTGGAACTCGAAAATCGAGGAAACACTGCAGTGCTTCTTTGACTGCAGCTTCAATCTTGCTTCTGCAGCAAACAGGTTGGGCATACATCGCAATACGCTAATCTACCGGTTGGAGAAGGTGAAGGATACGACAGGCTACGATCCGGCATGCTTCCGCGATGCTATGATCCTGCAAATGGTTATATGGAGAAACGGATAAGATGCATGATTCGGATGAGGTAGCTTGTGCTTTAAAAGCATACCGTTAGAAGATGGGTTTATTAAAAGTTATAATTGAAACTTTCAAAAACGCAGTAATTAAATTATTATAAAAGAGCTGTTAACTTTTTAAGTAAGGCTGGTATAGACGATAACAAAATGGTTTTATGTAGAAAGGAAATCAATAAATATGTCGATTAGCTTGCGTGCATGTTTTTCTGTGCTATTCGCTACCCTTATCATTATTTTAACCATATTATTGAGCATTCAAATCAGTGCTAAGTCAACGAAGATTATTAAAAATGAGATTGGGGATTCTCTTGGGAAAACTTCATTTGAATTGGCCGATAAATTGGATCATTACATGTGGTCTCGTTACAGTGAAATTAAAATTTTTAGTGGGTTAAAGGCTTTACGGGAAGAAGATATAACCGAAACACAGCTTCTCCTTGATCAATTACAGTCTCAAATCCCTTCTTTTACATGGGTAGGTGTAACAGACGAGAATGGAAATGTTCAAGAAGCAACAAATGGAATATTAGTGGGGAAGTCTATTGCAGAACGGCCAGTGTATCAAGAAGCCATCGATCAGCCTTTTATTGGAGATGTTCATGAGGCTGTTCTTCTTGCTAAATTGCTGCCAAATCCAACGAATGAACCACTACAGTTTGTTGATATTAGTGTTCCTATTGTAGACGCTAAAGGTGAATTTAAAGGAGTATTAGCTTCTCATTTAAGTTGGGCTTGGGCAAGTGAGATAAAAGAATCTTTGAGAAGCTCGTTTCAAAAAGAGAACAAAAACCAGGAAATTTTTATCGTCAGTTCCCGTGACAACACCGTTATCTTAGGACCTAAAGCTTTTGTTGGAAAGCCATTAAATTTAGAGAGCATAGAACGTGCCCAAGCGAAAAAAGATGGGTGGATATTAGAAGAGTGGCCAGACGGAAAGCAATATTTAACAGGTTTTTCATTAGGAGAAGGCTATAAAGACTATCCAGGCTTGGGCTGGACAATTCTAGTTCGGGAGTCTGAGGAATCGGCTTTTGCTTCTGCAAAGGATCTGAAAATATATATTCTTTTGCTGGGGGCTTTTACTGCAATTATTTTTGCTGTTTTAGGGTGGTTTTTTGCAGGGATAGTGGCAAAACCATTACGCAACATATCACGAGCAGCTGATCAGCTTTTATTAGGAAAGAGAGTAGAAATCCCTGTTTATACAGGCATCAAGGATGTAGAGATCCTTTCTTCATCGCTAAGAAACCTTTTACATGACTTATCAAGAACAGAATCGGAACTCGGGCAGATGGCAAACCTAGCTTACCATGATAAACTAACGAGTCTGCCAAATCGAATCGGGCTAGATTTATACATTAATCAAATTTCAAATGATGCGGATCAAAGAACTAGGAACCAATCGTATACGTTTTTATATTTAGATTTAGATGGATTCAAAAAGGTGAACGATAAACTTGGACATCATGCAGGTGACTTGCTGTTACAAGAGGTGGCGGGGCGACTAAAAAGGAGCTTAAAGGAATCATTTTTCTGCCGGCTTGGAGGAGACGAGTTTTTAGTTGTACTAAATACATCGCTCTGCAATCCAATAGAAAAAGGTCAACAAGCTGCTGAGAAGCTTGTTAAGCTGTTAAGAGAGCCATTTAATATTGAAAATACAAGAGTTCAAATTGGCTGTAGTGTAGGCGGGGCTATCTGGCCTTATCATGACAAGGATATTTTTAAAGTGATCCGATTGGCTGACCAGGCACTGTATGTCTCAAAAAAAAGAGGAAAAAACCAATTTTCTTTTTATGATGTAAAGAAAGACATGTAATAAAACTTTCATTCCTAAATGCAACATAAATAGAATTTTGATGTATTTGAAACGCCCTGGCTTCCTTTAACAGTCGGGGCGTTAATGTATAGTATGGACGAACTGTTGAGCTATTATAAAACTCAATATATGCTGTTATTGTAAAGGATTTTTTTATGTGCAGGTTTAGATAAGACAGAAAGTTATAAAGATTCAGAGGTCATTAATGCAATGCTAGTAATTCATTTAAAATTTAATGATACAGTATAGGAAATAAACAACATATATCAACAGTATCAAAAAGGCGGCTCGTAACGTGGCTTTTGTTTGTTTCCGTGATTTTGTCAATTCAGTGGGTTAAAAGAATGATAGTCTCAGAAAGTATTAATTGCTTAATTCTATACTTGGAGTGCTACGATAAAAATGCAGTCGAATAACACCCTCGTATGAAATAAAATGAAAGTTAACGAGGGGATGAGCGA
>NZ_JBMWAM010000013.1:0-121265 GCF_049725345.1 Paenibacillus praedii | reverse complement strand
GCAAAAAAAAGTTGGACGGAAAACATTACGTTTTTCCGCACAACTTTTTTTGTTTTAGAGACTTATTGGACAGCCCCTTCTTTTCATTCTCTTTTTTAATTACTCTTTTTCCAATGCTGGAGCACTTGATACAATCGTGTTGATTGCGCTGCGCTCAAATGTCATTTTTGTTGTATCATTTACACGAACTACGACTGTATCATCAGTCAGTTCTGCAACTGTTCCATGCAGACCGCCAATAGTCGTAATTTTATCGCCTTTTTTGATCTGGTTCAGCATAGACGTACGCTGCTTCTGTTTCTTCTGCTGCGGACGAATAAGTAGGAAATAAAATACCGCAAACATAAGAATAAACGGCCAAATCATCGTCCAAATGTTCCCTGCTCCTGCTGCTTCTCCTGCTAGCCACATAGATATCCCCCCTTTCAAAATCCTTTCTCATTATCGAACAGGCCGTAGCTTGTGAAGAAGGAATCCCGGAAATCAAGAAGCCGGTCCTCCATAATCGCTTGCCGGACGTCCCGCATGAGTTGAAGTAAGAAATGCAGGTTGTGATAAGTCGTTAGACGCATACCAAACGTCTCATCCGCTTTAATCAAATGCCGTATATAAGCACGAGAATAGTTCGTGCATGTATAACAAGAGCATTCCGGATCAAGCGGGCCAAAATCCTCGGCGTACTTCGCGTTGCGAATAACTAATCTGCCTTGGCTTGTCATCGTTGTCCCATTTCGGGCAATTCGAGTAGGAAGAACGCAATCGAACATATCGATTCCTCGGATAGCGCCTTCAATCAGAGCATCCGGCGATCCTACACCCATCAAGTAACGAGGTTTGCCTGCAGGCAGAATAGGAACTGTATAATCTAGCACATCATACATCAAATGCTTAGGCTCTCCAACGCTCAGTCCACCAATAGCATACCCCGGGAAATCCATGGAAGTCAAATCATTTGCGCTCTGAATGCGCAAATCTTTGTACATTCCGCCCTGCACAATAGCAAATAAGCCTTGATCATGCGGTCTAGCATGTGCTTGCAAGCAGCGCTCTGCCCAACGAGTTGTGCGTTCCAGCGATTTTTTTACATAATCATGCTCAGCCGGGAAGGGCGGACACTCATCGAACGCCATCATAATGTCTGAGCCGAGCGCATTTTGAATCTCCATCGCCACCTCGGGTGATAGAAACTTTTTGTCGCCGTTGAGGTGAGAGCGAAAGTGAACGCCCTCCTCTGTAATTTTGCGCATTTCACTAAGACTGAACACCTGAAAGCCGCCGCTGTCAGTCAGAATCGGACGATCCCAGTTCATAAATTTATGAAGTCCGCCTGCTTTCTTGACGATATCATGACCGGGACGAAGGAACAAATGATACGTATTGCTCAAAATAATATGAGCATCCATCGTCTTGAGCTCTTCCGGGCTCATTGTCTTCACAGTAGCTTGGGTCCCGACCGGCATGAATGCTGGCGTCTCTATGACACCATGCGGTGTGTGTACGCGTCCAAGGCGCGCCCCCGATTGCTTGCATTGTTTAATTAATTCATATTTGACAGCCACTTTTCACGCTTCCTATTCCTAAGTTAGTAAATAAACATTGCATCGCCGAAGCTAAAAAAACGATATTCCTTTGCAATCGCTTCTTCATAAGCCCGTATAACCGCATCACGCCCTGCAAGCGCACTTACCAGCATGACCAGCGTAGACTTAGGCAAATGAAAATTAGTCAGCAGCGCATTCACAAGCTTGAATTCATAGCCTGGAAAAATGAAAATGGATGTCCATCCGTTGCATGCCTCTATCGGCTTGCCTTCGAAGCGGGAAGCGACCGTCTCAAGCGTTCTCGATGAGGTTGTACCGACAGCAATTATACGCGCGCCGCTTTGTTTGGCTTCATTAATCATTCGCGCATTATGCTCGTCGAGCTCATAATATTCGGCATGCATTTCGTGATCCTCGACCAAATCGACGGACATCGGCCGAAAGGTTCCTAGACCCACGTGCAGCGTCACATAAGCGAGCTTAACCCCCTTCGCTTGCAGCCTGCTTAGAAACTCAGTGGTAAAATGCAGTCCTGCCGTTGGCGCCGCAGCGGAGCCTGCGTTCCTCGAATAAACCGTCTGGTAACGCTCGCGCTCCTCAAGCCTTTCTTTGATGTAAGGTGGCAAAGGCATTTCGCCGAGAAGATCAAGCAGTTCTTGAAAGATCCCCTCGTATTCAAAACGAATGATCCGCCCCCCCATCTCTCCTTCCTGCTCGATGACTCCTCGGAGCAGCGGATTTCCGTTTCCGTCATCGCCAAAGGACAGCTTCGTTCCTATCTTCAAGCGTTTGGCAGGTTTGCCCAGCGCATCCCATCGGTCTCCTGCGAGCTGCTTCAGCAGCAGCAGCTCGACCTTTGCTCCCGTATCGCTTTTCATGCCTATTAAACGTGCAGGGATGACTCTCGTATCGTTTAGTACGAGCACATCTCCTTCACCAACGTATTGCTCCAAATCTGTAAAGGTATGGTGCGTCAGCTCGCCTGTTTGTTTGTTTAAAGCAAGCAGTCTCGAGGCTGTGCGATCTTCTAACGGTGTCTGTGCGATCAAATGCTCCGGCAGTTCAAAATTAAACCATTCTACGTTCATATCGTTTTAATCATTCCTTAGCGATGGTTACATCTTTGTAGTAGTATTTCAAAATATTTTGGTAGTCATACCCTTGTTGTGCCAAACCTAACGCTCCATATTGTGATAATCCGACACCGTGTCCGTTACCTGTTCCAATGAAACGGAACCCTGGCTCCTTTGAAGCAGCCCGGATATTGCCGCTGCCGTCTACGATAAAATAGTTGGCGCTAGACGCTTCGGTTACCTTTCCGCCTGCGCTTATCGTATAAATAGGTGCGCTGTCCGTCTGCTTTGACCTTACAGCAGCCCCTGCACCACGCAGCTCAACTTTTGCTGTCTCATCAATTTGAAACAGTGTGCTCTGCAGGGAGCCTTGAACACCCAACGTTCCCCGCAACGAATCAGGATTGCTAATATCCAGCTTTTGCCCATTGGCTGTTACTTCAATGACTCGACCTGAGGGGCCACGCTGACTAACCTTCAGCGACCTTACTGCGGACGTAAGCGGCGTCTTTACTCTGGCATTAATTGCAGATAACATTTCTTGCGCGGTATAAGGTCCCCTTACCCACGACATCGAATTTGATTCGGTTGTTTTCTCCAGCACGACAACCTGAGCTCCGCTATCCACCTGACCAACAGGCGGAAGGGTATCCTGAATAACCGGATGCTTGCGTACCTTTGTTCCGTTTGTATTGACCTGCATCACTTGACTGCCTGCTGCAGTCGTCTTTCCTGTCTCATTGAGCAAATCCTCTCGGATATAACCGATTGTTCCACTTGGCAGAACGACTCTATACCACTTGCGCAACCCAGCCTCTAAAGCGCCGTCCGGGCTTTTAACCGGCTGCAAATAGGGAATGGAATTATTCCATGCCTCCTTCGCATCCGCTGTCATCCCGCCGGCATTAGCATAGTATAGAGCTTCAATTACTTTGCCGTTGTAGAGCGCTACTTCGCCTGCTGTGGCATCTACAGCTGCAATGGTGGAGGGAGCCTCTGAGCTAGTCCCGTAATAGGCCTGACTCAAGGTCGTATCCACGACATGGGCGATTTGGTAGCCGAAGCCCTTATTCAAGACGTAGGAGCGAGCAGCTACAGCCTGAGCCTTCAACGCCTCAGCGGGCCAAGAAGCATACATCTCGACTCCAACTACGGAATATAAGTAGTGTTCGAAGGACAACTCATTGACGACCGCCAAGCGGCCATTCAGCACGCTTAGCTCAAATAATCCACGATAAGTGCGATTGCTTCGCTCCATCAGCTTGATCGGATCAGCTCCTGCAGGCGTAATCGTTATCTTCGCATCGCCGCCTGCAAACGAATAAAGCTCTAGGCTGCTGCTCGCTGTACCGCTAATTGTGTGTTCACTTCTAAGCATCAAGTAAGGAGCTTGCTGATCAGCCGCTGTCAAACCGGCGCCGCCTTGTACATTTGCCGCCGCTAATTTTATTAAATCCAGCTCAGCTGAAGATACAGCGGCTCCTACCATTACGGAATAGTTTGTTATGCCTTTTTGCGGACTGCGGACTGTTACATACGCATCCAGACCAGCTGAACCGAAGGCTCTGGCCGCTGTTATTGCGGCAGCTTTACTTCCAAGCGGTCCTGTTTCGAGATGCAGCGGACCATGAAGCAACGATTGAAAGCTGCCAATAAGCCTCATCAACTCACTATCGGCTGACCATTTGGCTTGTGCAGCGGCTGCTTCTGCGGAGCTTTTATATGTACCCTCCAAAACCTGATAGGTGACTGCACCATTTTTGGAAAGCGAAACAAGATAGGCTGCTCCCTTCAATGCTTGTAATCTTTTGGTTGCTGCCAAAGCGGTTGCAAAATTAGTGCCTTCATATACTTTTACTTTATAATCATCTACCATGAACCTAGCTTGTTCCGCCCCAGCAATGCTAAACCAATCGCTAATACCACCAGGCTGTACCGTTCCAACCTTTATCCCTCCTGCAGACGAGAAGGTTGCTGCAGCTGTCGTGCTATCATATTTCCCAGGTAATTGCATAAACAATGCTACTCGAATTTGATCCAGCTTAGGGACAGCAGCGTGCGAAGGTGCCCCTCTCCAAGCTGAAGCAAGCAATAAAATCGTAATCGATAACATTACAGCTCGTTTAATGGACCGTTTAGTTGCCATGCTTTTCATTCTCCCTTCGATCTGAAGACCACTAGCAGCCTTGTATTGAACAGCTCTTCTCTGTTCTGCCAAACCAATCGTATCTCCGTTTGGCTACATAGCGGTACATCGCGTCAGCTAGCCGCTTCATCCCAGGTATTCGGTAAATGCCAGATATCCATCTGAATCCCTTCACCGTACGCAAAATCCGAATGACGCCATCTGCCCCCGCGTAGACATGACCTTGGTCATCGGTGACATGAATTTGCTCATACAATGTCTCAAGCTTTACTTGACGCAGGCCATGCATTAGCTGTTTGTCTAGTTCAGCCTGATCAAGCTGTTGAATAGGAATGAAATGCAGTTCAGCATAACTAGGCAGCTCTTTCAGCTTAGCAGTAGAGGCAAGACAAAGGTTGCAATAACCGTCATAAATGATGAACAGCTTCTCGAAGCGTCGAGGTTTATCGTTCATCGTTATCTCTCCGGTACGGGAATTCCTAAATGCCGATAAGCGCTATCTGTCGCGATACGGCCACGCGGCGTTCGCTGCAAAAAGCCGATCTGCATCAGGTAAGGCTCGTACACATCCTCAATCGTTTGACTTTCTTCGCCAATTGTAGCCGCAATCGTATCCAGCCCAACTGGCCTGCCTGAGAAGGTGGTCATCATTGCATGCAGCATTTTGTAATCGATATGGTCCAGCCCCATCGGATCAACCTGCAGCAGCTCGAGAGCTGAACGAGCGATATCATGCGTGATGACGCCATCTCCCCTGACCTGTGCGAAATCCCTAACACGCTTAAGCAAGCGATTCGCAATTCGCGGTGTCCCTCGTGAGCGCATCGCGATTTCTGAGGCTGCTTCGCCAACGATGCTTACATCCAAAATTTCAGCTGTCCTGGCAACGATAAAGGATAGCTCATCGACTGAATAAAATTCAAGTCTGCTAACGACGCCGAAGCGATCACGCAGCGGCGCGGAGAGAAGGCCAGCTCTGGTCGTCGCTCCAATCATGGTGAAAGGGGGCAAATCGAGTCGGACGGAACGAGCGCTTGGGCCTTTCCCGATCATGATATCGAGCGCAAAGTCCTCCATAGCCGGATATAGCACTTCCTCCACTGTACGATGCAAGCGGTGAATCTCGTCGATAAACAGCACATCGCCCTCCTGCAGATTAGTCAAGATGGCCGCGAGATCGCCAGGGCGCTCAATTGCCGGTCCTGACGTTGTGCGCAGATTAACGCCGAGCTCATTCGCAATAATATTGGATAAAGTGGTTTTACCGAGTCCCGGGGGACCGTACAGCAGCACATGATCCAATGCTTCCTTACGCATTTTCGCAGCTTCTATATATATTTTCAAGTTTTCTTTGGCCTTTGTTTGACCAATATATTCGGCCAAATAGCGGGGACGCAAGCTAAGCTCCACTGCCTGGTCCTCCATCATCAGGTTGGCGGAAATGATTCTATCATCCATCATTCGTTCATCTCCCTCCATCAGCCTTTAAAGAGCTGCTGCAGCGCTCGCTTCATCAAGGAGTCTACTGTTTCCTCTGCCGTTACGCTGCTTTGCAGACCGTTCCACGCCCGATCTAGCTCAGCGGCCGTATAGCCGAGAGCAGCAAGCCCCTCCCGCGCATCCTGCCAGGCCGTTCCTGCACCTTGTCCGGAAGTGCCGCTTGCTGACAAATCCAGTGGGATTCCTGCAGCTGTCAATAAGCCGCCATCAAGTCCTGCGCCGATCAGCTTGTCCTTCAAGTCCAGAATCATGCGCTGCGCAGTCTTCTTTCCAATTCCTGGAAGCTTCGTCAGAAAGGCTATATTTTCTTGCTGAATGGCGGCAATGACCGCATCCGGACGACCGCCTGACAAAATCCCTAAAGCGACGCGCGGGCCAATGCCAGTCACCTCGAGCAGCTTGCGGAACAGCGTCTGCTCCTCTCTCGTCTCGAACCCGAACAATAATATCGCATCCTCGCGCACGTTATGATGGATATATATGGTCACTTGCTCTTCCTTTTTTGCGAAGGCATAAGGATTAGGAGTAAAAACCCGATAGCCTACATCTCTAACGTCCAGCACGATATACTCTGTTTCATAATGAACGACAAGGCCCCTCAAAAAATCGATCACGTATGCTTCACCTCATTCATTATTCCGGTCATGACTGAAGAATGCGCATGACAAATCGCTATCGCAAGAGCATCCGCCACATCGTCCGGCTTCGGCACAGCAGATAGGTTAAGAAACATCTTTACCATTTCCTGTACCTGCTTTTTCTCTGCTTTGCCGTATCCGACTACCGCCTGCTTGACTTGCAGCGGTGTATATTCTCCAATGGACAGGCCTCGCTGTGTTGCTGCCAATATGACTACTCCTCGTGCCTGCGCTACGTCAAAGGCTGTCGTTACGTTGCGATTAAAAAAAAGCTTTTCTATGGCTACAGCATCCGGCTTGTATTTATCCATTAATGCGCACGCAGATTCATATACCTGCAGCAAACGCTGCTCAGATGGCGTATGGGCTTTCGTCTGAATAGACCCATATTGCACAGGCGTCAACTTATGACCAATTTTATCGATGAATCCAAAACCAACTATAGCAATACCAGGGTCGATACCAAGAACGCGCAAAGGGCCATCTCCTCAAAATAAAGCATCCTATCTATTATAGCAAAAGTTGGAGAGAATGAGAACGCGCGTTTGATATTTAGGAGAATAAACGCAAAACGAAGACCATACTGTTGAAGT
Source organism: Paenibacillus praedii (assembly GCF_049725345.1). Taxonomy (NCBI): domain Bacteria; kingdom Bacillati; phylum Bacillota; class Bacilli; order Caryophanales; family Paenibacillaceae; genus Paenibacillus; species Paenibacillus praedii. Next base: position 113,774 of record NZ_JBMWAM010000013.1, on the reverse strand, counting down.
ATGGTCTTCGTTCGCCCTTAGCTGTAAAGCTAGTAAGAACGCTTCATAACGTTTTTGTTATACTCAACCGCAAAGTCGCTGTAGGTCGACAAAACACTGTTGTATTCGTCGATATCACTGATCCGAATCCCTTTCACAAGCTGGTCCAGCTTATCTTGAGGCAAGCTGCTTTCCATATAGCGCACATCCAACTGAAAAAAGGTACGAACAACTTTTTCCTTCTTCGGGATGCCATCATATAGAGTTAAATGACCACTGCTGTTTACTCCCATGTAAGCATTTTCCTTGCAATGCTCAGACAAGTCGTCTACATACTGCTCCAAAAAAACCTCGCTCTTCTCTTCATTCAGCTTAACTTCCCACTCTGGATGAACATCTACAAGCTCTGCGACCTGCTTGCTCATCATCCTGCCAAGCGGCTTCAGCTCTTCACCGCATACATATATACGGCGGAGCTTTACCGATAATGGCCCGTTCTGCTGCTTCAGCATTTGTATTACAGGATTCAACTTGGCGTCTGGCGAAGCCGCCGCAGCAGTCTCTCCTCCATAGCCAAGGACTAGCGGACCAATAAGTAAGCCTATTAAAATGGTGCCAAGTGTCCATAACGGACGACGGTTGCGGCGAAGACGCTTTTTCAAGTTTTTCCAAAGGCTGAATTCCATCATAAGGAAGACCCCTTCATTATATTTTTTGATAGTGTGCTCCAATATTACATCATTATTCAAATTCCCTCCTAAAAAATAAAAAAAAGCTTCCGCCCTCTATTTCTAGAGGTTGCAAAAGCTTTAACTTGCATCATTTTTTTCGTATTACCGATTTATCCACGGCGGGTTGCCGCGTTTTTTTGGTTTGCTTGTTACGGTGCGGATAACGGCTTTTTTTACCACTTTCCGTTGTTTCTTCAATTTCTCAGTCTTTGGCGTTTCTGAGCCTGACACGTTAGCTTTACTCGTATCTTCGCGATGTCCGTTGCAGCCACAATCGGATTTATGAGGATGGTGGCCTGCACCAGCCGTTTGCGGCCACGGTTGATAAGGAGGATAAGCTGGCAAGCCTGCAGTTGGATAGCCGTAGCCGCTTAGCTCAGGCCCTGCATTTGCCGGTGATACCATGCCATGTCCGTAGCCGTGTACATAATCATGCTCTGGATACATACTCATTGGTGACACCATGCCTTGGTTCGGCATGGCCGACATTGGCGATACCATGCCCTGGTTCGGCATGGCCGACATCGGCGATACCATACCCTGGTTCGGCATGGCCGACATCGGCGATACCATGCCCTGGTTCGGTATGGCCGACATCGGCGATACCATACCCTGGTTTGGCATGGCCGACATCGGCGATACCATGCCCTGGTTCGGCATGGCCGACATCGGCGATACCATGCCCTGGTTCGGCATGGCCGACATCGGCGATACCATGCCCTGGTTCGGCATGGCCGACATCGGCGATACCATGCCCTGGTTCGGCATGGCCGACATCGGCGATACCATGCCCTGGTTCGGCATGGCCGACATCGGCGATACCATGCCCTGGTTCGGCATTGCGGAGAACGGCATTACCATTTCTTGGTTCGGCATTGTCGAGAACGGCGACACCATCGCCTCATATGGCATTACTGATAACGGGGATACCATTTCTTCGCTAGGCCATCCCGGCTGTGATGGATAGCTGCCAACAAATACGGTGCCTGGAGGACATTCAAATGGTGCCTCATTCACTTCACCCAGAGGACTTACTGTGTGACCGTAAGGAACCGGCTGCTGCCAACCGCCATGTCCATGTCCATACCCATAGTCATAACCATGAACCATTTGAGCAGGAAACGTCATTGGCTGATAAAAGCCATAACCGCCATGAACTGACTGCTGAATAGGGGAGAACGCTTCTGGCGCTTTAGGCAAATCATACAAAGATATCGCTTCCGTGGCTGGAATACCATACTGCTTAAACAAATCTACATTAGGATTATATTCGGCATGCATCGGCTTCAGCTTTTTCTCTACAGGCTTTTCAATCGGCAGCGCTTTTTTGGCTGTTTCAATAGCTGCAGCCTTTGGCGTCGCTAATGTCGCTGGTGCTGACGGCTTAACAGCAGGAGCTGTTGGCTTATTCTCTTGAACCGGCGCAGCAGGCTTTTTTTGCTCAACCGGTGCTGTTGGCTTATTCTCTTGAATCGGGGCGGCAGGCTTTTTCTCCTCAGCCGGTGCTGTCGGCTTATTTTCTTGAATCGGGGCAGCAGGCTTTTTCTCCTCAACCGGTGCTGCCGGCTTTGGAGTAATAGGAGCCACAGGAGCTACAGGCGCGAGCGGGGCAACCTGCGCTTCCGGCACCACTGGTGCGGTTGGCGCTTTGTTTGCATTAGGTGCTGTGGGCGTTTTCCCAAGGATTGGCGCTGTCGAAAGCTTTCCTACCCACCCTTGAACGCCCTGCATAATCGAGCTTGGGTGCAAAGCATGCACGCCGCCACCGCCGCTATGCGCAACAGTCGTTCCCTGCATAACCTCGCCGGCCTTTGGAATGTTCACAATTTCACCGGTAAGCAGTACATTCGGATTTTTCAGCTGGGGGTTTGCCTTGATCATATCCGCAAGAGGGATCCCCCATGCTTTGGATAGCTTCCAGAGCGTATCGCCCTGCTTCACGACATGCTGATGCATGATGTTCATGCCCCCGGCGCCTCCATGACCTCCGGATTGATCGGACGGAATTTTCAGTTTCATGCCGACATCAATTTCATTCGGGTTCGTAATTCCTGGATTCAGCTTCAAAATTTCTTCCAGCGAAACATTATACTTCTGACTTATAAAGTATAGGGTATCGCCTTTTTTGACCATATGAATTTTCACTCGCTGACAACCTCCTGTCACGTTCTGAATAACCAGGCACGGCTAATGCCTGCTATCAATCCTTACATCCTATGCAGAACATGGGCAGGTGTCGCCACTTTAACAGAAAAAAATAGTAAAGCCGAGCTCGCTTTTGGAAGCGAACTCGGCTTTGTACAACGAAACTCATTATATAAAAGCTTTCTTATCTTTTTATGAGCTCTGCGAAGCTAGGATAGCTTCCAAGTATGCGAACCTGGCAGCCAATGGCTTCGATTTCTTGGATCGCTGCAGGCAGCAGGACCGTATCAAGTGCCATTTCAATCTCAATGTAGAAATAATAATTGCCAAGCTTTTTTTTGGTTGGACGGGATTCGATACGACTCAAATTGATTTTGCGCCATGCAAAAGCGGATAGAACCTGATGAAGCGCACCCGGATAGTCCTCCGGCAAAGTGATCAGTATACTTGTTTTCCGTTTCTCGGAATGACGTGCCGTATAAGGCTGCTTTCCAACCAGCAAAAAACGTGTGAAATTATTATTATGATCTGTAATACTGGACGCTAACACATCAAGCTTGGCATTGGCTGCCGCAGTCAATGTGCCTATAGCTGCCCAGCCGGCTTCAGCATTATTTTGAACGATACGAACGCCCTCAGCCGTACTGCTCACTGGCTCTGTTGCCGCATGAGGCAAATACTCCCGTAAAAATTGCAAGCATTGCGCGATCGCAACCGGATGACTTATCACTTTTGTTATACGCGAATAATCCACCTCACCAGAGCCCTTCATAAGGAGCGACTGGTGTCCGATCAGATTTTGGATTGATGGATAAACCCACTCCGCTTGGATGGGCAGGTCCACCTCGTGCACCAGCCAATCCAAATGCAAGCTAACGGAGCCTTCAATCGTATTCTCAATTGGAATGATGCTGTAATCGCTGACGCCGTTCACAGTCGATAAGAACACATCGGAAATAAGCCGATGATATTTCCAGTTCACATCCTCCGCGCCAAAAAAAGTTCTTGCCGACTCATCGGAGACTGAGCCTGCCGGCAATACCGCAATCGTCTTCATGCCTTAACTTCTCCTTTTATCCGGTCCATTAACGGAATTGCGGAATGCGCAGAGCTGTCCTCTACTGTAATGAGCGGCCCATGGACACATGGCGATAACCACAGCGTCTCAGCGCGCATCCCTTCCTGCTTTAGCGTCTGCAGCAAAAACTTCTCCAACGAAGACTTATCTCGGCTGTCGGCATCAACAAACGCAATGAGCGTCGGCCCCGCTCCGCTCAGCGCTGCTCCAAGCGCACCGAACTCCGCCGCGCGCTCCAAAATCGTTGTCATGCCGGGAATTAACGCTGCGCGGTAGGGCTGGTGCAGCCGATCCTTCATCGCATGACGAATCATGCCCAGCTCGCCGTTCGCTAAAGCGGCCACTAGCAAGGAGCTGCGCCCGACGTTGAATACAGCGTCGGCCATGCTGACCTGTGAAGGCAGAGCATGTCGCGCCTTCTCGGTCGACAGCTGGAACGCTGGAATCGCAACAAGCGTATCCAGCTTATGGTGCGGCTCAATCCGCACATAATCAGCGCGCTCGCCGTCCCATGCGGAGACGACAATACCGCCGAATAATGACGCGCCTACATTATCAGGATGCCCTTCCAGCGCGGTCGCCATCTGGAACAGCTTATCATCAGACAGCGGACTTCCGATCAAAGCGTTAGCGGCCACCAATGAGCCAACAATAGCTGATGCGCTGCTGCCAAGTCCGCGTGTTAATGGAATATCGCTGTACATCGTGATAGACAGCTCCGGAACATCCACTCCCGCTTCCTTAAAGACTAGCTGCGCAACCTTATAGATCAGATTGGACTTATCTCGCGGCAGACCCTTCATCTGCTCGCCGAACAGCTGAAACTCGGTGCGCTCAGCCACGCTGAGCTCAATCCATGCGTATAGCGACAGCGCCATCCCAAGCGTATCGAAGCCTGGACCTAAATTGGCGGTGCTTGCGGGTATTTTTACGATGACTCTACGATTATTCATATTCATTAACCTTCAACGCGATATACGCTCTTCACCTTATGAACGACGTCGAGCGATTCGAAATTAGCCAGTACCTTCTGGATCGCCGCTTTGTTCGCGTCATGCGTAATCACAATAATTTCAGCTTCCGGATTGGATGGATTAGGCTGCTGCAGCACAGATTCCAAGCTTACCTCGAAGTCTGCAAATACCTGGGTAATGCGTGCAAGAACGCCAGCGCGGTCCGCAACATGAAGCAGCAAAAAATATTTGGACGAAATTTGCTCGTCTGTTTTCAGCTTCTTCTCTTTATAAGCAAGGCTTCCCTGCATTCCATTTACGCCAAGCTTCAGGTTTTTCACGACAGCTACCAGATCGGATACGATGGATGTTGCCGTCGGAAGCTCACCAGCTCCTGCACCGTAGAACATCGTCTCGCCTACCGCTTCGCCGTACACATACACCGCATTAAACACGCCGTTAACCGATGCGATTGGATGTGACTGCTTCACCATCGTCGGCTGTACGCTAATACTGATAAGATCATCCTGACGCTCTGCGATGCCAAGCAGCTTCACTTCGTAGCCCAGACGCTTCGCATACAAAATATCCTCTTTGCTCACAGAAGAAATGCCCTGCACAGCTACATCTTCAAGCGCAACGTTGGCACGGAAGCCGATCGTCGCAAGAATCGTCATTTTACGAGCGGCATCAAGCCCCTCGACATCCGAAGTCGGATCCGCTTCCGCATAGCCGAGCTCCTGTGCTTCTTTAAGCACATCCAAATAGGATGCGCCTTCCTGGCTCATTTTTGATAAAATAAAGTTCGTCGTACCGTTCACAATTCCCATGATCTTCGTAATGCGGTCAGAGGAGAAGCCTTCAACCAGCGTACGGATAATCGGAATACCGCCGGCTACGCTCGCTTCATACAATACGTCGCAGCGATGCTCATGCGCTTTGGCCAAAATTTCCGGACCGTGCAGCGCCATCAAATCCTTGTTCGCTGTAATGACATGCTTGCCGCGCTCAAGCGCCTCCAGTATTAATTCCTTCGTGTGCGTAATGCCGCCCATCACTTCGACGATAACGTCAATCTCGGGATGACGAATAATTTCCCACGGGTCCTCCGTCAGCTTATCTGCTGAAATCGGAATATTACGCGATTTGCTTTTGTTCTGTACAAGCACCTTCTCAATGACGATCGGCGAGCCAACCTGACTTGCCAGGTCATCCTGGTGTCCCTCTACAATCCGAACTACACCTGTTCCTACAGTACCTAAACCTAATAATCCTACTTTAACCGGCTTCATATATTCCCTCCATAGCTTCTCTTGTTATCCTTGACCGATGACCGATGCTTTACGCACGCCAGCTTGGCTGCGGAGCATATCGACCAGCGCTGACAATTCCCCGGAAAGCTGTGAAATATCAACTGAGATGACGACGTTCGCAAAGCCCTGCAGCGGAATTGTCTGATTCATCGTCAGCACATTTCCCTCCATACTTGCAACCATGCTGAGCACATTCGAGAGTACGCCTGACCGATGCTCTAAATCCATCGAGATAGTTGCGATTCTCTCTCTCTCCAGCTCGTTAAGCGCATAGACGCCATCCTTATACTTATAAAAGGCGCTCCGGCTCAAGCCCGCACGCTCAACCGCCTCATGGACAGTGGCTGCATCGCCCCGGCTAAGCATCTCCTTCACTTGTATCGTCTTTATTATAGCTTCCGGCAAAATGTCCTCCCGAACGACATAATAGCGGTTATTCACTATACGTCCTCCTCAAAAAGACAATTGTTCACCTATAGTGGACATTATATCGAAATAAGTCGTCAGGGGCAATAGGTAAAATGAGAAAAGACGGCATCTAGCCGTCTTTTCCGCATCAATATGTGAAAACAAATTTTATGCATTCGGGTCGTAGTCATTACCTTCAAAAAATTCAAAAGCAAAGTCGCCAATGCGAACCATGTCGCCATCCTTCGCACCCTTTTTACGAAGTGCTGCGTCAACACCCATCTTGCGCAGCGTACGCGCAAAACGCATAACCGCATCGTAGGAATTCAAATTCATGCGTTTCATGTAATTTTCGATGCCTTTGCTTTCGACAACGAACTCTTCATTTTCCTTGTGGATCGTAAAGGTCGTCTCTTCACGCTTCTCATACGTATAAACCTTACGTTCAGCAACGTCCTTCACATCCTCAATCTCTACCTGCTCAGAGACCGTATCAAGCACGTCAGCTGCCTTGTAAAGCAGCTCTTGAATACCCTGCTTCGTTAAGGAAGAGATTGGCACAATCACATATTCACGATCTCCGCGCGCTTCCTCCAGCTGCTGCTTAAACAGCTCAAGCTGCTCTTGTGCATCAGGCATGTCCATTTTGTTAGCTGCAATTATTTGCGGACGCTCAGCAAGCTTCTCGTTGTACAGCACAAGCTCCTCATTAATTTTCAGCCAGTCGTCAAAAGGGTCCCGCCCTTCAGAGGCAGCCATGTCAATGACATGAATAATGACACGAGTCCGCTCCACATGACGGAGAAATTCATGTCCAAGCCCTACGCCCTCATGCGCCCCTTCAATTAAGCCCGGAAGGTCAGCCATGACGAAACTTCGGCCATCCCCGACATCTACAACGCCAAGGTTGGGCGTAATGGTTGTGAAATGATACGCGCCAATCTTCGGCTTTGCTCCAGACACAACCGACAGCAGTGTTGACTTGCCCACGCTTGGGAAGCCTACCAGTCCTACGTCGGCCATTACCTTCATCTCCAGCACGACCCAACGTTCCTGACCTTCCTCGCCGTTCTCGGAAATGTATGGTGCCGGGTTGCTTTGCGTAGCAAATCGAATGTTGCCGCGTCCCCCGCGTCCGCCCTTTGCGATAACGATCTGTTGACCGTGACGTGTCATATCGGCGATAATTTCTTGCGTATCATCGTCAATAATAACGGTTCCAGGAGGTATGCGTACAATCGTATCCTCAGCGCCTGCCCCGTGCATACCCTTTACTTTGCCGCGTTCTCCGCGATCTGCCTTAAAATGCTTCTGATAGCGGAAATCCATCAAGGTTCGCAGACCCTCATCCACTTGGAAAATCAGATCTCCGCCGCGTCCGCCATCGCCGCCTGCTGGACCGCCGTTCTCGACATACTTCTCACGTCGGAAGGATACGATTCCATCACCGCCGTCGCCGCCTTTTACAAAAATCTTCGCTTTATCGACAAACATATTTTGCCCCCGTTCATACGCGCATTTCTGCCCTCAGCAGCACCTTGTCATATGGCTGCTCGAAGCTGATTGGCTGCATTCGCGCGCCTTCCAACTGCTGTTGTATTTTTTGCTTCCATTGTTGCTCATTCATTAACTCGCCTTCATAATAAAAAGCGGCATACAATGCATCATCATCAAGCGACAGCTCCAGCTTAAGAACGGCAACATCCCCGTGGCCCGGCTTCGCCGCAAATCGATAAGCATTAATCGTATGTATAAGTGTATCTGCTATTTGATCGGCTTCCGCCGTTATTTCGTTTAAATATACTTCGCCTTTAATGATAACCTGCAGCTCCAGATTATTCGAAATTGTCCGGAACGATTGAATATAACTAATCAACGAAGGAACGCCTAATTTAGAGATACTGCTCTCAACAGCCATTCTTTCACTTATTTTCTCCACATATTCGATCGTTTTATCCAATTTTTTAAGCCGAATATATCCGTAAAGCACCTGCAAATCATTCATCCAGTCATGCCGATGATGATTAAGCGTTCTTATCGCTGATGTTTGCAGGGAGTCAATTGTCCGCGCAGTCCGCTCTGCATGTTCTTTTCGTTCGGTCCGTATCCAGTAAATCGCAGCAGCAACAAGCCAAACAAGAAATACAGCAGTTAACCACACTTTTGAAGGCCAAATAAGTACAGCAACGCAAGGTAATAAGACTGTTGCGGCCGCATAATACTTCGCCATTGATAAGCGTCCCATCGATTAAACCTACTTTCATTGTATTTCCTTGCTTATCCAGTATATCACGCGTCCAACAAACGGTCATCCAAGCTGAAATAAAAAACCCGGCCTAACGATGCAGGCCGGGATTTTGTATTAAGCTTCTACTGCTGCGGCTACCGGTGCCAGATCAACAGGGTATACGCTCACTTTTTTGCGATCGCGTCCCCAACGTTCAAACTTCACTACGCCTTCTACTTTCGCATAAAGCGTATCGTCTTTCCCGATGCCCACATTGGTGCCTGGGTGAATTTTTGTTCCGCGTTGACGGAACAAGATGCTTCCAGCCGATACGGTTTGACCGTCAGCACGCTTAGCGCCAAGGCGCTTCGACTGCGAGTCACGTCCGTTCTTCGTGGAACCTACACCTTTCTTCGAAGCGAAGAGCTGAAGATTCAATTTCAACATAGTATTTCCCTCCTTCTTAAGGTTTGTGAAGCAAACCTACTCCGTAAGCATAAGCTTAGGTTTGTGAAGCAAACCTACTTCGTAAGCTTACGCTGTAAGAAGTTCATGAATTACGACATGCTTGCCGTAAGATTTGACAATAGTGTCGAGCATAACGACCATCGACTCAAGCAGCAGCTGCATCCGACCATCCGAAGCCTCGTCTGCCAGCACCGGAATATCCGATGACAGCCAGCCGTTCTTCATCTTGTAAGGAAGCTCTTCTCCTGCCAAAGCTTCGATTGCATTGACGGTACCGACCGAAATGGCCGATACGCCCGCGCATACAATATCCTTGCCGGGCTTCGCATATTTAGCATGTCCTTCGACCGCAAATGATACGATTCGTCTGTCAGCGGCTCTCCGCACGATCGTAACATTAATCATAAGAAATTCCTCTTACGCTTGGATTTTCTCGATTGTTACTTTCGTGAACGGTTGACGATGACCTTGCTTGCGACGGTAGTTCTTTTTGGCTTTGTATTTGTAAACAATGATCTTTTGGCCACGGCCTTGCTTCTCGACTTTGCCGGAAACCGACACGCCAGAAACAAGTGGAGTTCCAGTCACAAGACCATCACCCTTGGAAACAGCCAAAACACGATCAAATGTTACGCTATCGCCTGCGTTTGTGTCCAGTTTCTCGATGTAGATTACATCGCCCTCCTGAACTTTGTATTGCTTACCGCCAGTTTCAATAATTGCGAACATTGTTGGTGCACCTCCTTATTTTCGAAGACTCGCCTAATCCAGGTGGCCCACGGCGCGAGCCGCTAACGCTTAAAAACCCGATCGGAGCGGTACTTGTACATCTCGTTAACAATGAAGTACGAGACACACACCTGAACAGTTTATCATACTGTGCAAGCCAATTCAATTGTTTATCTCTTAAAATGACAAATCTATTTCAAATAGGAGTGCCCTTTGCCTGGTTTGCCGCAGCTTGGACAACGATCCCATAGCTGATGAACCGCATTTTCGCGTACCTTTTTCCGTGTCAGCTCCAGTAATCCAAGCCTGGTCCAGCCTAGAATTGAACATTTCGTTTGATCCAGACGCACCTTCTCTGTCATGCTCTGCATCACTTCTGTACGGTGCTCCTCCTGCAGCATATCTATAAAATCTATAATAATGATGCCGCCGACATCTCTAATCCGAAGCAGTCTTGCGATTTCTTCAGCCGCCTCCAGGTTTGTCCGAAATACGGTATCCTCGAGATCCGATGTTCCTGTATACTTGCCGGTGTTCACATCGATAACCGTCAGCGCCTCCGTCTCTTCCCATACGAGATGACCGCCGCTAGGCAAAGCGATACGCCGATCGAAAGCATTAGCAATCTGCTCTGTTACTTGAAAGACTTCGAACAAGGACGCTCCATGCCTGGACTCATAACGTTTCAACCGTTCGAGCAGCTTCGGCGTAAGCTCCTGCAGGAGGGCTGACGCTTCCTCGTAGCTTGATGCATCATCTATCCATATTTCATCAATATCGGGCTTTAACGTATCACGGAACGTTCGCCGCATTAGGCCTGCTTCCCGATGCAATTCTGCTGGCGCTTTCGCCTGCTTCGCACGGGCCTCAATCGCATGCCACAGCTCCCGGGATTGCGACACATCCGTATGGAGAGAAGTCTCGTTTTCTCCTTCTGCTGCCGTACGCATAATAATGCCTTCTTCCTGCTCGCGCAGATTTTCGCCTATAGCGCGCAGCCGTACCCGTTCGCTTTCAGTACTGACCCTCTTCGAAACGCCTACATAATCTGCATGCGGCATATAAACAAGCCATCGTCCCGGCAGCGAGAAATGTGTCGTAACACGGGCGCCTTTGCCGCCAATCGGCTCCTTCAAAATCTGTACGGTCAGCTCCTGCCATGGCCTGACAACCTCCTGGATAGCCGGCTTCTGCTTCGGCTGCTTTTCCAAATGCGGATGCAGCAGCTCATCAATATACAGAAAAGCGTTTTTCGATAGCCCGATATCGACGAAAGCAGCCTGCATGCCAGGAAGCACGTTGACTACGCGCCCTTTATAAATATTGCCAACTAAGCTGCTGGCTTTTGATTTTTCCATAAAAAATTCGACCAGTCTACCATCTTCCAATATGGCGGTTTGCAGCATTTCCCCATGAGCATGCATTAACATTTGCTTCATTCCCGAGCATCACCTGCCAGTAAGCTTTTCATCCATTCTACCTGAAAAGCTCCAATACTGCACGACCTGGATCCCCCCCCGACAGACAATCTTCAACAATTTTCTGCTCCGGCAACACTTTAACCTCTTTGCTAAGGGACTCTGCCATATAAATAAGATGATACCGTTCACGTCGGAATAATCTTGCAACGGATAGAATCGACTGGCTGCCATTCACAATAATTGGACTTGCTAAATGCCCACTCGATAAAGCAACCCTCTCCACCCGCCCCCTATGCATAAGAAAGCGGTAGAACAAATAAGGCACATTCCGATAATACGTCCAGTTCGATACAATCAAAAATAAACCAACAATCATCAAATTGAGTTGAACACCATCTTCATAAAGCAGCAGGGGCAGCAAAGAGACAATAACCATAACTATACTAAATAAAATACTGATTCTAGCCGACCATAGAAGCATATTATAATAATTGACCATATAGCTTAGCGCCGCCTGCAGCAGCTTTCCTCCATCAAGCGGATAAATAGGGAGCAGGTTAAACAATCCGAGCATCACATTCGCTTTCCAAACATACATCGCCCAAGCCGGCTCCCACAGGCCGAGCTCGCCGCAAGCCCAGGCCGCGAGTCCCATCCATACATTTTGCAGCGGTCCGGCGATCGCAACGAGCGCCTCCTCCTTCGCCGGTAATCCGCCGGCCTCCTCGACCTCAACAACGCCTCCGAATGGCAGCAGCTTCACTTCCCGCACCGTCCAGCCGAAGCCGCGCGCCACAATGACATGACCAAGCTCGTGTACAAGAACAAGCAAAAACAATGTGATCAGCTCGGCGAAGAAGCCTGTCATGACGGACCCGATCATGATGATAACGAATAGGGGATGGACGGACCACCTTATTCCCCTCCATTTAATCAATCGGAATCACGCCCATAGGATCGACGTACCGATCATTTTGCTTCACGGCAAAATAAAGCAAGCTAGGCTGTTCGTCCTCCGCCTTCTGCAGCTTGCCGATTGGTTCGCCTGCTTCGACCCAATCATTCACGTTAACCTCGGTAAACCCCAGCTTTCCATACACCGTAACGCGCTGATTTGCATGCTGGATAACTACTGTCGAGCCGTCTTCTGCCTGATCGTTCAACAGCAGCACACGTCCCGTTTCCACAGCAACGACAGGCTGCTCCGACTCACCCGCGAGTTCCACTCCATTAAGCAGCTCCGCAAAGGTTCGAACAAGCGACCCGCCGGCCATTGGAGCTACAATAGGCAGCATAACCGTACCATCCGCTCCGATTGCTGTTTGCGATTCATCCTGAAATATAGGAATAAAGGTAGGAGCTCCTGCGAAATGCTCTTTATACCACGCCGCCGCCGCCGCAAAGTCAATCTCATGCGTTAATGCCTGCTTCACTAGTGATTGCCCTTGAAGTGTCCATTCGTTATCATAACGAAACATGGTCCAAATAGCCGCGAACAGCAGCAAAGCGATAAGAAGCTTCCATTGCAGCTCTTTGCGAAAGGAGTGCTTGACTAGCTTATCATGCGGCTCCCTGCTATTCTGTTTTTCAGACCCTCTGACATAGCTGCGCCTATCAAAAGCTCCTTTATCCTCATTCCAGCTAGCCCAGTGATTAGGATTCGTTTTCCATACCTTCTCGGGATCCAGCTCGCGGGCATCTTCATCAAAATTAGGCTGTTCCCTGAAATCATTCGTTTTCTGCTGTTTCCTATGTTTAAGCTCGTCCCTTGACTGCATACTTCGTTCCTCCCCGCTCCATCGCCACCCTGACGGCTTGTTTATTCATAAATATGAGCGGAAGTAGACAAGTATGCGATCATTGTACAGACAATAGCAGTCATAAAAAAAACTGCTCCCGATACGAACCTTGGTCCGCATATGGAAACAGCTTTTTTCTGGCTTTAATCAGCCAGCTCGTATTTCTCTTGATGCGCCTTGATGCTGAACACGAGTCCGATCGACAGCATATTCAGCAGCAGCGAGGTCCCCCCGTAGCTTATGAAGGGCAGCGTAATACCGGTTATCGGCATAATGCCAATCATCATGCCAATGTTCTGAAAGACCTGGAATACATACATCGATACAATTCCGATCACGATAAAGGAGGCTCGCATATCATAACACTTGAAGGCGATCATAATCATCCGATAAATAAGCAGGAAATAAAGCAGCAGCAGTATGGCCGAGCCCTGGAAGCCGAATTCCTCCCCAATGACAACGAAAATAGAATCAGAGTAGGCGTAAGGAATAAAGCCGCCGTTTTTCATATCGCCCTGTAAAAAGCCGTCGCCACCAAGGCCGCCTGAGCCAATCGCAATTTGCGCATTTTCCGACTGGTGTCTCGCGTCGGCGTCGGCTTGCTCGGGATTTAAAAACGTATTAATTCTCTCATACCAATGCCCTTTGTCATGATCGTCCAAGTAAACATATATCTCTTTATTGAACATATTGAATAAGGTCACAAACAGAATCATACCCGCAATGACAGCACCAAGTCCGATCAAAACATGTGTATATTTCACATTGCCGATCCAGAGCATCCCTAGTACGATCACTAAATAAATAATCGCGTTTCCGAGATCGGGCTGAATCATCACAAGCATAAACGGCAAAAATGAAAATGCAAAGACAGGCAGCAGGTCCTGCGAAAAAGTAAGCGGGTCGCCCTGTCGACGTCCCATGATATAGGCGATGCCAATGATAAGTATGATTTTGACCATTTCCGCAGGCTGGAAGGAAAGACCGCCAATCACAAACCAACCTCTTGCCCCATTAATAATGGCGCCGAAGAAATAAACCAAAATCAGCAAGGAAACGCCAATGCCATATAAGACATACCAGCTTTTCAACACGATTCGATAATCAAACAATGTGGCTACGATAGCGACAAAAAAACCTAACCCGTAATACATCAATTGTCTTGTTTCGGAGCCTGCATACTTAGGTGCATTCGCTGTAGCACTATGAATAACGATAATACTAATCACCATAAGGAATACTAAAATAATTAATATTCCCCAGTCGAGCTTTTTTAGTTTATTTAGCAAAACGCATTCATCCTATTCCAAGGAACTTGCGGAAACGCTTGAACGCTCCGGCCTTCTCATCCAGCAGCATAAGCGGAACCATATCCCCAAGTATGCGGCGCGCGATATTGCGATAGGCAATCGCAGCGCGCGAGTCCGGATTCATAACCGTAGGCTCACCGTTGTTCGCTGCGGTAATCACCTTCTCATCATCCGGGACAATGCCGACCAAATCAACGGCCAGCACCTGACATATTTCATCGATATCCAGCATTTCGCCGTTTTTCACCATATTTTGACGAATGCGGTTAATGACAAGCTTCGATGGTATTTTCTCCTGCTCCAGCAGGCCGATTACACGATCGGCGTCGCGTACCGCGGCATTTTCTGGCGTGGTAACGACAATCGCACGGTCTGCACCTGCAATCGCGTTGCGGAATCCCTGCTCAATGCCAGCCGGACAATCGATAATGACATAGTCATGTTCCTTCTTAAGCTCTAAGATCATATTACGAACCTGTTCAGGCGTCACTGAATCCTTGTCCTTCGTCTGGGCAGCCGGCAGCATATACAGCTCGTCGAACCGCTTGTCCTTCACAAGTGCTTGATTCAAGCGGCAGCGGCCTTCAGCCACATCCACCAAATCGTATATAATCCGATTCTCCAGCCCCATCACGACATCAAGATTGCGAAGGCCGATGTCCGTATCTACCATACATACCTTCTTGCCAAGCAAAGCCAGCGCCGTACCCAGGTTTGCTGAGGTCGTCGTCTTGCCGACGCCTCCTTTTCCTGATGTCACAACAATCGCTTCTCCCATGCCTTACACTCCTTTAAACATAATTGGATTATGCCGTATACGGAATAATTGCGTCAGCTTATCGATCTGCATTCGTCCTTCCTTCAAAAAAGCGAATTCCATAGATGCATCGCCAGTCATCCATTCCTCCGGCGGCCTGCTGATCACATCCGCAATACGCAGCTGCGTTGGCCTCATAAGCGAGGTCGCGATAATGACATCAGTCCTTCCGGTAACTCCTGCATGCGCGACGCCTCGCAAGGCTCCCAGCACGTATATATCTCCCGTACATAATAGAGTTCCTCCCGGATTCAGATCGCCGATTAATAATAAATCTCCGTCATGCTCATAGGTTTGGCCAGAGCGTATGATAGATGTCACAACCTGCAGGTTAGGCTTTTCCCCTTGCTGAGCCTCAAGCGACCGGGCATCTGATTCAACCGATTGAACCATCAGATTACCTTGAGCTTTAATGACAGTCTTGATTCGTTCCTTGTCTTCTTCCGTCAGTTGACGCGAGCCCAGCTTCACATTTACATGCACGAGCGGGCCAGTGAGTAACTGCTGATGTGTCTTCTCAAGCTTGTACTGCAGCTCATCCAAAAGTGCTGAAAACTCACACTTGTCGTCG
Source organism: Paenibacillus praedii (assembly GCF_049725345.1). Lineage (NCBI taxonomy): Bacteria > Bacillati > Bacillota > Bacilli > Caryophanales > Paenibacillaceae > Paenibacillus > Paenibacillus praedii. The sequence continues at coordinate 97,825 of NZ_JBMWAM010000013.1, read as the reverse complement.
AGAAGGAACACGAGACCCTCTTTTACGCCTTTTATTATAATATGCTGCCTCTCGGTCACGTTCGTCCCTCCCCAACCTAATGGATTCTTGATAAGAGCAATAAATTCCTGCCTGAGCCGTTAATTTATTCCTCATCCTTATCCGGATTGACTAGAGATTGCCCTTCAAATAATCGTCTAGCCGGAACATAGCAGACAAGCGCGAAAGCAAGCTGCAGGAATAAGCTTGGAAGGATGTGGTTAAGTAAGGCCCATGCATACGTTTCACTAGTAATGCGGAATACTTTATAAATAAAAAATATGGCCGTATCATAAACGATACAAGCAAAGCCGATAATGGAGATCGCCATCATAAGGGTCGCTCGTCGCCGCTCCAGCAGCATGCCTGTAAAATAACCAATAAGCCCCATAACAAAGGCATTCGCCCCCATTAGATGACCGAAATAAACAACATCCTGAAGAAAACCAAAGCTAACCCCAAGCAGAAGCGCGCGGTGACGGCCGCTGTAAAGCGCTGCAAAGATGACCGCTACAAAAATGAAATGCGGAATGATCCGGCTGCCGAAGCCCGCAGGAATGATCCACGGCATCACAGCCCCTTCGATTACGAATAAGAGCAGCATCAGCAAGATGATCCGGTTCATGCTCATTGCTCCGCTTCCTCCAGCTCAGGGACCTGAACGACGAACACCTCTGTCAAATGATCAAAGCTTGCAGCAGGCACAATGGACGCTGTGTAAGTTAATCCGAAATCGCCAACCTGCTTTGATTCTATCGTTCCGATCACAAGACCACGAGGATATACATTTCCGGAGCCCGATGTAATGACTGTATCATAATTTTCCATTTTATCATTTTCCGAAATTTTCGTCATAAGCAGCCTGTTCGTTTCATTGTTATAGCTGCTCAAAATGCCAAATGATTCGTCCTCTCGCCCCAGCACGGTAACCGCAATGGAATTGAAGGTAGGCGACGCTTCATTTAGCTCCGTAATAGGCGTTACCGCAGCGGTAAATGGCGTTACCGAGCTTACTAGTCCAATTAATCCGTCAACCGTCGTGACGGCCATATTGGGTTTGACGCCGTTCCTTGAGCCTATATTAATCAATAACGTTCTGTTGTTCGCATTATTGCTAACGGAAACGACGTGCGCAATCATGTAATTATATTTATACATTTGCTTTTGACGCTCCGTGAACTCCAGCGCTTCCTTCAGACGCACATTTTCTTTCTCAACGAAATTATAATTAATTTTATCTCGCGAGTAGGCGGCAGCCGTTAACCGCAGCTGCTCGTTCTCCTCATAAATCGTGCGAAGATTGCCAATATCCTCAAAGAAGCCCGCTATATAACCAGCGGGCTTGTAAAACCATTGCTGCACGTATGCTGCCGTATCCTTCAGAAATTTCTCCGGCCAGGTTAATTCCTTGCGGTCACTGAGCGAGAAGCCGATGACTGCGATGAACAGAATAAACCCGATCATAAGCATAAACATACGCTTATTTCGCATTAGCTTAAACAGCTCGATCACCCGCCCATTTCATATCCGTTTTTACATTTGATGCACTAGCGTCTCGAGCGAGCCGAGCTGCTCCTAGCTTTGAACAAATGGATGTTGTCCAGCGAACGGCCCGTGCCGATTGCCACACAGTCCAGCGGATTATCAGCTACAATAACCGGCATTCCCGTCTCACGCTGAAGCAGCTTGTCCAGATTGCGAAGCAAAGCCCCGCCTCCTGTGAGTACTATGCCGCGATCCATAATGTCGGCTGACAGCTCCGGCGGACATTTCTCAAGCGTCACCTTTACAGCATCAACGATTGCATTGACCGTATCGGTTAGTGCTTCGGTAATTTCATCGGATGTGATGGCAAGCGTCTTCGGCAAGCCCGTTACAAGATCGCGCCCGCGAATTTCAATAACCTCCGGTTTGTCCAGCGGGAGCGCCGAGCCAATTTCCATTTTCAACTGCTCTGACGTTCTTTCACCGATCATCAGATTGTACTGACGTTTTATATATTGAATAACGGCTTCGTCCATCTCATCACCGGCTACGCGAATGGAACGCGCGGTAACGATGCCTCCGAGTGAAATAACGGCTACCTCAGTCGTCCCTCCACCAATATCAACCACCATGCTGCCTGTAGGCTCCCAAACGGGCAAATCAGCGCCGATTGCTGCCGCAAATGGCTCCTCGATTGTATAGGCCTCACGTGCTCCCGCCTGCTTGGTCGCATCCTCTACGGCACGCTTCTCAACCGCCGTAATGCCTGACGGCACACATACCATCACGTTCGGATGACGCGGAAATAAAGAACGCTGCTTTTGCGCTTGGCGGATAAAATATTTGATCATCGTTGCAGTCGTCTCAAAATCGGCGATAACGCCATCCTTCATTGGTCGAACAGCTCTGATATTGCCCGGCGTTCTTCCAATCATTTTTTTGGCTTGCTCGCCTACCGCTTCAATTGTTTTTGTATCCGTACGTATAGCAACCACAGAGGGCTCCCTTACGACAATTCCTTTTCCTTTGACAAACACAAGCGTATTCGCTGTACCTAAATCAATTCCCAAATCTTTAGAAAAACCACCAAACATGTTGTTACTCCCTTCTAATTGCAACCATCACTTTATTATATTACATATAGCCTTGTTCCTTCAAACTTATGAATCTTCCGTCTCCGACTACCAAATGATCCAGCACCTCAATCCCCACCAGCTCTCCAGCTTCCGCCAAACGCTTTGTGAGCGATATATCCTCCGGACTAGGCGTAGGATCGCCGCTTGGGTGATTGTGCGCACAAATAATGGAAGCGCTGCTGCGCTGAATCGCTGCCCGAAATACTTCGCGAGGATGTACAAGCGATGCATTCAATGTGCCAATCGACAGTGTTTCCCGGCCGATAATATGATTTTTCGTATTTAGAAACAAGCAGACAAAATGCTCCTTCTTCAAATAACGGAGCTCCTCCATAATATAATCCGCAGCATCCTGCGGCTTACGGACGGTTACCGCATCGCCTAGGCGGCTGCGCGTAATTCGTCGGCCCAGCTCGATACCTGCCCGAAGCTGAGTCGCTTTGGCAGGACCGATGCCTCGAATCGCAGTTAATTCTTCCATGCTCATATCCAGTAAATTTCGCAAGCTTCCGCACTGCTTTAAGATGGCGCCAGCCAAATGAAGCGCTGACTGTCTTTGCGTACCCGTTCTCAACAGTATTGCAAGCAATTCAGCATGGCTGAGTGCTTCTGCCCCATATTGCATCATGCGCTCTCTTGGACGTTCTTCATGGGGGACATCACGCAAAATCATATATTGCGGCTCCATGTCCCAATCCCGCCTTTTCAAAAAAAATGATATTTATGGGTATTCTTCCTTAGTTGTCAAAAAACATGAATGTCATAATAAGCGAGCATATCTGACAGCAGAGATAGTGGCAGTCCAACGACATTAAAATAACAACCATCGATCCGTTCCACAAGGGTTGCGCCCAGTCCTTGAATGCCATATGCCCCGGCTTTGTCCATCGGCTCTCCTGTTGCAACATATCGAGTGATCTGCCCGGCACTGAGAGGCTTCATTTGCACCTTCGTCATACGATGAGCGACCATTGCTTCTCCGCTGGCGGATAACAAGCATGCAATGCCGGTATACACCTCGTGGCCGCGGCCTTGCAGACGAGTCAGCATCGCTTTCGCATCATCCACATCCTCAGGCTTGCCGAGCACCTCGCCGTCCAGTACAACAACCGTATCCGAACCAATAATTAACGATGGCTCCGTTTGCTTCTGCTGCAGCATGAATGCGGCTGCTTGCGCTTTGCGAAGGCTAAGCTCCTCCACCACCTGAATAGGCGACCAGGAAGGCTCGAAAGACTCATCTGTATCCGTAGACAAAATATAAACCGGCAAGGAAAGGTCCAGCGATGCGACCAGTTCCTTCCGGCGCGGTGACGAAGAAGCCAGTACCAGCTGGCTTATCGATTCATTGCGTGAGTTTGTTGGCTTCATATTACAATGACTGCTCTCCTTCATACGGTTGACAAGCATCTTAAGGCCTGGGACCGTGGCATTACATTTTGCGGTACAGCCAAATGGCAATTATCGCTCCAATTATACTGAACAAGCTAAGCTGAAGATGAAGCGATAAATTGAAGCTTATGACATGCAGATTAATGGCGGGAGACCATGATGTTTCGATTGCTTTTGTCAAAAAAGAAATACCTTGAACAGGGGCCAGCCATCTAGCGACTAATGCGCCTGCCAGTAAGCCTAATATAATAAAAATGAGAAGAACCCAGCCATTTTTCTTCATCCTTCAACGCCTCTCGCCACGAAATGACATCTTCGTCTATTATACGCATGATAGGATTCGTTTACAATGCGCTGATTGACTTAAACCATTCTTTTTGCACAATGACAGCATTCATCACCTCGGATTGCGTTGACCATAAAAGTGTGCGAGAAGGCTCTTTATCATAATACTGCAAGGCTTTGGCAGCAGTTTGAAGCGACTGATTGAGCTTTTCCAAATACATCTTGCCCTCTTCATCAGATATACCTATTCGCAGCGCTTCCGCATTTTCAGTCCACATGCGGTGCTGTGCCTGCCAGGCCTCAGCCGCTGACTCTCCTAATGAAGATAAGCTCGGCTGCTCCAATTGGGCTAAAGTCAGCTCCTCAAACATACGGATCAGCTCGCTTGTCTGCTCGAAGAAGGCTTGCGCTTCCGCTGCATCGCCTTCATATGGAAATGCAGCTGGAGTGGAAATATTTACTTCCTTAATATAAAGCTGAAGGTCCGGCAGTAGCGCTTGAATCGTCTTCGCTTTATCGCGATCGCTTGCAATTCCCGCGTAGACGCGGTAATCATTATCCCCTGTCATGCCCGCCGCGGCGAATCCCTTCTTGGCAAGCTGATCCAGTGCCGCGTCCCTCCCCTCCGAATTGCTAAATACACCAAATTGAAGCATATAGTACGACTGGTCCAGCCCACTCAGCGCTACTGTTTTTGTATTCGGATCGTTGGATGAACTCGTTTCCGTGCCGGCTGTAGGAAACGTCTCTCCGCTAACCGAAGCTGCCGGCTCCGCATCGTTCGGCATACTGCCTATTACAGGTGCTGACTGCTCCTTCGCGCTGCCTGGCCACAAGGAAGCACCCGTAAACAAAGACAGCAGCAAATAACCAAACAACGCTCCGGTTGCCAATGCTCCCGATACGGATAGAAAAACATTAAACCAGGAAGGGCCGCCAGCGGAACGCCGTGCTCGAGCCGAATGTATCGTGTTCATTCTTGAATGGTCAAACATCATCTCATGCTCGTATCGCTCATTTATCTCATCTCCTTCCGCTGCCTCTAGCTCATCTGACAGCATATCAAGGATAGGCTCAGACTCAGCTGAATGTGCTGAACGATCGACAATTGGTGTGGTCTTCACGCTATGGAGCCGTTGTTTAGCTGTATAAGATTGTTCCTTTATTGATGAATTGGGAGTTGGAGTTGGAGTTGGAGTTGAATTGAAATTGGAATCCGAATTCTTATCCAGATCCGTATCTCGGATCAATTGCTCCAGCGCCCCTATATCCTCTTGAAAGGGACTGTTCCATGGGTTTATCTCGCTGAGGTGATGCTGCTCGATCGAGTGATACAACGGAATAACGTTCATTTTTGCGGCTTTAGAGCTGCTGCCAGGCGCAGTCGTTTGGGACGAGGCCTGATCAGAAGGAGCCTCCTGCTGCTTGATAGAGTTGTATTTCTCCTCGCTAATGGAATTTCCGGCACGGTCAAAGCGATACGTAATACGATTTTTTTGATTCATCTCACTCACTCCTTGTCCCATTCTTCTATTTCTACTCTATGAGACATTTAAGAGATTTAGACCCTAGCCCTGGGAGGGATATCTGCCAAACCTTTAAAGGCTTCTTTCCAAACCTTCAAAGGCTTCTATCCAAACCTTCAAAGGCTTCTATCCAAACCTTCAAAGGCTTCTATCCAAACCTTCAAAGGCTTCTATCCAAACCTTCAAAGGCTTCTATCCAAACCTTCAAAGGCTTCTATCCAAACCTTCAAAGGCTTCTATCCAAACCTTCAAAGGCTTTCGAACCCTCCCAGACCCTCCCTTCCAAGGGAGGGCCCCAAGGGTTGCACCCTCTGGACACCCGCAATTGAAGTAACGTAGATGGGATAGAGACGGTTGTGATTTGCGTTTGCTTAATGCTCGCTTTCGTCCCTGCGGGACACGCTGACTTTATTGTGCGCCTGTTCCGCCTTTTTTTCGAAGTAACTTTTTTGGGACAGAGGCGGTTATGAGCCGCGTTTGCTTAGTGCTCGCTTTCGTCCCTGCGGGACACGCTTGAAGTTTATTGATGGTTGTGCTTCGGTTGCTTCCTGCATTTAGATGAAGGCTGCTCCGGAGGAGCATCTGCAGCTCTTTTCAAAATTCGTTGCTGGCATTCTTGGGGATTTCGGCAGTTATCTCGAAAGCGGGGAAATTAATGGATTTATTACCCTTCGTTATGATAAAAGAGGGACACACAGCAGTAAAGGAAACTACATGGAGACAGGCTTCTGGGATTTGGTCGATGATGCAGAAAGCGCAGCGTCATTATACGGCAATCGGCAACTAACATTTTCCGAAAATATAAAATGCCCACTGATTCCAAAGTGGAATCCTTGGGCATTTTACGATTCATGACTTGTGTTTCTAAAGACCTGCTTTCAACGATTTCGCCAGCGCATCCGCTACCTTCCAGATGTCGCCTGCGCCCATTGTGATAACCAGATCTCCGGGAGAGACTCGTTCGGTCAAATATGCGAGTACCTCTTCCTTCGTCGGAATATACTCGGAATTCGCATTGCTGTTGCTCTTGATCAGATCCACCAGCTTACGCGAGTCTACTCCTTCAATTTGCTGCTCGCCGGCCGGAGAGTAAATATCAGTAATAATCACTTCATCCGCTTCAGGAAACGCCCGGCTGAATTGCTCGAACAAGAAAAACGTCCGGGTATAGCGCTGAGGTTGGAACACCGCTATAATTCGTTTGCCTGTTGCTTTGGCCGCGCTGATCGTTGCTCTAATCTCCGTTGGATGATGAGCATAATCGTCAATGACCAGAATATCATTTAATTCGCCGAGCACCTGGAAGCGGCGCTTAGCCCCTCTGAAAGATTGAATCGCTTCTGCGATTTTCTCGAAAGGCAGGCCCGCTTCAAGACACGTAATAATCGTCGCCATTGCATTATACACGTTATGACGGCCTGGAACGGAAAGCTCCACCTTTCCAAGCTTCGTCCCGTGATAAGTCATCGTGAAAGCAATCTTACGGTCACCAAGCTCAATGTTTTCCGCTTTGTAATCCGCATCACCGTCAATGCCATAGGTTAGAAGCTGCGACCGATCTACGCTCCCATTATATACCTGCGGAATCAGTTCGTTAACCGTCTCGTCGTCAGCGCACACTATCGCTCTGCCGCCTGTTTTCACCTGCTGCAAAAATTGAACATAAGCTGCCTTCAGCTTTCCGAAATCGCCATCATAGTTTTCTAGGTGATCAGGCTCAATATTCGTAACGATAGCCAGCGTTGGGTGGTATTGCAAAAACGAACCATCGCTCTCGTCCGCTTCAGCAACAACATATTCCCCTTTTCCGGCTTTCGCATTTGTCCCGACATTAACGATTTCCCCACCGATAATATACGTTGGATCCGCATCGCATTTCTCCATGACAAGCGCAATCATCGAGGAGGTCGTCGTTTTGCCATGCGCGCCGGCAACCGCCACTCCTTTGCCCGCATTCATCAATCTTGCCAGCATTTGAGAACGGTGCAGCACTGGAATGTTAAGCTCCTCTGCCGCCTTCCGCTCCACATTGTCCTTGGAGAGCGCCGTGGAATATACGACCAGATCGGCCCCCCTCACATGCTCAGGCTGATGACCAATAAAAATGCTTGCTCCATTCGCTGCAAGCTTCTCCGTTAATTCTTGACAAGCGACATCAGAGCCGGTAACTTTGTAGCCCATCTCGAGCATGACGCGGGCAATGGCACTCATGCCGTAACCGCCGATTCCGATGAAATGAACGTGTTCTGCTGTATTCAAAGACGGTTCACCAACCTTTTTCAGATTCCGAGTTGTACAATATGCGGGAGCGAACGTCAGCTATCAAATAAAGCGTGCCTGTCACGACCCCAAGGTCTGTTTCCCCGGTTAACTGTTGTAGTTTTTGTAATGCTGTCTGCCAATTCTGTTCCACGATCAGCTCGAAAGAATGCTCTGAATGATTCTCTTGCCGCATTTCGCTCACCAAATCCGCTAAAGCGTGTGCTTCTTTTTTCATACGATAATCAGGCTCGGTCACAATTAGCGTATCCACTATTGGCAGTATATGCTTAAGTACTTCACTATGATTCTTATTCTCCAGCATACCCATCATAAGATGTAAACGATCGTACTTGTACGTATTTTTCAGAGCATCCGCAAGAGACTCCGCGCCCTCAGGATTATGGGCCCCATCCAGCAAAATTCGCGGCGCATGCTGCACCATTTCAAGTCGGCCCGGCCATGCCGCAGCCTTCAAGCCTTCCTCAAGCGCCTCGTCCTCTATGACGAGAGCATTGTATTGCCGAAGCATATCAAGCGTCATGACCGCCACAGCCGCGTTCGTCCGCTGATGCGCGCCATTGAGTGTGATTGAGAGACGATCGATGGTCCGGAACAAATTTTCGAACCGGAAGGTTTGTTCATTCTCCGAAGCGGTCAGCTCCGTTACATTGAACTGCTCCCCGAGCAAGTATAACGTGCTTTTCTTTTCCGCTGCTGTACGTTTAATAACCTCAACCGCTTCAGGCTGCGTAACCGCGCTGACAACCGGAATTCCTGCTTTAATAATGCCTGCCTTCTCACTTGCAACAGCCGCAAGCGTGCTGCCAAGACGATCCATATGATCATGACCGATATTCGTAATAACCGAAATGACCGGATGCACGATATTGGTCACATCAAGCCTTCCGCCCAGCCCCGTCTCCCATACAACATAATCGGGATAAGTAACCTTTGCGTAAAAGAGAATGGCGAGCGCCGTAGACACCTCGAACATCGTCGGGGAACCAAGCTCGGTCACTGCAATTGCTTCGACATGGGGCTTAAGCTCGTTGGCAAGCCGCAGCAGCGTCTCTTCCTCAATGTCCATGCCGTTATATTGAAAGCGATTCGTAAACTTCGTGATATACGGGGATGTAAATGTCCCTACGTCATAACCGCTCCGAAGCAGCACGCTCGTTAAAAATGCGCAGGTTGAGCCCTTGCCGTTCGTACCCGCGACGTGAATAAACTTTAGCCTGCGATGCGGATTTTCAAGAAGCTCCATCAGCCTTTCGATTCGTTCAAGCCCCGGTCGAATGCCGAAGGGAATTAAACCCGTTATCCAATCAACCGCTTCCTGGTAGGAGTGCAGCGGCCCTTCCGGCCGCTGCACTAGTTGTGTTTCCGTCATTCTTATCGCACCTTCTTCCGTATCCGCTGCTTTATCCACGCAATTCGGCGATTCTAGCAAGCACCTTTTCACGTTTGTCCGCATAATCGTTCATCTTGCTGCGTTCCTCTTCAATAACTTTAGCTGGTGCTTTAGCTACAAAGCCCTCATTGCTGAGCTTTCTCTCAACCCGCTCAACCTCTGCACTCAGATGCTGATGCTCCTTTTCGAGACGTGCAATTTCCTGAGCGATATCGATCAGTCCCGCGAGCGGAAGGTAAAGCTCAGCTCCCGTTACAATTGCCGCCATCGCTTTGTCAGGCGCACTGATGTGCAGCCCCGTCTCCAGAAGTGAGGTGCCGCAGAAGCGCTTGATGAACTCTTCATTGCGTGCCAGTATAGCAGCCTCCGCTTCTCCAGCAGGCTTAATTAGCAATTCAATCTTTTTGCTCATGGGAACGTTCACTTCCGCGCGAATATTACGTACCGAGCGAATCATGTCCATAAGCAGCTCCATTTCTTTAACCGCATCCGGAGCTTCGAGCGCAGCTTCATAGACCGGCCATTCCGCCAGCGTAATCGTCTCGCCCGTATGAGGAAGATGCTGCCAAATCTCTTCGCTGATATAAGGCATGAATGGGTGTATCAGACGCTGCGTCCGGTCAAGCACATAAGCAAGCACCGATTGCGATGCTTTCTTCGCTGCCTCATCCGTACCATAAAGACTAAGCTTCGCGAACTCAATATACCAGTCGCACAGATCATCCCAAATAAAGTTATATAACAATCGTCCTGTTTCTCCGAACTCGTAGCTGTCGATCAACCGGGTTACATCGCGTACCGTTTCATTAAGTCGATGCAAAATCCAACGATCCGCTGTACCTAATTTTACGGTAATATCGATATCCTTCGCTTCTACGCCTTCCAGATTCATAAGCGCGAAACGCGAAGCGTTCCAAATCTTGTTGGCGAAGTTGCGCGCCTGCTCGACCTTTTCAAAACGGAAGCGAAGATCCTGACCAGGCGTGCTGCTAGTCGAAATCATATAGCGCATCGCATCTGCTCCGTATTGCTCGATCACCTCAAGCGGATCGACGCCGTTGCCCAGCGACTTAGACATTTTGCGTCCTTCCGCATCGCGAACGAGACCATGCATCAATACATCCTTGAATGGAGCTTCCTCCGTAAACTCAAGCGCTGTAAAGATCATACGGGCCACCCAGAAATAAATAATGTCGTAACCCGTTACAAGGACATCCGTCGGGTAATAGCGCTTCAAGTCTTCCGTCTGGTCCGGCCAGCCAAGCGTCGAGAAAGGCCACAATGCGGAGCTGAACCACGTATCGAGCACGTCGTTATCCTGACGAAGATGATCGCCCTTCATGTCCTCGCGTGAAACATGCAATTCGCCGGTTTCATCGTCATACCAAGCCGGTATGCGATGACCCCACCATAGCTGGCGCGAAATACACCAGTCGCGTACGTTCTCGATCCAGTTGAGATAAATTTTTTCGAAGCGTTCCGGCACGAAATTAACGCCTTTGCCGGCCTTCTGCGCTGCAATAGCCGCTTCTGCCAAAGGCTTCATCGCAACGAACCATTGCGTGGACAGATACGGCTCTACAACCGCGCCGCTGCGCTCGCTGTGTCCAACCTGATGCACGTGATCCTCAATACGAACGCAGACGCCCAGCTCCTGCAAATCCTTTACGATCTGCTTGCGGCAATCCGCGCGATCCATGCCTTGATAAGGACCAGCTTCCGAATTCATTGTGCCCGTTTCATCCATGACGATAACTTGCGGAAGGCTGTGACGCTCGCCTACCTCAAAGTCATTTGGATCATGCGCAGGCGTAATTTTAACAGCTCCGGAGCCAAAATCCTTATCCACATATTCATCGGCGATAATTGGAATCTCGCGGCCGAGGATCGGAAGCACGATCATTTGGCCGATCAAATGCTTATAACGCTCATCCTCTGGATGAACCGCAACGGCCGTATCGCCCAGCATCGTCTCCGGACGAGTTGTTGCAACGGTTATGAAGCCCGTCCCATCCTTTAGCGGATACTGCAAATGATACAGATGACCGTTCAGCTCTTTGTACTCAACCTCAATGTCCGAGAGCGCCGTACGCGCAGCCGGATCCCAGTTAATGATTTTTTTGCCGCGGTAAATAAGGCCCTTCTCATATAGACGAACGAACACCTCGCGAACGGCTTTTGAGAGCCCTTCATCCAGCGTAAACCGTTCTCTCGAATAATCGAGTGAAAGTCCCATCTTCGCCCACTGCTCACGAATCGTATTGGCGTATTGGTCCTTCCACTCCCATACTTTCTCAAGAAATGCTTCGCGTCCCAAATCATGACGAGATACGCCCTGCTCCCGCAGCTTCTGCTCAACCTTCGTTTGCGTCGCGATGCCGGCATGGTCTGTTCCGGGCAGCCAAAGCGCATCATAGCCTTGCATCCGTTTCGTTCGAATCAAAATATCCTGCAGCGTAAAATCAAGCGCATGCCCGATGTGGAGCATACCTGTTACATTTGGCGGCGGAATGACAATTGTATACGGCTGCGCGTTCTTGCGTTTGCCTGCTTCGAAATATTTGCCCTGCATCCAGTAATCGTACCATTTCTGCTCGGCAGCCTTCGGATCATAAGTCGTCGGCATCGCCATTGTCGTCTGATTTTCTGACATTCATTCCATCCTCCACAACATCAATCTTAAATAACAAAAAAACCTTCCGCCCTTATCATAAAGGACGAAAGGTTTAGCTTCCGTGGTACCACCTTTGTTCCACGCGAAATCTATCCGCGCGACACTCGAACAGATAACGGCTGCGGCCGGCCTGACTTAATCGGAGCACATGCTGCACCCGCTTGGTTCAGGCAACTCGGGGGGCGACCCGTAGCAGTCACGTCCTGCAGAACCTCTCAGCGTAACGGTTCCACTCTCTTAAGGCTTCGCTGCGTACTATTCCCCTTCAACGTCGTTATAACACATATATATGTTTAATCATACCCTTGTTCCACGGCAGAGTCAACCTGACCGACATAACAAATACCCCTATTACTTATTATCGCAAGCAATAGGGGCTGCTTTATTAGGATGACGCTATGGAATATACAGCAGTTGCCCTTCGGATACCGCAGACTCATCCAAACGGTTATATATTAAAATCTCTCGCGGATTCAAGCTGTAACGGGTAGCGATGACATCAAGCGTTTCATCCCTTTGTACGATGCACATACGGATTTTACGGAATTCCCGCTCTTCGTCACGTTTTCCTAAAAATAAATTTTTCCATTCAATCTCATCACCCGACGCCCCAGTCCGAGCCTCCTCGGCTGCCTGCTCCTGCGCAACGATCTCCTCAGCCGCTTCGCGTGCCGCCTGCTCACGCCTGCTTGACTGAAGCAGTGTAAGAATACCAACATCCGACCCCGCTGCTCCATTCTCCTCGGGCCGCTTGCCGGATAACGCGATTCGCAGCTCCTGCTTCTCCAGCTCTTGCTCTTGCTCTTGCTCTTGCTCTTGCTCTTGCTCTCGCTCCGGCTCAGTTTCAGACTCCTGTATCCATTCAGCTTCCGCAAGCTGTAATTCCTGCTGAGGATCGGGTTCGAGCTCCATCCTGCCCTGATCTGCGATGAGCTCAGACTGCTGAGGTTGTGTCTCAGGCGGCGTTGGCTTTGCGAACGCGGACGAGGCTGCAAGCCATCCATCGTCACTAGTTTGCTGAGACGCTAACGATATTTCACGCTCCGCCTCTTCGTTGTTTTCTTCCTGTTCGGATGGCTGCGCGTTCACAGTGAACAGTTGCGAGGATGACCAGACATTATCCGTAGGTGCTGAAGAAATCGTGACTGTTGCATCCTCCGATTCTTCTAATACTGGCTGCCGCCCCTTATGAAGCTCTTCTTCGGTACCCGCATAGGTCTGCTCCGCTATGTACGGCTGCTCAGCATAAAGCGGAATGTTCAATGCCTCAATCGGCTGTTCCTCTGAGGCTTCTCGTTGATGCACAACGGTAAATGGCTCTTCACGCCAGACCTCCTCCAGCTCCTCCACAGGCTGAGCAGTAATGCCGCGCAAAGAAAGCACACCGGTAATATTTAACGTGCGGGTTGATAATAAATCAACGTCAAAATTATCGATCTCAATCGAAATGTCATCCAGCCGTGCGATCCGATTCATCGGAAGCGTTATCTCTACGGGTATCCAATGCTCGAGCGCAAACGGAGCGTCTGCTTCATTTTGACCTCTATAGACCCCGCTCAAATGCAACTGCCCCTTTAATACCGCATGATCCCCCTGATCGATCACTTGAATGCGGGGAACAAGCTCGATCTCCTCCAGCTCCTCAATTGCCGCTACATCATCGGGCAAATGGACGCGTTCATACACATCAAAACGTAGTCCGTTCGTTTGATCCGACACATCGAAATCCTCCCTTCTCATACTGAATGCTTGGGCTAACGTTACATTCACTACTTATCTATATGGGAGGATAGGCAGGAGCATGCCTATCATTTTGATCGGCTGCGCATGTTTTCCGACAGCTGTTCAAGCCATTTCGGCCATGGTGCAGCTGTATCGACAATGACTTCCGTCCAAGGGTGAGGAAACAGCAGCCGCTCGCCATGGAGTGCCTGATGGGACAGCAGCCGCTCGCCATGGAGTGCCTGATGGGACAGCAGCCGTGTGTCGCCGCCATACAACGTATCCCCTACAAGAGGGTGGCCGATATGGCTCATATGAACTCGGATTTGATGTGTACGACCGGTCTCAAGCTTTACTCTTACGATGGTTGCCTTGGCGCTTGATTCCACAACCTCGTAATGCGTAACCGCCTGCTCCCCGCCTTCGGTTACCCGTCTCCTTGCCCGATGATGTCTGTCCTTGCCGATCGGCAGGCTTATCGTAGCAGCAGCCTTTGATACTCGGCCTTGCACCACCGCGATATAATGTCTGTCGATGGCTTTGCGGCGCATCGCCTCGTCTAACTGCCACTGCGCCAAATCATTTTTGGCATAAAGCACGGGACCCGAGGTGTCATCGTCCAGCCGGTGAATATGGCGAACCGTCAGCGGATCGTCTTGCTTAAGCATATGTCTGGCAGCCGCCTCATCCAATGTCCCTCTCTGCCCTGGTACTGATTCATGCACTGGCATGCCTGCAGGCTTATGGAATACGATGCAGAAATCGTCCTCATATAACACGTCCGGAGCCTCCGTGACCTTGGGAAGCAGCGCTTTCCGGTACAATGAATCGCTTTGCGGCTCGACAGGCGAAAAGGCCAGCAGCTGCAGCTTATCGCCGTTCCACCTCATTCCCCCTATCGAAAAAAGCCGGTTAATCCATTTGGGCGGAAATAACGAACGGGCCAGCAGCCACTGCCGCACCGAATGCGGATGACTGCCGGCCCTCGGCTGCGCAAGCTCCGGCAATTCTGCCGGATTGATATGTTTAAAAGACTGATTCTTGTCTGAAATGGATGGATCCTCTAACGCCGTCCAATCGAGCTCAAGCCACTGTCCATTTCGCTGCGCTTGCCCTTTGTTTATCATGCGGCGATCCTATAAACGAGCAAGCGCTTGATCGTGCGCCGCAATGGTAGCATCTATATCATCATTGGAATGCACGGCAGAAACGAACATCCCCTCAAATTGAGAAGGAGCGATACTGACGCCCAGATCAAGCATCGACGCAAAATAAGCCTTGAACAGCTCAATATTGGATGTTTTCGCCGTATCGTAATTGATGACAAATGTTTCAGTGAAAAACGGACAAACCATGGAGCCTACACGATTGATGGTGCTTGCAATTCCGTGCTTGCGAGCATTCGCTTCGAAGCCTAGCTGCAATCTGACCGCTTGACGCTCCAAGTGTTCGTAAACCTCGTGCGTAAGCAGCTTTAACGTCGTATAGCCTGCTGCCATCGCGAGTGGATTGCCTGAAAGCGTGCCCGCTTGATAGATTGGACCGCTCGGGGCGATCATGTCCATGAGCTCACGCTTCCCTCCGTAAGCGCCGACCGGCAACCCTCCGCCAATGACTTTACCAAAGCAGGTCAAATCCGGCGTTATGCCATACAAACCCTGCGCGCAGCTGTAGCTGACTCGAAACCCTGTCATCACCTCATCAAATATGAGGACACTGCCGTACTGCGTTGCCACATCCCTCAGCCCCTGCAGAAAGCCTGGAAGAGGAGGTACAACGCCCATATTTCCGGCTACCGGCTCAACAATGATACATGCAATTTCCTCGCCAAACTTCTCGAATGCCACCTTCACGGATTCGATATCATTGTAAGGAACCGTAATCGTATTCGCCGCAACGTGTTCCGGCACCCCAGGACTGTCGGGCAACCCTAGCGTTGCCACGCCGGAACCCGCTTTAATCAATAGACTATCCGCATGTCCATGATAAGAGCCTTCAAATTTCAAGATCTTATTCCGCTTCGTATACCCGCGAGCAAGCCGCAATGCGCTCATCGTTGCTTCCGTACCAGAATTGACCATCCTCACGACGTCAACCGAAGGAACCCGCTCACAGACAAGCTCAGCCATAAGCGTCTCCAGCTCTGTCGGAGCGCCGAAGCTCGTTCCTTTCTCCGCCGTCCGCTTAATTGCCTCAATAACCTCAGGATGAGCATGGCCCATAATTAATGGACCCCAAGAAGCGATATAATCAATGTAGCTGTTACCGTCGATATCATAAATACGGCTTCCTTCTCCGCGTTCCATATATACAGGGTTCAAGCCAACCGATTTAAAGGCCCGTACCGGACTGTTAACGCCGCCCGGAATCACTTTTTTGGCTCTCGCAAATGCTGCAACCGAGCGCTCGTCATTTCTTCGATTCGTTTGATCACTCATCCGCTTACCCCTCCCCTCGCAACCAGCGAGCTGCATCCTTCGCATGATAAGTAATGATCAGATCCGCTCCTGCGCGCTTCATGCCGGTCAACGTTTCGAGCACGACGGCACGTTCATCGATCCAGCCATTCCCTGCGGCAGCCTTAACCATCGAATACTCCGCACTGACATTGTAAGCAGCCACCGGCAAATTATATTGATCCTTAAGCAACTTAATGATATCAAGATACGCAAGAGCCGGCTTTACCATCAGCATATCCGCACCCTCTGCAATATCCGACTCTGCTTCCCGCAAAGCCTCGCGCACATTGGCAGGATCCATCTGATACGTCTTCCGGTCTCCGAATTGCGGTGTGGAATGCGCCGCATCACGAAACGGCCCATAATAAGAGGAAGCATATTTTACGGAATAGGACAAAATCGGAATATCGCTGTAGCCCGCATCATCCAAGCCTTGACGGATCGCAAGCACGAAGCCGTCCATCATATTTGACGGTGCAATAATGTCAGCGCCAGCCTCGGCCTGTGACACCGCCGTCTGAACGAGCAGATCGAGCGTAGAGTCGTTGTCCACCTCCGCCGTTCCCGTCGCTTCATGAACATGCACGATGCCGCAATGACCGTGATCGGTAAATTGGCAAAGACAAGTGTCTGCAATAACGACAAGCTCAGGCGCCCATTCCTTTACCGCTCTGATGGCCTGCTGCACGATTCCATTCGCATCGTAAGCGGAAGTCCCGATCGCATCCTTATGCTCAGGAATGCCGAACAAGAGCACGGATTGAATTCCCGCCGCAACCACGTCCTGAATTTCCTCCTGCAGCCGATCCATCGAGAAATGATAAACGCCCGGCATGGAAGGAATCTCGTTTTTTATGTTCTCGCCATAGGTAACAAATATAGGATAAATAAAATCATTCGCGCTCAGCACCGTTTCCCTTACCAAGTTTCTCAGCGCAGCAGTTCTGCGCAATCTGCGATTTCTTACTGTTGGAAAGCTCATCGCTTGTTCATCCTTCCTGCATAGCTTGTTTTTTTGTATATTGATAATTCAGAATGGCCTTCACTAAACCATCCAGCGTGGAAGCCTCCGCCTCAATCGTCACCTGAAGACCTGCATCAGCGATGGTTTTGGACGTTATAGGCCCCATACTCGCAATCGGAATATCGGACAGCAGCTCCACCGGATCGGCTATCCCGCTGCGCTTTAATAACTCCAGAAGATTCGTAACCGTAGATGAACTTGTAAAAGTAATCATATGAATTTCTTTCTCACGCAGCCATTCCAGCGCCAACTCATCCTGTCCTTCAGCGAGCACCGTCTCATAGACATCAATTTCGGTTGGGATAAGCCCCTTTGCCTTCAGTTCACGCGGCAGTACCTCTCTGGCTAAGTCACCACGAGGCAGCAGCACCAGTTCGCCTTCCTTCAGCTCCGATTCGAGCTGCTCAAGCAGCCCTTCTGCATGGAACTTCACCGGCAGCTCCTGAACGGTAAGTCCCCGCATCGTCAGCGCCTCTGCTGTCTTCGGTCCGACAGCTGCAATTTTTGCCGCATGAAATTTTCTTATATCGATTTGGAATTTCCGAAGCCACTGAAAAAAATAATCGACGCCATTTACGCTCGTGAACATAAGCCATTGGTAACGCTCTGCGTCCTGAAGCGCCGCCTGCAGAGCATGGAGCACCGCTTCATCCGAGGGCTCTCTAGTCTCGATAACAGGAAACTCGCAAGGCTCGCCGCCAAGCGCTTCGATTTGATCCGCAAGGTCACTCGCCTGCGCTCTTGCCCGCGTCACAAGGATGCGCGTTCCGAATAACGGCTTCTTCTCGTACCATGCAAGCTTCTCACGCTGAAGCACCACCTCGCCAACTACAATAACGGCAGGCGGCTGGAAATTCGCTTCCCTTACAATCGTTTCAATCGTTTCAAGCGTTCCGACCACCGTACGCTGCTCGACCCTTGTGCCCCAGCGTATAAGCGCTACCGGGGTTCCAGGCGGCTTGCCATGCTTCATTAGCTGATCGGCTATATATCCGATTTTGGATACACCCATTAGAAATATTAGCGTTCCCGTTGCATTCGTTACTTTATCCCAATGAATCGAACGATCCAGCTTATCCGGACTTTCATGGCCGGTAATAATGGACAAAGAAGAGGCCAGATCTCGATGTGTTACGGGAATA
The DNA here is from genome assembly GCF_049725345.1 of Paenibacillus praedii. Taxonomy (NCBI): domain Bacteria; kingdom Bacillati; phylum Bacillota; class Bacilli; order Caryophanales; family Paenibacillaceae; genus Paenibacillus; species Paenibacillus praedii. Next base: position 79,289 of record NZ_JBMWAM010000013.1, on the reverse strand, counting down.
CCCGCATAGGCGGGGACGGCAATCGCCGACGTAATGCCGGGAACAATCTCAAATTCGATTCCATTATCGTAAAGAAGCTCGGCTTCTTCTCCTACTCGGCCAAATATCGTTGGATCTCCGCCTTTTAAACGAGTGACGTTCTTGCCTTGAAGGGCTAAATCAACGAGCAGCTGATTAATATCCTCCTGCTTCATCGTATGGCGATCCGGCAGCTTCCCTACATAAATCCGCTCCGTTCCAGGCTTCAGATGACGAAGCAATCTAGGGCTTGCCAAGCGATCATAGACGACCACATCACAGTCCTTTAAGCATTCAAGGCCCCGAACTGTAATAAGTTTCGGATCGCCCGGACCCGCTCCGACTAAATAAACCTTCCCCTTTTCCAAACCCGTCATCCCCCAATTTCCGCTAAAATGCGGTCCGCACCGCGAGCGATTAGCGCAGCAGCAACATCTCGGCCAAGCTGCTCAGGATCTGTTCCCTGCTTCACTTCCTTAAGCAGCGTTGCACCGTCCGGTGAACCAACCATACCTGTCATAACAAGCATACGCTCGCCTTCCCTGCCTTCTTCCGCTCCGCCCATTACACAATAAGCGCCAATCGGAACCTGGCAGCCGCCATTAAGAGCACCGAGAAAGCTTCTTTCTGCCCGAACCGTCAGCTCGGATTCCGCATCATTGAATAAGGCTAGCAGTTCCCTTACTTGTTCATCATTTTCTCTGCATTCGATGCCAAGCGCACCTTGACCAACGGCAGGCAAGCATACGTCTACCGGCACGTAAGAAGATATCCGTTCCTTCCAGCCCATGCGGGTCATTCCTGCTGCAGCAAGGACGATCGCGTCGAAGCCTTCCGTCTCCAGCTTGCGAATACGGGAATCAATATTGCCGCGAATCGACTCCAGCTGAAGATCCGGTCTCGCATTTTTCAGTTGACTCGAGCGGCGCAGGCTGCTTGTGCCTACGCGAGCGCCCACCTTCAGATCTGCCAAGCTGCTGCCTTCACGAATAACCAAGCAGTCTCTAGGGTCAACACGCTTTGGCGTTGCGCCGTTCATTAACCCTTCCGGCAGCTGGTAGGGCATATCCTTCATGCTGTGAACAGCAAGATCAATATCACCGTCGATTAACGCTTGCTCAATTTCCTTAATAAAGAGGCCTTTTCCGCCCACCTTAGACAACGTCACATCGAGAATACGGTCACCCTTTGTCACAATCTTCTTTATTTCAAACGTATAATCGAAGCCATGCTTCTCACATATTCGCTTCAATTCATCAATGACTTGTCCCGTCTGCGTCAAAGCAAGCGCGCTTTGTCTTGTGCCTACGACGATAACCCGTTGTCCCTTATTTATTGCTCCCATTATGTATGCCCCCTATCTATTCGATGAAGCAAGCTCTGCAGCCACTCATCGATGTTGAAATTCATCCGATTGCTTTGAACGATTTCTTCTGCAGCAAGCTTGAGTACAGCCTGCCGCACCTGCTCATCCAGCAGTGTCCCTAAAACCCGCTCGCGCAGCTTTCGCAAGAGAGACGTTATCTCTTCATAGCGAGGTCCATATTGCTTCGCCAGCTCCTGCTTAATCTGCAGCGACAAAGCAGGACTCGCTCCGCATGCGGTAACCGCAAGCAGCAAGTCTCCCCTCCGCACAACAGACGGCGAAATGAAGGAGCTGTGGCTTGTCTCATCCGCGGCATTAACTAAAATGCCCATGCGCTCTCCATCAGCCGCAATCGCCGCATTTACGCGTTTATCATTCGTACCAGCAAATAGAAGCCAAGCTTCGCGCGCATCGTTCTCCCTGTATTCCCGGCGTTCCAGATTGATTTTCCCTTCAGCTGCAAGCCTTTCGATTACTGAAGTAACAGTAGGACTAATTAGGACAACGTCATCTGCGCCTGCATCAAGCAGACCTAACAGCTTGCGCTCTGCAACAGCCCCGCCCCCAATCACGACGCAGCGCTTGCCGCGAAGCTGAAGAACGACCGGATAATAACCATTCATTTCCGCACCCCCACTTCTCGCAGCAATCGATCAGTGAAACGAAGAAAAATAATTAGCTAATAAATTCAAAAGCAGCATTCCGTATGCAAAGATATATAACCTCGCAAGCTGCAGGCCAGGCCGTTTAAGCATTGCCCTCTGATACACATAAATAATATACATAATTAATGTCGCAAACGATGAAAGCACCTTCCAATCCAGAAGCAACATGGCACGTCCTTCCACAAGCAAGGAGGTGACTGCAAGTGCCAGCGACATCGCCAGCAGTGGAACGCCGATAATAACAGCCCGATCGCCATATCGCTCGATCAAGTCCAGGCTCGGCAATCTGCGCACAAAGGTGGACCACCGTTTCCGTTTCAGCTCATTATGAAGAAATAAATACATACCTGCAAACAATGCCCCGATCGTAAGTGCTACATATGCACATAACACAAGGCTAATATGAATATATAGCAGCTCTCTCGTCGTTTCCCATAAAGCGAAGGACTCGCCATTGCCATGATTACTATATAAATTCAAAGCCAGTACAGCAAAACCAACGACATTGACAAAAAAGACGATAAAATCAATTTTAATAAACCGGCTGATGACTAGCGAGATGGTTACCATGAGCCAGGAAAAGCCTAGCCAATACTCGAACGGCGTCACAACCGTCATTTGCAAATGAAACACGACACGAGAAAACAAATAGCCAGTCTGTAATACCCAAACAAAAATAAGCAGCCCTGTACCTATCCGCTTCGCTTTCCGACTTGCATTCATGAAGTCGGAGAAGTAAAACAGTAGACTCAGGGCGTAAATATAAAGTATCGCATCATATAACCAGGTTTGCGTCACCATAGTTCCTCCACATTGCGGCCCTCTATCTTGTAATAGGTGCTAGTACCACCGCAGCTGCATGGGTTTGAACGCTTTTCTTTTGGGCTGCAACAACAGTGTCAGCTTCCGCATCAAGCTCAGCTTGACGCGATTTGGCGAGCTCGTCCTCCAGCGCAAAAAGCTTGACGAACATGTCCATCGCTTCGTCAGCCCGCTTCTCGCCGGCCATCTCTTTTATACGCAAAATCGGATCCTGCATCATTTGGTTGACGATGCTTTTGGTTAGCTTACGGATAACCTTGAGCTCTTGCTCTTCAAGGCCGGGCAGCTTATTGGTCAGACTATTCATCGTTTCCTCATGAATGTCTGCTGCTTTCGTCTGCAAAGCTCTAATGAGTGGAACGACGCCTAGCGTCTTGTACCACTGCTCGAACAGCTCCAACTCTTCGCTGATCATCGCTTCGATTTTGGTTGCCTCTTGACGGCGATGCTCCAGATTACTCTCCACAATGCCCTCCAGATCATCAATATCGTACAAGAACACGTTATCTACCGCTGCAATTGATGGATCCAGGTCCCTTGGCACCGCAATATCAATCATAAATAGCGGCTTCGCTTTACGGCGCTGCATCGCGCTTGCAACCTGCTGGCGGGTAAATACAAATCCATCTGAGCCAGTTGAGCTTATAATAATATCTGCTTCATGCAGCTTCTCGGCAGCTTCCTCCATCGACCAGGCTGTGCCGTTAAACTTGTCCGCAAGCTTCGCTGCCCGCTCATAGGTCCGATTCACAACGATGACTCGCTCAGCGCCGTTCGCATAAAGGTGCTTTGCTGTAAGCTCACTCGTCTCGCCAGCACCGATGACCATCACTGACTTCTTGTTGAACTGTCCAAAAATCCGTTTCCCAAGCTCAACTGCGGCATAGCTGACGGAAACGGCCGATTCACCGATCGTCGTCTCGGTATGAGCCCGCTTCGCCATCGTAACAGCTTGTTTAAACAGCATGTTAAATACAGTACCGGTCGTCTTCTGCTGCTGTGCCAGCTGAAATGCGCTTTTCACTTGTCCTAAAATTTGAGTCTCGCCAATAACCATGGAGTCAAGTCCGCTCGTAACACGGAATAAGTGCTCAATAGCTTTGTCATCCTCATACATATATAAATGGTTCGTAAATTGCTCTCTAGGCAATTTAAACCACTTCTCCATAAAGCTGCGAATGTAGTGGCCGCATAGATGATGTCTGTCTACCACTGCGTAAAGCTCCGTACGATTGCAGGTCGCTACAATGACACATTCCATTATACTTTGTGTCTGAATGAGCTGTCTTAGCGCTTCCGGCAAATCCCGATCCGCGAACGCAAATTGCTCTCTCACTTCTACGGGAGCCGTTCGATAATTCAGTCCTACTGCGATAATGTGCATGCGCGGTCACCTGCCTCCTTTTCTACTGTGTATCAACCGTTGATGTTATCGTAAGTATAGCACAGTTCGACATTCAGATAATGTTCATTTATGAATAATATTTGAAAAATATAGACTCATTATTCCCTATTCATATAAAGAAATAACCATGGATTCCATCCATGGTTATTTCTTTATTAACGATTAATTTAAAGCTCTTAAACGAGCTCTGTTTGTTTCATCTTCGGTTCTTCCACTTGCAATTCGCCCATTCCGCGTACAAGCTTCTTCGCGTAAGTTGCTTTTGGCTTCAGTACAGCGAGCATGTAGTCGATCGCAAGCTGAGGATCTACAGTTTCACCGCAGGTGTAGCAGTCCAGCGCAGCGAAGCCTCTCTCAGGATACGTATGAATCGAGAGGTGACTCTCCGACAGCAGCACGAGTACAGTTGCTCCTTGAGGTTCGAATTGTTTCGCTTGAACTGACAATACAGTAGCACCACAAGCTTCAGCAGCCTCTACCATGTGTGATTGCAAAAATTCAGCGCTGTTCAGTAGATCAAAGTCTACTCCCCAAGTATCAACAGCAACGTGTCTTCCGAAAGTTGAGTATTCCATCTTTCGGTTCCCCCTTCCTAGGAATAAAATGTTTAAAAAATTTCATCCGCTAGGACCTACGTCATTCACTTCTCGAGGGATTAATCTCTCGCAACATAACTATGTCCTGAGTGAATCCTGGTTCCTATTATTCTTTTCAACGAGAATAAAAATAACATCTATCGTGGATAATTGCAACACTTTTTTTTCACAAGGGTTGAATTGGCACCGGCTTATTCACTCCGTTTTCAATTTATGATGGAAATGCTAATCCCGTGATAAGCCAAATCATTCTTCTCTAAAAAAAAGAAGCCGCGAAAGCGGCCTCCTTGTTAAACTTTTTTATGCCTCAAGCACAAACAGCTTACTTGTCAGCTCTGTCAAGCGCTCGTCAATTCTGTAAATCTCCTTCGCATCCTTGGTCTGATTGCGAAGATCAAGCAGCTCATTTACTGCGTTGTTTATTAAACCAATTTCACGTTCAATCAGTCGACTGCGGAACACTCGCTCCAGTTGACCCAGCGTATCCTTGAATTCGAACACAACTCGATCGCCTGTCTTGGAGCTTTCAACAATTTTGATAACGGAACCGTTCATATAATGATAGATCATCGTATAATGACTGTAGATTCGGTTGACGATCGCACTGCCACGAAATGCAGATACTGCTTTGCGCATGGCATTAGTCAGCCTTAGCCCAACAAAACGGCAAGTAAGTACGCATACATAATAATTCTGTTGACGTTCAAAGGTCAGTCGGACTTCTTCCATCCCTGCCACGTCTTCGAGAACAAGCTCCTGATTTCCATTATCAAGCACCAACACCTCAAGGCGTAATTGCTGCTCTTCAAACATCCGGATAAACTTAGCCATCTCTTCATTCGTCAATTGCAGTTTGGCATTTACATACTCTGTGGCTAGCCGCTTAGCCATAAAAATCTCCTCAATTCTTTGAACTTGCACACTTTTTTGTCTTAAGTATATTATACGTGATCAAAACATTTTATTCCTGCCTTCCAGTCCCGATATTCTCGCATATTCCACAAAAAAACGGAGGATTTCACGAGGAATGCCGACTTTTTCACTGTATCCTTTGATTTATAGATTAACTTACTGCACTTGCTCCCTCATCTAGCAATCGCTTCTGAAATGACTTCCCAAAGCTGCTCGCGTCCAAGCCCGGTTTCCGATGAGAACAGGACGATCTGATCGCGTGGATCCGCTCCCAGCGTCGTTTTGATCATTTTGATATGCTTGTCCCACTTCGATCTTGGAATTTTATCAGCTTTCGTCGCTACAATGCACGTTGGTATTTCAAAATGTTTTAGCCATTCATACATTTGCTGATCCTGCTTCGAGGGCTCGTGACGAATATCAATAACCAGCAGTTGCAATTTAAGAGGCTCGCGGTCTCGAATATACCTCTCAATCATTTCACCAAACTGCTCGCGCTTTGTTTTCGAAACCTTTGCATAACCGTAACCTGGAAAATCGACAAGATAAATAAGATCATTGACCCTGTAATAATTAAGCTGCTGCGTTTTGCCCGGTTGCGAGCTTGTACGGGCTAAATTTTTACGTAAGATCAATTTATTAATTAAGGATGATTTTCCGACATTCGAGCGCCCTGCCAGAGCAATCTCTGGCAAGGCGTCTTCCGGATATTGATGCGGCTGTACCGCACTTATAACAAACTCTGATTGTGTAATTTTCATAAAATCGATGTACCTGCTTTCTCTTCCGTTTGAACCGGAACGAGCGCATGCTGCAGAACCTCATCCATCTGACTGACGGGTACAAATTGCAGATCTTTGCGTACGCTTTCGGGGATATCCCTAAGATCACGCTCATTATCCTTTGGAAGCAGCACCTTTCGGATGCCTGCACGATGAGCGGCCAGCGATTTCTCCTTCAAACCGCCAATTGGAAGGACACGGCCTCTAAGCGTAATTTCCCCTGTCATAGCGACTTCCTTGGACACATAACGGCCCGTAAGAGCCGATATAAGAGCTGTTGCAATTGTAATGCCTGCAGACGGACCATCCTTTGGAATGGCTCCCTCCGGAATATGAATATGAATATCATTTTTCTCATGAAAGCTTGGATCGATGCCGAGCTCCATTGCTCTGGAGCGTGTATAACTAAAGGCCGCCTGTGCAGACTCCTTCATCACATCCCCCAGCTTGCCCGTCAACGTAAGCTTTCCGGCGCCTGGCATAACAGTAACCTCGATGACCAGCGTATCTCCGCCCACCTCCGTCCATGCCAGACCGGTCACAGCGCCGATTTGATTCTCGCTCTCCGCGAGACCATACCGGAACTTCGCAGGCCCCAGCCACTCTTTCAACAGCTCGTTGGACACCTCAAGCGGCTCCTTCGATTCCGATTGTTCCTGCGATACAAAATGTTTGGCAGCCTTCCGGCAGACCGCAGCGATTTGCTGCTCCAAATTACGGACGCCGGATTCACGCGTGTATTCCCTCACTAGCTGCAGCAGCACCTCTTCAGAAACTTGCAGCTGCTCTTCCTTTAGTCCATGCTCTGACTTTTGCTTAGGCAGCAGATAACGCATTCCGATTTGCAGCTTCTCAAGCTCGGTGTAGCCGGGAATATACAGCACCTCCATCCGATCCAGAAGCGGACGAGGAATGTTGTGCATAGCATTGGCCGTCGTAACGAACATCACATTGGACAGATCGAACGGCACCTCCACAAAGTGATCGCTGAACGTATTGTTCTGCTCAGGATCAAGCACCTCCAGCAAAGCAGAGGCCGGGTCGCCGCGGAAGTCCATCGCCATTTTGTCGATCTCGTCGAGAAGAAATACCGGATTAATTGAACCGGCTGTTTTCATGCCTTGGATGATTCTGCCTGGCATAGCCCCTACATAAGTACGACGGTGACCGCGAATTTCCGCTTCGTCACGTACGCCGCCAAGAGAGATCCGAACGAACTTGCGTCCAAGCGATTTCGCAATCGAGCGGGCGAGCGACGTTTTGCCGACGCCAGGAGGACCGACCAAGCATAGAATAGGTCCCTTCAGCTGCTTCACGAGCTGCTGCACGGCCAAATATTCCAGTACCCGTTCCTTTGGTTTCTCAAGACCGTAATGATCCTCATCCAGAATCGCTTCCGCTTTACTTAGACTCAGATCATCCTCGGTTTGCTTATTCCACGGGAGTGAAAGCAGCCAGTCAATATAATTACGGATGACGCCTCCCTCTGCAGAGGTTGAAGGCATCTTCTCGAGTCGGTCGATCTCCTTCTCGAGCTTCTCTTTCACCTGATCGGGTACGCCCGCTTCCGCGAGCTGGCTTCTCAGCTCCTCCACCTCGCCGGCGCGACCTTCCTTCTCGCCAAGCTCCTTCTGAATCGCCTTCATTTGCTCGCGCAAATAATATTCCTTTTGCGTCTTTTCCATTTGCTTCTTGACGCGTTGGTTTATTTTGCGTTCGAGCTCAAGCACCTCGCGCTCATTATTGAGAATATCGAGCAGCTTCTCCAGTCGTTCGCGGGCGTCGACGGTTTCAAGAATCTCCTGTTTATCCTTTATTTTGAGCGACAAATGACTTGTAATGACGTCGGCAAGCCGTCCCGGATCGTCGATATCCGATACCGCCGCAAGCGTCTCCGGCGTCACCTTCTTCGATAATGAGATATAATGCTCGAACTGACTCAGAACTGAGCGCATCAGCGCATCGACCTCAGGATCATCCGTCTCCTGTTCCGGCAATTCCTTAACAGATACTTCATAAAACTCATCATTCGGCAAGTAATCTAATATCTCTGCACGAATGACCCCCTCTACAAGTACACGGATCGTACCATTCGGCAGTTTAAGCATTTGCCGAACCTTAGCTATGGTGCCGACTTTGTAAATATCCTCCTCGGTCGGCTCTTCGATATTCACCTCAGACTGTGAACAAAGCAATATCATATGATCTTCGACCATCGAGCGCTCCAGCGCCCGAACCGATTTGTCCCTACCCACATCTAGGTGGAGCACCATGCTGGGATAAACAAGTAGCCCTCTCAGCGGAAGCAAGGGCAGCCGACGACTTTTCGTCTTATTAAGTCCCACACCAGCACCTCCAATTGTTAACGTCTACCCCATTTTATCATTCTACGGAATCAGCCTGCAAATAAGTAACACTAGGTGCGATAAAAAGCTCGTTTCCAACAGGAGTTTCCATCTGATTCGAATCAACCTCTGCGTCAGGAAATACATGATTGAATACTTCCTCTACCCGATCAACTGGAATAACCTTGAGTCCTTCAAGGTCAGCGAATACAGCCTGCCAGTTCTCTCTCGGAATGATAACTTGATTGGCACCAGCCTGAAAAGCGGCCTCCACTTTCGCCAGCACTCCTCCAACGGGTTTAACATTGCCATGAATGCCCACCTCGCCGGTCATAGCAAGCCTATTATCAATAGGCACCCCTTTTATGGCCGATGTAATGGCCGTTGCCATGGCAATACCTGCTGACGGACCGTCAATCGGTGTTCCGCCGGGAAAATTAATATGCAGGTCAAAATCCTGTGGGTTTAGTCCAATACGGCGAAGCACGGTGATCACATTTTCGACCGAGCCTTTCGCCATGCTTTTGCGTCTCAGCGTTCTTGAGCCTCCCCCAAGCTCCTCCTCATCCACAACTCCGGTAATCGTAAATTGTCCAAGCCCTTTTGCAGCAGGAATCGCGCTTACCTCAATTTCAAGCAGCGTTCCCATATTCGGACCGTATACGGCAAGACCATTCACGAAGCCGACCTGCGGCGCTTCCGGCACCTTACGGTCAGGACGAGGCGGTATCTGGCTGCTGTTTACTACCCATTCTATATCCCCCGCCGCGATAATGTCGCGCTTCTCAGATAAGGCAACACCTGCAGCAAGCTGTATGACATTTACAGCTTCACGGCCGTTGGTCGCATACCTTTTGACGACTTCAATCGCTTCCGGGCATGGGGCAAAACCTATTTTCTTAACGGCATTCTCTGCAACCAGACCAATCTCTTCGGCCAGGAGCGGCCGGAAAAACACCTCCATGCAACGGGACCGAATGGCCGGAGGGATTTCCTGCGGCGAACGTGTCGTAGCACCTACAAGCCGAAAATCGGCAGGCAAGCCGTTCTGAAAAATATCATGAATATAAACCGGGATATTCGCATCCTCTGAATTGTAATAGGCACTTTCCAAAAACACCTTTCGGTCCTCCAGCACCTTTAACAATTTATTCATTTGAACCGGATGCAATTCACCAATTTCATCGATGAACAAAATTCCGCCATGCGCCTTCGTAACCGCGCCAGGCTTCGGCTGCGGAATACCCGCCACGCCCATCGCGCCAGCGCCTTGATAAATCGGATCATGTACTGACCCAATCAATGGGTCGGCGATCCCTCGCTCATCGAACCGCGCTGTCGTTGCATCGATTTCCGTAAACTTCGCTTCTGGCAGAAACGGGGAAGACGGATTTTTCTTTGCTTCCTCCAGTACGACACGTGCAGCGGCCGTTTTGCCGACCCCTGGCGGACCATATATAATGACATGCTGCGGATTCGCGCTGCACAGCGCCGCCTTTAAGGCGCGCAGCCCGTCACGTTGTCCAACGATATCCTGCATCGCCTGCGGCCTTGTTTTCTCCGCCAGCGGCTTTGTAAGCGATACGCTCCGCAGCTTCCGCAGCTTGTCCATCTCTTTGCGCGATTCCCGGTCTACCGCAGAGCGGTTCGTCTTCTGATTGCGCAGCAAATTCCAAAAATACAGGCCAATTACAACAGCAAAAAACACCTGAATCAACATCAACACAACACTCAAACTCATTAGCTACCCGCTCCTCTCAAGCGTAAACAAGCATAAACGGCTGACACCAGCCTTAAAGGCGGCGCAGCTCTCGCACAAACTACATAATTGGCAGTATTCCCCCTTGCAAGAGGGAATAACCGCATCTCGGCATATGTATTTCAATTATATATATTCACAAAAAAAAGGCTTATCTACGTCCAATTCAGACGTACATAAACCTCTTGTTATCTCCTATACGATTATGCTGGGGTATGCTGCTTGCGTCCAGGAATCTCTCCTGTCGCCTCAAACACCCGGACAATTTCATCAATTTCTTTCTTCAATTCGTTCAACAGCTCGGCTTCGGGCACCTTGCGTATCATTTCTCCGTAACGGAACAGCATGCCTTCGCCTCGGGCACCCGCAATACCGATGTCCGCCTCGCGCGCCTCACCAGGACCGTTTACCGCACAGCCAAGCACGGATACTTTGATAGGCACCTTGATCTTGGCGATATAATCCTCCACTTCATTAGCAATGGAGAATAAATCGATGTCCAGTCTGCCGCAGGTCGGACACGAGATGAGCGTGGCCGCATTTGTAATCAATCCGAAAGTTTTTAGCAGCTCGCGAGCTACCTTTACTTCCTCCACCGGATCTGCGCTAAGGCTTATCCGAACCGTATTGCCAATTCCCATTGCGAGCAAAGCGCCAATCCCAGCTGAACTTTTGATGGTGCCGGTATGAAGTGTGCCGGCTTCCGTAATACCAAGATGGAGAGGATATCTGATTTTCTCGGCAGCCATACGGTAGGCTTCAATCGCCATCGGTACATCTGAAGCTTTGAGTGAGACGATAATATCGTGAAAATCAAGCTCCTCTAATATACCAATATGGAACAAAGCACTCTCTACCATAGCCTCCGGAGTCGGGTAACCGTACTTCTCGAGCAAATGATTCTCAAGCGAGCCCGCATTTACACCAATCCGTATTGGAATTCCTTTCTCCTTACACGCTTTCACGACAGCCTCAACCTTCTCGCGTCGGCCGATATTGCCCGGGTTGATCCGAACTTTGTCTACTCCATTTTCAATCGAAAGCAGCGCTAAGCGATAGTCAAAATGAATATCCGCGACGAGAGGAATATGAATACGCTTCTTAATCTCTTTAATAGCTTCTGCCGCTTCCTTGTTGTTGACGGTTACGCGCACAACCTGACAGCCGGCTTCCTCCAGACGCAAAATTTCTGCGACTGTCGCCTCGACATCCGCTGTTTTCGTCGTGCACATACTTTGAATAATAACCTCATTGCTGCCGCCAATCGTAAGATCGCCGACTTTAACCGCTACCGTATCTTGACGTAAGTACATAATCAGATCTCTCCCATGAACGTCAAAGTCCACCCTATGACTGGTAGCCACAGGGTGGAGACAATGACGGTAGTGAAGTTACGCGCTCTCTTCTTTTTTCTTACCTTTTTTTGCGGCAAGCTCAGGCATAATTTTTTCCTTTACGGTTTGCTCCGTAATTAGACATGTGCTGACGTCATCACGTGACGGCACCTCATACATAACCTCTAGCATAATGCCTTCGATGATCGCACGCAATCCGCGGGCGCCTGTGTTCCGTTTGATCGCTTCCTTCGCAATCGCATCAAGTGCGGCTGGCTCGAAATCAAGCTTCACATTATCCATTTCAAGCAGCTTCTGGTATTGCTTAACAAGCGCATTCTTCGGTTCGGACAGGATCCGAACGAGTGCTGGCTCATCAAGCGGCTCCAGAGTAGAGATAACAGGCAGACGACCAACAAACTCTGGAATAAGCCCGAATTTCAGCAAATCCTCTGGCAGAACCATCGTCAAGTATTCGCCTGGTTTCAAATCCTTTTGCATTTCTCCACTGGAGTTGAAGCCGATAACCTTTTTGCCGATCCGGCGTTTAATCAACGATTCAAGCCCATCGAATGCGCCGCCGCAAATGAACAGGATGTTCGTCGTATCGATTTGAATGAATTCTTGATGCGGATGCTTGCGTCCACCCTGCGGCGGAACGGATGCAACCGTACCTTCTAATATTTTCAAGAGCGCTTGCTGTACGCCCTCTCCCGATACATCGCGCGTAATCGAAGGATTTTCCGATTTGCGCGCCACTTTATCAATCTCATCGATATAAATAATGCCGCGTTCGGCTTTCTCTACATCGTAATCTGCCGCTTGTATAAGCTTAAGTAGTATGTTCTCAACGTCCTCGCCCACATAGCCGGCTTCTGTCAGCGATGTAGCATCTGCTATTGCAAATGGAACGTTCAAAATCTTCGCCATTGTCTGTGCAAGCAGCGTCTTACCAGAGCCCGTTGGACCTAGCAGCAGAATATTACTCTTCTGAAGCTCAACGTCCTCGATCTTGCTGCCGGAGTTAATCCGCTTGTAGTGGTTGTAAACCGCTACGGATAAAGACTTCTTCGCAAACTCTTGGCCAATGACATAAGAATCAAGAATCCCGCGGATATCTTTCGGCTTTGGAATATCCTTCAGATCAAGCTCTTCCTCGTTGCCGAGCTCCTCCTCAACGATCTCCGTGCAAAGCTCAATACACTCATCGCATATATAGACGCCGGGACCGGCTACCAGCTTACGTACTTGATCCTGCGATTTACCGCAGAACGAGCATTTCAGCTGACCTTTTTCGTCGTTGAATTTAAACATTTAATCACCCCTTCGATTAAATCGTCGATACCGGTGCTGTAATCACCTTGTCAATCAAACCGTAGGCAAGAGCCTCTTCCGCGCTCATGAAATTGTCACGGTCGGTATCGCGGTCGATTTTGTCATAAGGCTGTCCGGTGCGATCTACGTAAATCTGATTTAGCTTTTGTTTCGTTTTCAAAATCCAATCCGCATGAATTTTGATATCAGAGGCTTGACCACGCACGCCGCCAAGCGGCTGGTGAATCATAACCTCTGCGTTAGGAAGCGCAAAACGCTTGCCCTTCGCGCCCGCAGTAAGAAGAAGCGAGCCCATGCTTGCCGCCATGCCCATACAAATGGTGGACACTTCCGGCTTAATATACTGCATCGTATCGAATATAGCCATACCCGCCGTCACGGAGCCGCCGGGAGAATTGATATACAGATGAATGTCCTTTTCTGGATCGTCGGCCGCCAGAAACAGCAGCTGTGCAATGACAGAATTTGCAACATCATCATCGATTGCACTCCCTAGGAATATAATGCGGTCCTTCAACAAACGGGAGTAAATATCGTAAGAACGTTCCCCGCGATTTGTTTGTTCGACTACGACCGGTACCAGATTCATGCGACCAACCTCTTTTCATTTATGACTTTGTTTACTTGCTTACTTATTGTATCACGTCATTGTATTCATGTCATTTTTCCAATAATACAGTATACGATGACGGCCGTTCGATATGTACGGAGATTAACGTCCAGTTTCAAGCACATTTTCATATGTAGGGTCAGAATAAGGCACGTATCGGTAACGTGCCTTATTCTGGGTAAACCTATTAATTAAATTCAGTTATGTCGATCATTAAACAGTCTTGCTGTTGTCCAACAAGAACTTGATTGTTTTCCGAAGCGAAATATCCTCTTGCAGGTTGCTCAGGTTGCCATTTTGCGTAAAGATTGTACGAAGCTCTTCAGCAGGACGGTTATACGATTTGGATAACGTCTCAAGCTCAGCCGTTACATCCTCATCCGTTGCAACTATGCCTTCTGCCTTCGCAATAGCGTCCAGCACCAAGTTGTTGCGAACGCGCTTCTGCGCATCTGCGCGCATTTGATCACGAAGAGCTGCCTCATTTTGCCCGGAGAACTGGTAGTAAAGATCCATGTTCATCCCTTGCATGCTTAGACGGTTCTCGAAATCCTTGATCATGTAGTCGGTTTCCGTATCGATCATCGGCTCAGGAATTTCAACCTCTGCCGCTTCGGTAGCTTTATCCACTACTGCGATCTCGCGAGCTTGCTCAGCTTCCTTCTCCTTGCGCTCCTTCAGCTTGTTTACCAAGTCCTGCTTGTACTCTTCAAGCGTATCGAATTCGCTGACATCCTTCGCAAATTCGTCATCCAGCGCTGGAAGCACTTTGCGTTTGATTTCATGCAATTTCACTTTAAATACAGCTTCTTTGCCTGCAAGGTTCTCCGCATGGTAGCTTTCAGGGAACGTAACATTAACGTCCTTGAAATCGCCGATCTGCATGCCTACGACTTGTTCTTCAAAGCCAGGAATGAAAGAGTTCGAACCAAGCTCAAGCGAATAACGCTCGCTTTGACCGCCTTCGAATTGCTCGCCATCCACGTAGCCGTCGAAATCAATAACCGTGATATCGCCGTTCTCAGCCGCGCCTTCCTCAATAACCGAAAGCTCAGCATGACGCTGCTGCAAACGCTCCAGCTCAGCAGTCACTTCTTCTTCTGTCACTTCAGCCGACGCCGCTTCAACTTCCAGGCCTTTGTATTCGCCGAGCGTTACTTCCGGCTTAACGATTACCTTTGCTTTGAATTTGAATGTTTGGCCTTTTGCGAATTGCTCAACGTCAATCTCAGGACGGTCAACCGGCTCAAGACTGTTTTCTTGTACAGCCGCTGTGTAAGCTTCTGGCAGCAGGATATCGATAGCATCCTGGTACAAGCTCTCCACGCCAAAACGGGATTCAAAAATGCCGCGCGGCACTTTACCTTTACGGAATCCAGGTACGTTCACTTTCTGAGCGACCTTCTTAAACGCTTGATCAAGAGCATCTGCTACCTTTTCCGTTTCTACCTCAACGTCAATCGATACGATGTTCTTGTCTATTTTTTCCCATGTTGCTTTCATTTTATGCCTTCCCCTCCGAAAATGCTCATGCATCACTAGTTTTTTCACGTTTCATAAACCATTCTATTATAAACAAGATAGACAAGCTTTTCAAGACTGAGGTTCATCGTCCCCGGATTGCTGTAAAACGGCAACCTGTCTGAGTGCTCGGCAGGCTTGTTCATAACGAAATCTTAAGCTCTCGGAAATGCCATATGTATCCCGAATATCATCATCATTGGCTGAACCGTATACGGTAAGCAGCAGCGTCAAATGAAGCGCGGCGGCGAAGCAATCGACCGTATCCTCATCTTCCCTCAGCATCCAATAATAAGCGGCAGTGCCATACAAATATTGAAGACTTTCCTTCCAAAGCTCCCTTGCAAAATGCGGAAGGGTCGGATCGTCCACCTCTGCAACCCGCTCCGTTCGCTCAAGGATTCGACTGACTGCAGACGGAAAATCATCCATGGATAACGGAGTTTCCTCTATTTCCAGCTCGGTCATCTCTCCAAGCCGATCAAGATTAAGAACGCCTTCAGCCCCTCTTCTCCGCAAGCATTGAAGAGCCTTAAACTGCACGACTGAATGTACCCGCTGACCTTGAAGCCATTCCTTTATCGTATCATCAATATGTGGAGATTGGATATAAGCGGCGCGCTCCAGGGCAAGTATTTGTTGGTCGATCATGGGATGGTGCTGCATAATATAAAGCACCTGATTGACATAAGCGTCATCCTGGTCCGGTGGATTAAAGATTTGCTCGCGCAGCAGTTCTTCCTCTTCCTCCTCCGGCTTCGCTCCCAGTTCTCCCGTATGCGCCTGTCCAGGTTCTGCTTCGGGAAAAGCCATATCGAGCCAAGTCAGTAGGCTGTTCCACTCTTCATAATGGCGCTCATCCTCGCCTTGGCATTGCAACAGGAAGCGCAGCAACTCCTTAGCCTCCCCGTATTGCTCCGCTTCTAGCATGCGGGTCAATTGAATCTGATAATGGTCCAGCATGCTAGGGAACAAATAAACGTTATCCTTGTTGTCGCCTTGTGTGTCGTTGGGAGTCGTTATGGTAACACCGCCTTATGATCGCTCCGTTTGTTCATTCTTTTGATCTCGCGTAAGATTATACCATGGTAAGTGAAAAAGAAAAAATAAATTGGCGATTCTTGCGGGATCAATTGCTCCTTTTTAATTTTTTCTTGCTTGCAATAATTTTAGCTTGCAAACAAATGATCTTATGTGGTATATTCTTACTTGTGTCCTGGTAGCTCAGCTGGATAGAGCAACGCCCTTCTAAGGCGTTGGTCGGGGGTTCGAATCCCTCCCAGGACGCCATATACATTAAACAAAAACCATCCTTCCGGGAGGTTTTTTTTGTTTGTTTTCAGCGATCAGCTATACGTGCAGCTGCCGCTTGCGCCTTCCGATGCGCAATCGACGCAGCGGTAATAGGGACTCCCCCTGCAAGCACAAGCGTTATAATCAAGGACAAAAAAGGCCGCTTCTCAGTGCGAATAGTCACCTGATGAATCAGCCTTTTCTGTTTGCAGCACTATACCGACAAGGTCGGCTGCTTATCATTAACGAAACGATACAACTGCTCTGACTTCTCGTTGGTTAGCTCTCCGCTGTTATCAAAAACTAAAATGGATGAGGACGGAATATCCCAATTAATTTGCGGTACAAACTCGATGCGCTTCTCAAAGTCGCCCCAGTTATCCAGCTTCCATTGGTCTCGCTCCGTTTGGCGGCTGACGATACGATTCTTTTGCAGCTCCATATCCTGCAGCGTCACCGCAATAACCTTCACATCTACCTGCTGCTTCGTTAAACCGGCCGCCGCAAGGACCTCTTCAAGCCACTCTTTGTTTTTGAGTTCGGCTGTAAACGGGGAAATCATAAACACATTTTGGCCAGCCGCTAAATTTTCAATACATACATCCTTAGCTGTATCGTACTCCAAATCTCGCAGATGCTTCTTATAGAACTCTGAATCGCGGTCGCGCTTATCGAGACCCTTGAGCTCTAGAATCGCTTCTACGAATCTGCCGCCAATCGTATCCCGGTCAAGGAATGCTGCGGGTATGCGATCAGACAGCTTTCTAGCTACCGTTGTCTTGCCTGTGCCTGCTACACCTACGAAAAATACTAGCTTTTGCAAAACGAAAACCCTCCACTATTTTTTGAAGCATTATATCATTATTTTCATTCATTTAATAGAATAGCTTTTGTAAAATAAAAAAGACTGCTTCTCTGGCCGATTGACCAGTTAAAGCAGCCGCTCATCATCAATCCGCTTGCTCAAGCAGTGCGGCAAGCTCTTCTCTCACCCGTCCGCTTGAAAGCACCTGCTCTTTGAATGCCTCGCGTGCTCCCCAGTTCGTCTTCATGTTGACGTTCTGAAAGGCGTTGACCGTTATTTCCTCAAAGGCCTGGTGCATATTGTTATCAAACCAGTCCGTCTCCGCATTCGCATCATTGCGAACGATGGACGACATGTCGAAATCATTGTCCTGCGACAAAGAAAAGTAGACTAGAACATTTGGCGCGCCTGCTTCATCCGTTTTGACCTCAACCTCTCCGCAGCGAATGCCATCCCGTTCAACAGCCTGCCGCACATGCGCTTCGATTACCTGCAACGTCATAAACCTCCCGCTCACTTTGTTATAACAGCTGCATCGATTCGATATGCTGTTTCGTCTTATCCGTCCCATTCTCGTAAAGCTGCCTGTAAATCTGCTGAAGGATACCGTCATAGCCTGCATTTAACTGGTTATCGTCATTGGTTTCAAAAGGAGTTGCAGCAAAATGAAACGTTTGCGCTTCATCCATGCTTGACAGCTCATCGAGCAGCTCCCGCAGCTTAATGTGCTCTTCTTCATTTAAAAATACTTCAAGCTCATAAGCGGCAGCCTTCGGGTCCTCCAATATTTGTCCTGCCTGGACTGAAACAAAGTAGGGCTTGCGTCCGTCATTGTCTGCTGTGTGCTCACTCATTTCTCAATTGCTCCTTTCCTGCTTCCCATACCTGCACAACCACCTCTAGCTTCCCCCTTTGGACAGACATTTTATTCCTTTTTTCCGCATATAACGGATATTATCGCTACTTTGAGACCCGCAAAAGAAAGGAATGAGATGGATGTGTGGAATTACCGGCTGGATCGACTGGAACCGCGATCTGACTATGCAAAGCGAGAGCTTAGAAAAAATGACCGACACGCTTGCGCCGCGCGGTCCCGACGCTTCCGGCACGTGGATATCGGCGCATTGCGCGTTAGGCCATCGGCGTCTCTCCGTTATTGATCCCGAAAACGGCGCTCAGCCGATGATTCGTTATACAGGCGATGATAAATATGTCGTTGTCTACAATGGAGAGTTATATAATGCACTCGAGCTTCGCAAGGAATTGGAAAGCAGAGGAAGATCGTTTACGACTAGCTGCGATACAGAAGTGCTGTTAGTCGCTTTTATGGAGTGGGGAAAAGCATGTGTCGAGCGCTTTAACGGCATATTCGCTTTCGCGATATGGGATGTCGCCGAGCAGGAGCTGTTTCTCGCCCGTGACAGGCTTGGTGTCAAGCCTCTGTTCTATAGCACGCAAGATGGGCTGTTTATTTTTGGCTCGGAGCAAAAGTGCATTTTGGCGCATCCGGCAGTGAAGCCAGAGGTCGGAGCGGAGGGCTTGGCCGAAATATTCATTCTTGGTCCGGCGCGCACGCCAGGTCATGGCGTATATAAACAAATCAGCGAGCTAAGGCCCGGAAAATGCATATCGGTTAGCCGCGAAGGCGTCAAAACCGTTACTTATTGGCAGTTGGAAAGCAAACCGCATGCGCAAAATGTAGATGCAACCGCCGAGCATGTGCGCGAGCTGCTGAAGGATACCGTGGAACGACAGCTCGTTTCGGACGTGCCGGTATGCACGCTTCTCTCAGGCGGACTCGATTCCAGCGCTCTGACGACGCTCGCCGTTCAATACTATAACGAGAACGGCCAAGGAAATGTCCATACCTATTCGGTCGATTACACGGATAACGACAAGCACTTTCAGGCGCATGCTTTCCAGCCCAACAGCGACGCTCCTTGGATTCAGCGCATGACCTCGCATCTGGGCACGGTTCATCATCCGATTCAATTCGATACGCCCGAGCTTATCGGCGCTTTGAAAGCAGCAACCTTTGCCCGCGACCTGCCCGGCATGGCCGATGTCGACGCCTCCCTGCTTCTCTTCTGCCATGAAATCAAAAAGGATGCCACCGTCGCGATATCCGGCGAAGCGGCAGATGAAATCTTCGGCGGTTACCCCTGGTTTCACCGCGAGGAGGCATTGAACGCTGACACCTTCCCTTGGTCGCTCGCCTCGGCCATGCGGGCCGATCTGCTTGCGCCTGACGTCTCGGCTTGGATCAAGCCGCTTGATTACATTGGCGATCGTTACGCGCAGGCGATAGCTGAGGTTCCTCATCTTGATAGCGAGAGTAAGGAACTGAAAAAAATGCGTCAAATGTCCTATTTGAACATTACGCGCTTTATGCCTACGCTGCTCGACCGCAAGGACAGGATGAGCATGGCGGCTGGGCTTGAGGTGCGCGTTCCTTTCTGCGATCATCGGTTAGTTGAATATGTATGGAACATCCCTTGGGAAATCAAGACGTCCGGCGATCGGGAAAAGGGCATCCTGCGCAAAGCGCTGCGCGGCGTTCTTCCTGAAGATGTTCTTACCCGCAAAAAAAGTCCCTATCCAAAAACGCATAATCCGAATTATTTAACAGCAGTCAAGGGCTTGCTGTTGGATGTGCTGAACGACTCCAGTTCCCCGCTCCTGCCGCTTATCAATGTGAAAAAGGTCAGGGAGCTGGCAGAATCGGATACCGCGAAATCGAACATTCCTTGGTTCGGCCAGCTGATGTCCGGACCTCAGCTATTCGCTTATCTCTATCAGGTGAATATTTGGATGAAGCATTACAAGATTGTCATCGGTTAAGCCAATCGGAAGCAGCCTTATTCTGACGGCCACAAAAAAGAAATACCCCCGTGCACCTCTATTCCTGCAGAGCAGGGAGACGCACCCGGGGGTATTTTACATTTGTCTTAAATTAAGCCTGCTCCAGCAATGGAAGAAGCTGTCTAAGCGCTTCTCCGCGATGGCTGATTTGCTGCTTCTCTTCCTTTGTTAGCTCTGCTATACCGCAATTCAGCTCTGGCAGCCAGAATAGCGGATCATAGCCAAAGCCTCCTGAGCCATGGGGGCGATCCGTAATAAAGCCGTCCGCTGTCCCCTCAGCTTCAATGAACTCACCCGTCCCAGGATTATAAAGGGCTAATGCGCATACGAACTGCGCTTTACTTAGCAAGCGAGAGCCGTCAGGGAGCACCCCCAGCAAAGGCTGCTGACCGCTGGCGTACAGCCCTTCAAGCTCAACGATTAGCTTCGCATTGTTGTCGCTGTCCGAAGCTCCTTCGCCTGCATAACGAGCCGAATAAACGCCCGGCTCTCCGTTTAACAAGTCGACGCGCAATCCTGAATCATCCGCGAGCACCGGCACGCCGAGCGCATCGCCCGTTGTTTTCGCTTTGATGCGCGCATTAGCTGCAAATGTCGCGCCATCCTCGATAATATCCGGAATTTGCGGATAATCGAGCAGGCTAGTTATACGTATACCCAGCTTCTCAAAGGCATGGGCAAATTCCTTTACTTTACCGGCATTTTTGGTTGCAACAACGATGACTTCATTCGATAAAACAGAAGACTTCGACATGATGGCTACCCTCCGATACGATCCGCCAATGGCCCGAGCACCTCGCGCTGCTTACCGATTAGCTCCGCGATGCCTTGTTCACCCAGCGCCAGCAATTGATTCAGCTCGTCGCGTGAAAATGGCGCATCCTCGCCCGTCCCCTGTACTTCAACAAATTTGCCGCTGCCAGTCATGACAACATTCATGTCGACCTTTGCCTTGGAGTCCTCCTCGTAATTCAGATCGAGCATCGCTTTCTCCGAAATGACGCCAACGCTGACTGAAGCCAGGAAATCGGTTATCGGGAATTTAGCAAACTGCGTTTTTTCCGATATTTTCTGGACAGCCAGGCAAAGCGCGATAAATGCGCCAGTGATGGAGGTCGTACGTGTACCTCCATCTGCTTGAATAACATCGCAGTCCAGCGTAATTGTGCGTTCGCCGAGCGCCTGCAAATTAACGACCGAGCGCAGCGCCCGTCCGATCAAGCGTTGTATTTCCATCGTGCGACCGGTCAGCTTGCCTTTCGCCGCTTCACGTATATTACGCGTATGAGTAGCGCGCGGAAGCATGGCGTACTCTGCATTGATCCAGCCCTTGCCTTGACCTTTCATGAAAGGGGGGACACGCTCCTCAACGCTCGCGGTACACAAAACCTTCGTATCGCCAACCTCGATTAGAACGGAGCCCTCCGCGTATTTATTTACACCTGTCGTTATAGTAACTGGCCGAAGCTGGTTCGTTTGCCGACCGTCATTTCGCATGCCTTATGCCTCCTGAGTTTATAATCGTTCCTATTTTACCAAAGTACCATGCGAATTGCACTCGCAGCGATTAGAAAAGGAACCAAGTTGTCACTCTTTCTCCGGTAGAACGGCCAAAATCATCAGGTTAGGCGCTTGTTATCACGCGATATGCGGTTCGGGATTTGTCACCTGAAATTTTGGTTATTGCAATTCGAACATCATCCTGTCGCCATCCATTTAAGCAAAAGAGGGAGACCGGTGTCTCCCTCAGCATTGAGATTATGATTTGATGGCGTTCACGTGATGAGGCCTGCCGACTGGCTCGGTGTAGGATTTATTCGCATCATCGACGATATTGGCTTCACCGTTCAACTTAATTTGAACGGAGGCTGCGCCTGTGTTTTCCGTAATGGAGAGAACTAGCGCTTGAAGCATCTCAGCCGGCAGCTTTTGTCCTGCTACATAGAAATCGTCCTGAAGATCGACCGTTATGACATCGCCCTCCTGTTCAATTTGCTTGACCACAATATCCGGTAAAATGACGCTGGTCAGCTCTTTTTTGTTAAGCGGGCCTGAAATTAATTGTTCAAGTGCAGCCTCAGTTGGCGATTGTGAGCGTTCCACAAGCCGGGTGACCGGGACGTAGTAATGCTCATCGTTCAAGGTTCTCGACGAGAAATATAATGTAACTGGTGTTGATTGCGCGTAGTTAACTCCCTCTGCCGCTTCGATGTTAATGCCAATCTTCCTTGTAAGCTTCTGATCCAGCGGGTAAGCATCGACCGGCATTTCTGGAAGCTTGGCGCCTTCATACCAGAGCTCCACGCCTTCAATGCCAGGTATGGCCGTCAATGTCCAAGTGATAGCTTCGACAATTTTCCGTTCATCTTGTAGGTTGTAATTACTGAACGGTTCAGAAAACTCGACAATGGCCAGCTTTTGCTCTTTATCGTACTGATAGGATTTGATTTGTGTGCCCTGCGGAATCATCGCGCGGAATTCCTTGGGGAGCTGGCTTGCATAGCTTCCACCATCGACCATCATTTCCAGCGCCCGTTGTGCGGCGATTTCATTCGCGTCAAGCGTCGTCTGGAGCGAGACAGGAGCCAAGTAACCATTTCGGTCTTCCAGGTATACCGTCATTTGTGTTCCTGTACCCTGCTCGGCAGCCTGTCCCGTTTCTGCATCCTCGATCCCCTCCATCATTTCAACCTGCGGAGGATCTATAGCTTTGCCAGCCTCCTGCGAGAACAGTCCACAGCCTGCAGCAATAACGGGCAACACAAGCACTCCAGTGATCAAAGCACCCCGAATCCATCTTTTTTGAATCATATTGACCTTTCCTCCCTCATCAAGTTTTGCCTGGCGGCTTTGTACAACTCCTTATTTGTAGTACTATGTATACGAGCCCTTCCCTGTTTTAGACCAGTTTTGTCCATAAAATCACAAGGGGGTACCCAACCGTGTCCGATCCTAGCATCTACAGCCTTAATAGCCGTAAAGTAGCCGAAGCAACCGATGAATGGCTCGCCAAACGCGGTGTAACGAAAATGGCGATCGCCGAGCTCGTTCATTTTTTGCAAAAAGACTATTTCCCCAACCTGACTCCAGAGGATTGTATCGTTCATGTCGAAGCTGTACTATCGAAGCGCGAGGTTCAAAACGCCGTTTTGACCGGCATTCAGCTTGATATGCTGGCAGAGGAAGGCAAGCTGATGGCGCCGCTCCAAGATATGATTAAGCATGATGAGAGCTTGTATGGCTGCGACGAAATTTTGGCGTTGTCGATTGTCAACGTGTATGGCAGCATTGGCTTCACGAATTTCGGTTATGTCGATAAGCTGAAGCCTGGCATTCTCGTCAAGCTTAACAGCAAAACCGACGGTGAGATCCACACGTTCCTGGATGATATAGTAGGGGCGATCGCCGCCTCGGCAGCAAGCCGGATCGCGCATCGCATGCAAGCGGAGAGAGAAGGCGCTATGGAGCCTCCGCTCGACTAAACGAAGAAAGAGCATAAGCTTAAGGTATGCTTTCGAAGCAGGTTTGCTTCACAAACCTTAAGCTTATGCTTTCGAAGCAGGTTTGCTTCACAAACCTTGTAGGAGGTCATGCCATGAAATATGATATATTTTATAAGGGCGCATTTGCGATGCTGAAGGTTCAGCTAAACCCTGGTGAACATGTGAAGGCAGAGATGGGCGCAATGGTTTCCATGTCGCCAAGCATCGATCTGAAGGGAACGGTAGACGGCGGCATTATGCGCGGATTAGGAAGAATGCTCAGCGGTGAAACCTTCTTTTTTCAGGAAATGACAGCTGCTAGGGGACAAGGCGAGGTTCTCCTTGCTCCCCCTTCTCTCGGGGACATTGAAGCGATCGAGCTCGATGGCTCTTACAAGCTTTATGTTCAAAAGGATGGGTTTCTGGCCGGTACAAGCGGAATAGAAGTGAATACGAAAATGCAAAATTTAAGCAGAGGTTTATTGTCCGGAGAAGGCTTTTTTATCGTTGAAATCAGCGGCAGAGGTACGGTGTTTCTATCCTCCTATGGAGCCATTCACGCTTTGCAATTGAGTGCCGGCGAAGAGGTTGTCGTCGATAACGGACACTTAGTCGCTTGGCCGAGCTACGTGGATTATACGATCGAAAAGGCCTCCAAGGGCTGGCTGTCCAGCTTCACCAGCGGCGAAGGTTTAGTCTGCCGTTTCCGCGGCGAAGGTATCGTACTCATTCAAACCCGTAATCCGGCAAGCTTCGGCAACTGGTTGAAGAAGTTTATACCTGGCAGCCGATAATAATCCATGCTTTGACAAAGGAATATTCCTTACATAAATAATGGTTATATGTCCAAGCCTTTGCGATGCGCAAACAGGGCTGCTATTATGGTCAATTGACCTTTAAAAGCAGCCCTTTTTGGTTTAGCCGTTATTTCGCAAAAAAGTTTTATTCGGCAAGTAATGCAGTGAACGCACGAAGCGAATGGTTCTCGTCTTCGCCCGCATGACGATCGAATGCGTCTCCGCCCGTTCGTCAGGGAAATACCGTACCCCGCCCAAAAATTCGCCTGGCGTTACGCCCGTTGCCGCAAAATAAACATCGCCTGTCCCGATCATATCCTCCATCGTCAGCACGCGATAAGGATCCTCGATTCCCATCTGTACGCAGCGGTTATATTCCGTTCCGTCCGCAGGCATAAGCCTTGCCTGCAGCTCCCCGCCCAGGCATTTCAAGGCCGCTGCTGCCAGCACGCCCTCCGGTGCGCCGCCAGAGCCTACATACAAATCGATGCCCGCCTCGGGAAAAGCTGGAGCCATAGCGCCAGCAACATCGCCATCCGATAAAAATTTAATCCGTACACCGACCTTGCGAAGCACCTTTACGATCGCTTCGTGCCGGATACGGTCCAAGATCATAACAGTTAAGTCTGAAACCTTTTTGTTTAAAGACTCGGCCGCCTTGTGAAGCGTCACTTCCATCGGATCCGTAATGCTTAGCTTGCCAACAAGCGCGGGTCCGAAAGCAAGCTTCTCCATATACATATCCGGCGCATGCAGTAGTTGGCCTTTGCCTGCTACCGCGATAACGGACATGGCATTATTCAAGCCCTTCGCTACGATTTCCGTTCCTTCCAGCGGGTCGACCGCAACATCGACCTCCGGACCATTCAGGCTTCCAACCTCTTCTCCAATATAGAGCATCGGCGCCTCATCCATTTCTCCTTCGCCGATCACAACCGTTCCGCGAATCGATACCGAATCAAACATCGCTCGCATCGCCGAGGTTGCAGCGCCATCCGCGCTGTTCTTATCTCCTCTTCCCATCCAAGGTGCAGAGGCGAGCGCCGCCAATTCAGTTACACGCACAAGCTCCAGTGCTAATTCTCTCTCCATTGTCCAATCTCCCTCTAATTTCTGATGACGGAATCGATAATTAGCCTAGACGATGACGTTTTTCCGTTAATTAATATGTAACATATATTTATATGTGTCGCAATATATATTTTAAAAATGGATTAAATCCTCATTATTATGATGTTCTATTGCTTTATGCGCATCTTATTCGTTCAATAAAACAACAATAGAGCATCCCCTCACAGCTGATGACCTGTAAGCGACGCTCTATTGGCAACACGAATAAAAAACCAAAGATGATTCTTCTATAGGAGAACTATTTCTACGAAGGAATTCCGCGATTGTTAAGGCATAATTGCAGAAAATAGATATACGCCGTCTCTACATTCCGAGCTTATCCGATTTCGCCGCTCTAAGTAGAGCAAATGAGCAAGCGTCTCTGACATCGCAAAGCGGAGGTTGTGAGCATTCTCCCGCAGATGGCTGCCGAACAGCGTCTCGCACATGCTGTAGGCGGTGAGGGACTCCTCTGCGAGCAGCTTGCACATGCGATTAAGCCTGCGCTCATGATGCAGCTGGAGCTCCACTATTCGTCCAGTGAAATCCGTAAAAGGATCTCTATGACCGGGAAAAGCAAGCTTCACTTCATATTGCTTGAGCTCGTCCAAGCTGCTCAGAAACGCATCCAGCGGATCCCCGTCCACCCCTGGCACAACGCTAACGTTAGGTGTAATTTTCGGCAGCACCTGATCACCGCAAATCATCCAAGCACGCTCCTCTGAATAGAAGCATACTTGCCCATCAGCATGGCCCGGCGCATCGATCATCAGCCAGTTCATTCCTCCAAGCTGGAGCCTGCTTTCCGCTTCGATATAGGACACCTCAGGCTGAGGCGAAACCATGGCAACAAAGGTGGCCAGGTTATCCGCAATCGCCTCTGTCAGTTCTTCCGGCATCCCGTGCTCCTTGTACAGCTCCTGCATTTGCCCCGCAAACTTACTCTCCTCGCTCCATAGCCTAAGCGCATAAGCGTGTGAG
The DNA here is from genome assembly GCF_049725345.1 of Paenibacillus praedii. Classification (NCBI taxonomy): domain Bacteria; kingdom Bacillati; phylum Bacillota; class Bacilli; order Caryophanales; family Paenibacillaceae; genus Paenibacillus; species Paenibacillus praedii. The sequence continues at coordinate 52,489 of NZ_JBMWAM010000013.1, read as the reverse complement.
CGGCGAGTCATAAGCACCGGAGCTCCGCTCTTCTTCTGCACATAGCCGGCGAGACCGTAATGGTCTGGATGCTGATGCGTAATGATAATCCGAGTAATGTCCGTCCATTGCATTGCGTGCTTCTGCAGCACCGCATCCCAGACCTGAATCGCATCCTCGGTCCGCAAGCCTGGATCGATCAGCGTGTAGCCCTCCGCTTCAGGCACAAGATAGCTGTTCACCCACCTCAGCGAGAAAGGAACGGGCATTTTGACTTGAATCCACCCCTCCTGCAGTACGACCGACGGTACTGCTTCCTGCTCTGCTGGCACATTCTGGCCATTTTGTACGCGCAGCGTAGTTTCATGTTTAGTCATTTTCATTTCCTCTTCCCTGACTTATATTAAGCATACAATTTCGATTCAAGATCAGTTACCAATGTTTTTAATGGATTTCCGATTTGCACGCCCATTTCACGCTCCATTTGTTCTGCAAATTCCACCATAGACAATTGAGCGACATTTAACCTTTTCATCGTTCCTTCAACTGTTGCTGGATTCGTTAATAGAAGAACTTGTGGCTCGGGTACATTGCAAACGTGATTGAAGAACGGTTCATCAATTCTTAGCCGGGTCTACATAGTGTACCAATTCCAGATCTTTAGAGCCAATAGCATTTTGAATATACTAGCAGTTCATAGTTGTTTCTTCCAGAACAACCTACTTTACATTACTTCCGTTATAAGAATAGTTTGACTGCACAATTTACAACAGTAACGCTGTAAAATAAAAAAAACGGCCGGTTCGCCTGCTGCAAAGCAGGCATTCCAGCCATTTCTATATGCGATTGGTCGCTCCGCTATTTGCGAATCAATCTATTCGTCTGACGAAGCGAGCTTATGCTGCCAGCGCCAATGCCGAACATTGCTGTCCTTAGCTCAAATTCGATCCGCTCGAATTGCTGCAGCAGCAGCTCCTGTGCAATTTGGCTGCTAAGGCCGGCTGCCTGAGGCAGCAGCACCCGTCCGAAAGCTGCGATATCCGCTCCGAGCGCAATTGCTTTAGCCGCATCTACACCATTTCGCAAGCCGCCGCTGGCAATAACCATCGTATCAGGCAGCCTTTCACGAATCTCAATTACACTTTCCGCCGTTGGGATGCCCCAGTCGGCAAAGGCTTCTGCCGCCTGCCGCCGTATGGCATCGCTTGATCTAAATTTCTCAACCTGGCTCCATGAGGTTCCGCCCGCTCCCGCAGCATCGATAAAGGAAACGCCTGCTTCGTACAAGGCTGCTGCCGTATCGCCGTCAATGCCCCAGCCTACCTCCTTCACACCTACTGGAACATGCAGCGACCTGCACACCTGCTCAATCGCATGCAATAGGCTGCGAAAATCGGTATCTCCCTCAGGCTGGAACACCTCTTGCATGCTGTTGAGATGGAGCACAAGCGCATCCGCTTCTGCGATTTCTACCGCTCTGCGGCATGCTTCAGGGCCATAACCATAATTAAATTGTACGGCGCCAAAGTTGGCAATAACCGGAACCGTAGGCGCAAGCTTCCGAATCGAGAAAGAAGCGCCCAGCTGTTCATTCTCAATCGCAGCGCGCATAGAGCCCAGCCCAATTGCCCAGCCTCGCTCCTCGGCCGCCACCGCCAATCGACGGTTAATGGCTCCGGCTTCATCTGTCCCGCCTGTCATCGAGCTAACGAGCAAAGGCGCATTCAGCTTCTTGCCAAACCATTCCGTTTCCAAGCTCACCTCGTGATAGGAAAGCTCGGGCAGCGCATTATGCTTAAACCGATATCGCTGTAAGCCGGTATCAATCCCAACGCTATTGACCTGCTCCTGCAAGCATATTCGGATATGCTCCCCTTTGCGCTTTGCAGTAGCATCCTGCTGATCCACTGTCATGCTTATTCCTCCCAAGCGATAACGCTACGCGACTTGCAACGCAGCATTGCTCTTCTTTCGCTTCACGCTTTAATCCGTCTTATACTGCTTTATAAGCTCCTCGGCCACAAGCTGACCGCATAAGGATACAATTGGCGTTCCTCCACCAGGATGAGTCGTTCCGCCCGCAAACCAAAGCCCTTCAACATCCTTGGAACGATTGCACGGACGAAAAAAAGTCTGTCTTGCTCCATTCGACGAAATGCCATAAATCGCTCCCCGATGCGCCGATGTATCCCGCTCCAGTTGCTCCGGTGTATAGGTGATTGTTACATCCGCTTGCTCTAAACCTTCTATACCGCATGCTGCAAGCCTTTTACGTACAAGCATAGCATAATTTTCGGTTTCTCGCTCCCAACTCCAGGCTTGTGAAACATACGGAGCATTGACGAGTACAAATAAGCTGCTGGCTCCTTCAGGCGCAGCTGTGCGATCAGATACTGCCGCATTGCAAATATAGACAGCAGGCTCGCTCGGAGGCTTTAGCTTGGTAAAGATGCTGTTGAACTCCTCTTCATAGTGCGAGGGGTAAAAGACGGTATGATGAAGCAGCTGCTCGAAGGTCCTCCGGAGTCCGATCAGCTGCACGAAGCCTGAAAGCGAAGGCTCGTAACGATCGATTTTGGCATTCGGAACTGAAGGGCGGTGCTCCGGCGCGATGAGGCTGCTGTGAATGGTTAGAAAATCTCCGTTAGCAAGAACGATATCGGCAGGATAGTAACCCTTTTCTGTCTCGACACCGTCAGCCTTGCCGTTTATGACCATGATTTGATTGACTCGCACATTAGTCTCGATGGTAACTCCGAGCTCCTCCGCAAGCTTAGCGAAAGCTTCTGCAATCGCATAGGTACCTCCGCGCACACTGTAAATGCCAAGCTCGCTTTCGATATGAGCAAGCATCGCAAATATTGCCGGCGAGGAGTAAGGTGAGCTTCCTACGTAGGTCGCATATCTGCCGAGCATCGCCAGCGTATTCGGATGCCGAAAATAACGGCGCAATAATTGCTGTAAGGTTTTCAGCGGCTTTACTTGAAGGAAGGCTGCCGCAAGCCTCGGATCCAGCTTGTCCTTAAGTCCGAGAAGCAGCTTGCCGAGAAACCGTTCGTCAGACAGACGGTATAAACGTGCCGCCTCTGCGCAGAAATCGCTATAAGCGGCCGCATCCTCCTTGCTGTATAACTCGATTTGTGCAGCCGTCGCAGTCATTGAATCGGTTAAATCAACAATAGAGCCATCTGCAAACACATTGCGCGTCGCCTGCTTCAAGCGTTCAATGGTCACATAGTCCTCCATGCGTCTGCCTGCCGATTCAAATACCTGTCTGAACAAATGAGGCAGCGTAATTGTACTTGGCCCGCGGTCGAAGCGATAGCCCTCAGCGGTTATTCGCTGCAGCTTACCTCCAACCGTACCTTGCTGTTCAAGCACATGTACGCGAAACCCGGCATGTGCAAGTCTGATAGCGGCAGACAAGCCGCCAAGACCCGCCCCGATGATGACAACCGTTCTCCCTTGAGCCCTTGTCATTCGTAGGACCTTCCTTTCCAGATATATCCGGCTCCTGTCTTCGCAGATAACCAGGATGCTGCTCCGATCGCAATAACCGCTCCTATGCTGAAAGGAATGAACCACGCAAGCCAAATCGACTGTCCCTGCGACCGATCGGCTACAGCCTTTACGGCAACGCCGAGCAAATACGCTGTGAGAGCGGGGATTAGCAAGGAATGCTCAAATAGAGATCCTACTAAAGCAACGAATGGCAGAACATAGAGCAGAGCGTAGAGGGTCAGCATGGTAAGCAGTACAACACCGCTTCGACCTACGCCGGCGTAAATGTTTTTTTTGTAGCCGCTCCACACTTCAGTCGCGTTCTGATACATTCGCATCGACACCAGCCTGCGAACATCAGCAAGCGTAGCTGGATGACCAATCCGCTTCACGGCCCGCATTAACGCAACATCATCTACCAGATGGCCGAAATTAGCCGCATGACCGCCAGATTCCGCATAGGTGGCATGATGAACGGCGATCCATGCCCCGTGCGCTGCTGTAAATCTAGCATCCCGCGATGCAGAAACCAGCTTGATCGGCAAATGACAAGCGATCGTGAAGCCCATCATCGGCACGACCAGCTTCTCCAGCCAGCTTCCTGTCTCCTGATGAGGAAAGCCTGTTATTAATCCGCTGCGCTGGGCGCTCGTTGCTTGAAGAACGGACTCAATTGCGCCAGGCTGTATTCGGGCATCCGCGTCAATAAACAGAAACCATTCTCCTCTCGCTGCCTGCGAGAGCTGGTGGCAAGCGTACGCTTTCCCTACCCAGCCGCTAGGCGGCTCTTGACCGCTTATGCACCGAAAACGGGAATCCAGCGCCATGAATGGCTCCATTAAGCTTGCCGTCCGGTCCTCCGAGCGATCATCAAGCACAATGATCTCTATCGATGGATCGGATGGAAGACATTGCTGAATCGCCCGCAGGCAGGCTTCAATATGCCGTTCCTCGTTGCGCGCAGGAATAAGGATGGACAGCCTTAGAGTAGAAGCGGCAGCAGCTGCCGGATCGGGAACATTATGATTGACAGTCAACGTACCAAGCTGCTCGAACAAGGGGAGCTGACGGACATTCCAAGCTGCGAACAGCAGCTGCGCCGCCAGCATGACCACTACCGCCAAAAGAATGATTTCCATCCGCTCATCCTCCTCTTGAAAGCTGTAAACGTCTCGCTCGTCGAAGCTCCTTTTTTAACAAGCGGCTTGAAATCATGAGCAAGAGCAGCGCCGCTGATCATAAGGGCCCGATGCTTATTCAGCTGCTCCTCCAACACATCAGCTAATCGATTGGTAATCTGCTGCTTATCCAGCTCATGCCATGCTGCAATAATCGGATTGCCAGCCAGCAGAGTTACTTCCGTCTTCTGATAATGGAACATCGAATGATAAGCCGTTACCGGAATGACGACCGTTTGCGGGCATTGCCTCAGCACATGTGCCGCTCCACCCCTAAGTCCCAGAGGGCGCTGCTCCAGATGCCTGATATCCCCCTGCGGAAACATCCATACCCGCTTGCCGGCATGGAGTAAAGAAACCGTATAACGAAGGGACGCAATCATGCTCTGCGGTGTGGATTTATCGATGGAATACGCGCCAAGCTTGCGAAAAAAACGAAAATACTGAAGCTGAGCCTCGTCCATCATGACATAATGATCACCTGCCGATTGTTTACGAAACGCTTGATATGCAAGCAATCCGTCCCACCAGGAGCTATGATTCATCACATAAAGAATACTTCTGTCAGCATAGGGATCAAGTTCTCCCTGCAGCCCTACAAAATGAAAATGATTACGCAGCAAGTAGCCCTCGTTATAGGCGAGAAACAGACGGTCGAACATTCTGCTTTTGTTTGCTTCGATCAATGCGCAAGCCTCCTTCAAGGGCCACAATTATAATAATCGCGAGTAGAAACGGCCCCCATAACCCCTCCTTGAAAGCAAGCAAGCCAAACATCGCATGCATGCCTTGATACAGCCTTACCGCTTCACCATAAACAGAGCCTGGCTCCGCAACGCCGCCTTCTTGCAACGGATAAAATAACGATAATAGCGCAGCTGTTACAAACCAAGCCGCGAAATTTTGCAGCGGAACGCCGTAATAGGTGCCGAATGCTCCCTCCTCGCTCCAAATCCAAAACTGCTGTGCGAAAGCAACGGGGTCTAAAACTAGATCAAAAGCGAGCGCGAACAGCCCGACTTGGATAGCGCGGGTAATTCGATTGCTTGCGCGAGAGAGAAGAACTCCGCTGCTCATGACACCGATCCAGGCAAAAGCGATCGCCAGCGGGACACCCCCGTCCCAGAACCGCAGCGTCTCGCTGTATTCATAACGTCCGAAAGGCCAGCCCGTCTCCGTGCCGACCCACTCCAAAACAAATGTGAACGCGCCCACAAGAAGCGCCCGCAAATAAAGCTGCTTATTAACACCTCCAGATGCCTTCTGCTCTAAAGCAAGCGCATACAGCGCGAAAAAAACGAGAAAAAGCCCGTTGCTGAAGCCAAGCGGCTCCGGCACTTTATAGAACAGCATGAGTGCTAAACCAATCACTAGCCAGAACCAAAACAGGAATCGGATGGCCTTCATGATACGGCGCTGCTCGCATTCGTCTGCGCCATCAGGGCACCCATTCCATGGCGAAGCGCTAACTGGTTTACTATGGTTAATTTCTTCAAATTCGATACATAAGCTCTTCGGCTGTATACGTCGTAGCCATGCGCAGCCACATCATCCAATATGGCCTCATACATGCGCGCCGCCATCTCTACGCAAAAGCTGCTGATCCGAGGATAGCTGCTCACATCGCCAAGTCCTAAGGCAAACCAATTATGAGCCAGCTCCTTAAGCTCCTTGATGACAGCTGCCCATTGCTCATTAACGGCCGACTCCTCCCACATCACCCTGGTATAGCCGTGCCGTTCCATCAGCTCCTCTGGAATGTATCTGCGGCCTCTGGCCTGATCCTCGCCGACATCACGTACGATATTTACGATTTGCATCGCTTTACCGATCCAAATGCCCGATTCCGTTACCTGCTCGTCAGGCGCATCGTGCAGGACTGGCAGCAGCATTTCTCCAACCGTTCCCGCGACAAGATAGCTGTAGGTTTCCAACTGCTCCATGGTATCATATTCCTTTAGACGATAGTCCATGCGCTGCCCCTCCATCTGACGAAGAAACGGTCCCTTCGTTAGCGGGAACAAATCGTACAGCCAGCGCAGCGCCGGCCATATAAAGTGACCCTCTGCTGAATCGAGCCGTATAAAGTGCTGCTCCAGCTCCGATAAGGTATAAGGCGACTTCTCCGGCTCATCCACTGCATCATCAATCATCCGGCAAAAGGCATAGATGACATAAACCGCTTCTTTACGCGGACTTTGCAAAAATCCGAACGCCTTATAAAAAGTGCTCGATCCTTCACGAATCATGTTTTCACACGCCTTAAGCGTTGCATTCATATTACTTTCCATCTTGCCCACTCCTCTACCAAATGATCGACCAGCATCTTAGCGCCCTGCATCACAATCGGCACGCCCCCGCCGGGATGAATGGAGGCTCCTACGCTGTACAGGCCTTGAATTTTGTAAGGGGCGAATTGTGGACGGAATGCGCCCGACTGCGCCCAGGTTGGCGCAATGCCGAAGCTGCCGCCCATAAACCAGCCTTCATTTGCGCCATCCTTCGGCGTTCTTATCTTTTTCCATATCATCGCATCGTTAAGTCCGGGGAACAATCGCTGATCCGCGTCGGCAAGAACACGGTCAACAATATGACTACTCTCTTGATCCCAGTCAAAATTAGAGTAGGGTTCAACTGGAATCGGCGTTGGGATCAGGATGTAAAGCACCGTCTCGCCGGGAGGTGCCGCTTCCTCATCGATCTCGCAAGGATTAAATAAATAATAAGCAGGCAGACCTTCGGTCTCGTCGGGAAACCTTTTTCTTGCAGCAATAGATTGCAAGCTATCCGGCAAGTCGTCAGGGAGAACAAATTGATGCGTCGTCCGTCCTTCTCCCCCCGCCTTCCATCGCTTATTAACACCGACATAAACAAGAATACAGCCGGAGGAGGGAGTAAAATCCCGCTTCTTTATAGGCTCGGCAACCCCTTGCAGCATCGGAGCTAAATGCGGAAAATCCCCATTATAAATTACCGTCTCACAGGAATGACGCGTTCCATCCTCCAGCAGTAAGCCGTTAACAGCTCCGTTCGCCGTTGCGATTTGTCTGACAGCACCCTTTGCCCCTTTATGTATCTTCACGTTTTCCCGATCAAGCGCCCGCTCCAGCACATCGACAAAGCTGGCATAACCGCCTTTTACATACCAGATTCCAAAAGCATGCTCAGCATAGGGAATAAAAGTATATAAGGAAGGCGAGCCTGTCGGCATGCCTCCAATATACAAGGTTTGCAGCGAGAATGCATCGATGACCTGTTTATTGCCAAAATAGCTCTGTGCCATTTGACGAACGTTCCTATAGACGCGAAGCTTGGCAAGCAGCTTCATATTGCGCCAAGAAAAAAAGGTTCGCCTCTGCAAAAAAGGTTTTTCCAAAAAGGCTTCCTTCCCCTCTTGAAAGACAGGCGCCATATCCTGCATATAACGGCGGAAAGCGCGGCTGTCGGATGGCGAAACAGCTGCGAGCTCCTCGGCCATCCGATCCGTATCCGTCCATTTTGTCAACACCGATCCGTCTGGATAATGGAGCCGGTACATCGGATCACACTGCAGCAGCTCATATTCATCGTCGGCAATACCCGCTTCTCTAACGATCGTACGAAGCATCTCCGGCAATAATACGATTGTCGGTCCTTGATCGATCTGGTAGTTATGTCCCTTCTCAAAAGCCAGCCTCCCGCCAAGCTGCTCCTTCCTTTCATAAATCGTGACCTGCGCGCCTGCTCTTGCAAGAAGCAGTGCGCTGATCATCCCGCCAATGCCGCCCCCGATCACTGCTACTTCCATACCGTTGCCTCCTTGCGCTCAGGCTGGCCAAGCGGTTGCCGGGTTGTGAGCTTGCGCCCATCCTGCTCCAGCAGCAGCTTGACACTAATTCGCGCGGATTCAAATATCGTGGGCAGTCCGCTGCCCGGATGCGTTCCTCCACCAACCAAATAACAGCCATCGACGTCCTCGAACCGATTATGCGGTCTGAGCATCATCATTTGATCGATGGAATGTGCCATATTAAAGGCAGCCCCCTTGTAGACATGCATCGATTGCTGCCAGTCTAGCGGCGTGACTACCGCTTCTTCTTCGATCCAGCCGCGCAAGCCTTGCAGCTCGGGCTCTCGTTCCAAACGCGCAAGCACCTGCTCTCTCATAGAAGAGAGCGCTTCGGGCATGCTCCAATCCGTTTCTCCATCCAGATTAGGAATGGGAACAAGGATGTAGAGCGCTGATTTTCCCGGCGGTGCCAAAGTTGGATCCACCATGCTCGGATTATGTACATATATGGAAGCATCTGCGCTTAGCTTTCCTTGAACCAGCTCACTTAAATTCCGGCTGTAATCATCGGCGAATAAAATGGTATGATGCGGCATATCCACCTTCTGGTTCACGCCAAGATAAAGCATATAGGTGGAAATCGACCATTTCAGCTTCTCTAGCTTCTCCGGCTTCCACTTCTTCAGCTGCTGAGGCTGAAATAGCGTCGACATCGCCGTACCGAAATCCGCATTAATAACGACATGATCCGCTTCGAGCTTTTCCCCGTTCTCCAATAAAACGCCTGTTGCTTTGCCCTGCTTCGTCAGCACCTGCTTGGCGCCGGTCGACAATCTGATATCTCCGTCATATTCGCGAATAACCTCAGCCATCGCTTCACAGACCCGGTTCACGCCTCCAATGGGATGCCATAAGCCATAGGCGTGCTCAATATACGATAGAATCGTGAAGGTGCCAGGGCAATCCCATGGCGACATGCCTAAATATTTGGCCTGAAAGGCAAAGGAGTAACGAAGCCGTTCATCCTTAAAATATCGCGACAGCCTTCCATAAACATGATCCGTCAAATGCAGCTTCGGAAGCGCGTGAAACGTATCCCTTTTGATATAGTCCGTCAGCTTAGCGAAGGGCCTTTGCAGCAGAGGCATGATACGTTCAAACTTATCGCCTTCCTCATTCAAAAAATCAAGGTAGCCCTGTGCTTCTCCCGGAAACAGCCTTTCGATTTGCGCAGCGGTTTGCTCCCGATCGGTTGAAGGCTCAAATCTTGTATTGCCGAACTGTAGCCGGTAAAGCGGATTTACTTCTACAAGCTTAATATAATCATGAAGCGAGCGGCCTGCAGTGTGGAACAGCTCCTCCAGCAAATGAGGCATCATAAGAAAGGTTGGACCGCGATCAAAGGAATAGGAACCAAGCTTTAAGGCTGACGTTCTTCCTCCTACAAAGGATTGCTTCTCTAGTAGTGTGACACGATAGCCTTGAGCACACAGGAGCATTACGGCTGCTAAGCCGCCCGGACCTGCTCCGATGACAATAACGCTTTTCTCCTTATTCAAACCTTCACCTCATCTTATACAAAACTTATACACACATTATACATTTGTGATTAAAGACTGTAAATGAATTTATATCTTTTATCCTATTATCGATGATGCAATATGTTGTCCATTATTATTATGATTTTTTCAATCATTAATTTGAAGTTTAAAATCATTTTATCTTGTGAATCTTTCGGTATTCATTTAAAATAAGAGTAAGAAAACATACAAGGAGGACACATCCATGGAAATCATCATTTTTGATACTTCGCAAGAGCTCGATTCCTATGCTGCGGGGCTATTTATTCATACGGTGAAGGAAAAACCAAATGCTGTATTGGGACTGGCAACAGGATCGACACCAATCGGAATATATGACAAAATAATAGAGTTATCTACTAGGAATAAAATAAGTTTTTCTGGCGTAACCACCTTTAATCTCGACGAATATGTTGGCCTGCTTCCTGAGAATGATCAAAGCTATGCCTATTATATGAAGAAGCATCTTTTCTCCCATATCGATATTCCAGCGGACCAAACCCATTTGCCGAACGGGATGGCCGAGGATATCGATGCGGAATGCGCCCGCTACGATGAGATGCTCGCGGCACAGCCTGTTGACCTGCAGCTTCTAGGTTTGGGCCATAACGGACACATTGGCTTTAACGAGCCTGATGACAGCTTATCCGGCGGCACGCATGCTGTTCTTCTCAAAAAAGAAACGCGAGAGGCAAACGCTCGGTTCTTCGCCTCGATGGATATGGTGCCGAGCTCAGCCATTACGATGGGCGTTGGCTCCATCCTGAAAGCTAACACAATCGTATTAGCCGTCAGGGGGGCAGATAAAGCTGAAATTATAAAAGAGGCGTTAACAGGTCCGATAACAACTAGCCTACCGGCATCACTGCTTCAAACGCATGCTCGCGTCGTCGTTCTGCTCGATCGCGAGGCAGGAAGGATGTTAAATCAATGACAATAGAGACTACGAATTGGCTTTTCCATAATGTGAATATCGTACGGGACGAGGAGACGATAGCTGGAAGTGTTGTCGTGCAGAATGGAAAAATCGAGCGAATCCTAACGGAGGGCGGCAAGCTGGAAGCTGGAATCGCAGACAAGCTTACGCCTATTGACGGACAAGGAGGCTGGCTGCTTCCTGGCTTCATAGATGTTCATGTACATGGCGGATTTAACGCTGACTTCATGGATGCAAATCGCAAGAGCTACGATACCATTACCAAGTTTCATGCCTCCCACGGCACGACAGGCATGCTCGCAACGACAATGACTGCCTCCAAAGAACATATTGAAGCAGTCTTGCAGGCAACAGCAGATTATCGGGCAGCAGAAATGCCATATGCCGCTTTGTATGGGGTACATTTGGAAGGGCCCTTCATTAGCGAAAAATGGCCTGGCGCACAAAATCCTGCGCATATTATCGCCCCTCAGCTGGAATGGCTGCAGCAGTGGCATGCAAAGTGGCCTGATCTCATCCGTCAGCTCACGCTGGCACCCGAGAAAGCAGGCGCCACCCAGCTCATATCATGGCTTGCTGAGCAAGGAATCGTAGCCGCATGCGGACATACCGATGCTGTCTATGATCAGATTATTGCTGCAGCAGATGCCGGGCTGACACAAGCGGTTCATACATACAATGCGATGCGAGCTCTGCATCACCGCGAGCCAGGCACACTCGGCGCCGTTCTTACCGAGCATCGTATTTTCTCCGAGCTGATCGCTGACGGCGTACATGTTCATCCGGCCGCCATTCGGCTGCTGCTCGCAGCAAAGCCATTAGATAAAATTATACTTATTACCGATGCCATGGCTGCAGCAGGTATGCCTGATGGCGACTATTCTCTTGGCGGCTTATCCGTAGTCATGAACAATGGCGAAGCTCGTTTAAGCGAGGGCAATGCTCTGGCAGGCAGCACGTTAACGATGATTGGCGCTGTCCGTTACATACTTGCGAATACCGACCTCTCGATTTCCGATGTCAGCCGTCTCGCAAGCGGCAATGCCGCCAGGCAACTTGGCATCAGCGACCGTACGGGCTCCATCGCCATCGGCAAGCAAGCCGATCTGGTATGGATCGATACGAAACTAAATGTACAACAGACCTGGGTGCAGGGGCGTTCTGTTTATCAAAAATAAAACGACAGTCCGGAACAAACTCATGTTCTGGACTGCCGTTTTATTTTTTTATTCATTCGAGCTATCCCGTTACGTATACAGCTATACCATGCTTCTCTACGTGAGCCGCAAGCTCTCCAGGCAGCGGGGCATCGGTAATAACGCCGCGCAGCTCGGATAAGGAAGCGATGGAAAATAGCGAGGTGCGATCCGTCTTCGTATGATCAAAGACGGCGTATGCCTCCTGCGATCGCTTAATGAGCGCCTTCCCGATTTGTGCTTCCTGCTCCGAATAAGTCGTAATGCCGCCTGCCGCGGAAATGCCATCAACACCGATGAACATTTTGCCGATATGCAATTGCGAAACCATGCCTTCGCCTAACGGACCGCATAGTTCAAAGCTGTTGTGCCGCATAATGCCGCCTGTTACGACAACTTGAATTTGGCTTCCTGCCAGTTCCATCGCAATGTTCACTGCATTTGTCACCACCGTTATTCCTTTGCGCGACTTCAACAGCTTCGCAATTAAGAAATTGGTCGTCCCGCCGGACATGCCGATGACATCTCCCTCCGTAATTAACGAAGCGGCAAGCTCGGCAATCCGTTCCTTCTCCAGAATCGACAGCCCTTCCTTCTCGGCAAAAGGAAGCTCACGCACCGTGTGCATGCCGTCATACATTGCACCGCCAATGGTGCGAATGACGGGGTATTCCGCTTCCATCTGCTCAAGATCCCGGCGAGCCGTCGCTTCGGAGCAGCCAAAGCGGTCTACCATCTCCATGATCGTAATCCGTCCTTGCTGCTTAAGCAGCTGCAGCATCGCCTCCCGGCGACGCTGGCCTTTGGATCCATTCATTTCTGCCATGATCAGCGCTCCACCCAAGCTTTGGAAGACAGTCTTTGCTCTACGACATTCCACTCCGGCAGCGCTTCCCAATCACCGCGCATTTGCACGACAAGCGAGCCATTAATGCTCGCGAGGCGAACCGCTTCGATCGGAGACATGCCCTTCATAATGCCGGCGAGGAAACCTGCGCAGAAGCCGTCTCCCGCTCCTACCGTATCAACCACCTGATCAGCTGGGTAGAAGGGCAGACTCTCTTCCTTGCCATTATCCAGTAAAACCGTTGTATCGCCTCTGCCTTTAATGATACTGACAGCCTTAAGCTCCGTAAGCTTTGCTTTTACATATTCATAATCATCTGTATCATATAAGAGCTTAAGCTCGTCCCAGCCAGGCAAGAAATAATCCGCATCTGCGGCAATCGGAAGCAGTGCTTTACGCGCTTCCTCTATTGACCAAAGCTTGAGTCGCAAATTCGGATCAAAGCTGATGCGCACACCAGCCTCCTTGGCAACAGCTACTGCACGGAGCACAGTTTTTCGGCAGTCCTCGCTAAGCGCGGCTGTGATACCGGTTACATGAAGCAGCTTAGCACCGCGTATATAGTCCTCATCCAGCTGTTCAGGCTGCATCCGGCTTGCTGCGGAATGCTTCCTATAATAATGAACAGCCAGCCTGCCGGCAATATGCTCACGGAACATCATGCCAGTCGGCGCATCCGCACGAAGCTGAACGCGAGATACATCTACACCCTCGCCGCGCAGCGTCTTCAGAATGATTTTGCCAAACGGATCGTCGCCAAGAGCGCCAAACCAGCCTACGGAGGAGCCTAGCCGTGCAAGTCCGATTGCGACATTGCTTTCCGCGCCGCCGAAGCTTTGCTCGAGCATCGCGGCGCGTTCGATGGATTTATGCTCCTGCGGCATAAATAAAGCCATGGATTCGCCAAACGTTACAATTTGCGGTGAAGATTCATGCACGTTAAAGTCCCCCTACAGCGCTATATATTTTATCTTTTTGTTCCTTAGCTTTGATACATCGGAAATTTCATGAAATAAATAATAACGATATAAATGACTAGAATAATCATACTCATGACGCGCGCTTTATTAATGTGAGCCGTTGCGCTTTTGCCTTCAGCAATGGAAGCAACAACCAGTTTAAGCGGCTTGGAGATGATGCCTCCCAATGCGGCAATGGCAAGGAACAGGACGATGACAATAATCATCCACGCAATGGAATAATCTTGCTTCGAAATCATGTACCCGCCCGTCAGCAGTTGCAAAACGAGAAAATATTGCGCAATTCGATTCGCGGACAGCAATCCTTCAGCCAGACCGCCTTGTCCGACGCCTGCCAGCTTCGAGGCTCTGCCTACCATAAATGGAAGAACGACATAGAAGCCCATCCCAACCGCGCCCAGCACATGCAAAAACAACATCGTATTAAACATTTTCTTAACTCCTCCTGTTTGAAAGGCATCTCCTGATAGCTAATGCTTCCAATTTCGTATATAACAAATAGTGTATCAGAAACGAGATATTTTTCAAATCGTTCCGAAAATATTAACACATGATGTCAGATAGCTTTATTTTCGAAATCCATACTTACTGATAACGCCATGAATCGCAAAATAAGTAACCTCCGGCGGCAGCGCATCCTTAATCGGCCTCAGCTTCTCAATGCCTAGCTCACCGATCGCAGCCACAATCTGCTGCTCGTATTCCTCCGGAATGATCCGACTCCAGTCCAGCTCATGTCCTTCGTCCGCACAGCGTATCAGGTGCCCTTCAACGGTTACCTTGCTTAGCTCACGGTCTTGCGCAATGTCCTCCGGCTCCTGACCTGCTTGAAACAGCTCAAGCGTAGTCAAATGACTAGGCTGCTCATCGTGACCAGCATTTTTAGGTGTTGAAGCTGCGGTTCTCCGTGCCGAAGTTGTGCCCGTCTCCCTCGCAGCCGGCCCTTCAACGCCAAACGACTGGATTATACGAAGCAGGTCTGCTCCATACTTATCCGCTTTCGCCGCACCTATTCCTTTTACGCTCAACAGCTGATCAACCGTTTGAGGCTGCGCATTGGCAATCTCGCGAAGAGTAGCATCGAAAAAAAGCATAAACGGAGGCACGCCTTCCAAAGCCGCCTTCTCCTTTCGCCATTGCTTGAGCGCTTCGAACATCGGGGACGCGGTCATGCTATCCGATGAGGAGGCCTGCCGCACAGTAGCTCTCACCCGCTGCATGATCATTACACGGCCCTCCAACACGGGAAGCGCATTTGCCGTCAACGAAACGACAGGATATTGTCCTTCGCTTAATCGCAAATAGCCTTCGGCAACAAGCCAATAAAGCCAATCAGCAATTTCCTTCTCGGGCAAATGACGCAGGAGCCCATAGGTCGACAACCGGTCCAGTCCAAACTCCAGCAGCCGCTTGTCTCGAGAGCCCTTCAGCACCTTGGCCGCCATCGTGACACCGAAGCGGCCCTTCATGCGGCCAACGCAGGAAAGCGCCATTTTTGCTTCGTCCGTCCGGTTGACCGGCTCGCTCTTATCGAGACAGCTGCTGCATTTGCCGCATGCCTCTACACCTGTTTCACCAAAGTAGTCTACGATAAACTGCTGCAGGCAGCGCTGTGTACGGCTGTAGTTCATCATTGTATGAAGCTTGGATAGCTGAATGGACTTCCTATCCGCATCGCCGGTGCCCTGCTCGATCAGGAAGCGCTGCACTTGCATATCAGCAGGCTCGAATAGAAGCACGCACTCGCTCTCTTCTCCGTCTCGTCCTGCTCGTCCCGCTTCTTGATAATAGGATTCAATATCGCTGGTCATTTGCCAATGTAGCACGAAACGAACGTTCGGTTTATCGATTCCCATCCCAAACGCATTCGTCGCAACCATGACACGAAGGTCGTCGAAGCGGAACCGCTCCTGCGTCTCCGCACGTTCGACATCTGACAAGCCGCCATGATATTTGCCAGCTTGAATACCGCTGCGCGTCAGCTGCTCATATACGTTCTCTACTTCCTTTCGCGTTGCCGCATAAACAATGCCTGACTGCTCTTTGCGCTCCGCTACGAATGTTTCGAGAAACTTCTTTTTATCTACTCCGGTCACAACCGAGAGCGACAGGTTAGGCCTTGCAAAGCCGGTTACGAAGACGTTCGGATTGCGCAGCGCCAGCATATCGGTTATATCATTGGCCACCTCTGTCGTAGCCGTAGCCGTAAAGCCTGCAACTAGCGGACGATTCGTCATTCTCCCGATCCACCCTGCAAGCTGTCTATAGCTTGGACGGAAGTCATGTCCCCATTGAGATACGCAATGCGCTTCGTCAATCGCGATTAGCGGTATGGTAAGCTGCTCAGACAAGGACTGAAACATAGGCGCATCCAGCCGCTCCGGCGCAACATATAGCAGCTTATACTCTCCTTGCATGGCGCTGCGCAGGACGTCCCGATACTCCGCCGCTCCAAGCGAGCTATTAAGATACGCTGCAGATACGCCTACGCGCTGAAGCGCATCCACTTGATCCTTCATGAGTGAGATAAGCGGCGAGATCACAAGTGTTGTGCCTGGCAGCAGCATCGCAGGAATTTGATAACAGATCGATTTGCCGCCGCCTGTCGGCAAAATGGCAAGCGTATCCCTTCCTTCCAATATGCCCGTTATAATATCCTCCTGCCCTTTGCGGAATGAATCATAGCCGTAAATTCGCTTTAGAGCTTGTCTAGCCTGCTCGATCAACAAATATCCTCCTCCTTATTTGGCCAAAAACGAAAAGACCCTGGCAGATTTCTGTCAGGGTCCTCCCAAACGCATTTCAATATGAAACGCTGCTATTTACAAAATCATTAGCCCGCAGTAACGATTTGAATAACGTTTCGAACGGATTGAGCGGATTTATCAAGCGCCGCTTTCTCATCAGCTGTAAGATCAAGCTCAAGCACCTTCTCAATCCCGTCGCCGCCAATGATTGTTGGTACGCCCATGAACAGATTGTCATAGCCGTATTCGCCTTCAAGCAAAGCGATAACCGGAATGATCCGTTTTTTGTCCTTCAGAATCGCTTCTGTCATTTGTACCAGCGATGCTGCAGGAGCGTAGTACGCGCTGCCGTTACCTAGCAGGTTTACGATTTCACCGCCGCCAACGCGAGCACGCTGTACGATTGCTTCGATACGGTCAGCAGGGATAAGCTTTTCGATCGGAATACCGCCAACGTTAGAGTAGCGTACAAGAGGTACCATGTCATCGCCATGTCCGCCAAGCACGAAGCCGCGCACGTCTTCTACGGATACGTTGAGCTCTTGTGCGATAAATGTGCAGTAACGAGCGGTATCCAAGACGCCGGATTGACCGATTACACGGTTTTTAGGGAATCCGAGCGTTTCGAATGCCGCGTAAGTCATTGCGTCAACCGGGTTGCTTAGGATGATCACATATGCGTTAGGGCTGGTCGCCTTCACGTTTTCACAGACGGATTTCACGATGCCTGCGTTTGTATTCACGAGATCGTCGCGGCTCATGCCCGGTTTACGAGCGATACCTGCAGTAATGATCACGACATCGGAATCCTTCGTGTCATCATAGTTAGAAGTACCGATGATGTTAGCGTCGACACCAAGAACTGGCGTTGCTTCAAGCATGTCAAGCGCTTTGCCTTTCGTCGGATTCTCAAGCGGCGCGATATCGACAAGAACCACATCGCCAAGCTCCTTCTGAGCAAGCATAAGCGCAGTTGTAGCCCCAGTAAAGCCAGCGCCTACTACAGTAATTTTTTTTCGTTTGATGGCCATTTCAAAAAAGCCTCCCAACATTGTGATATGTTATTTTATATGTTCATCTTATAGAATCTCAATACTTAATCCCATATCCTCACAAACGTTAAGCGTGCCCCGCAGGAACGTAAGCGTTCCTGCAACGGATTAGCTCCCCATGATCTCTTCCCTCATTCGTAACCCAATGCGGGTGTCCTGAGAGCGCAGCACCTCGGGGTCCTCCCTTGGAAGGGAGGATTTAGGAGGGTTCGAAAAAGCTTTTAAAGCTCTTTATACTTTTACATGTTATTAATAACTTCGTCAGCAAAGGCAGAACATTTCACTTCTGTTGCGCCTTCCATCAAACGAGCGAAATCGTAAGTTACAGTTTTATTATTGATCGATGTTTCCAAGCCTTTATAGATAAGATCAGCCGCTTCCTGCCAGCCAAGGTGCTCAAGCATCATAACGCCGGAAAGAATAACGGAGCCTGGGTTTACAACGTCTTTGTCCGCATATTTCGGAGCTGTACCATGAGTCGCTTCGAAAATCGCGTGACCCGTCAAGTAGTTGATGTTGGCGCCTGGAGCGATACCGATACCGCCAACTTGTGCCGCAAGAGCATCGGACAGGTAGTCACCGTTCAGGTTCAAGGTTGCGATGACGTCAAAATCAGTTGGACGCGTAAGAACTTGTTGAAGCGCGATGTCCGCAATTGCGTCCTTCACGATGATTTTGCCTGCAGCTTCAGCTTCAGCTTGCGCCTTGTTTGCAGCGTCAGTGCCTTCTGCTTCTTTGATGCGGTCGTATTGGCCCCAAGTGAACGTTTTGTCAGCGAATTCCTGCTCAGCCACTTCGTAGCCCCAGTTTTTGAACGCGCCTTCTGTATATTTCATGATATTGCCTTTGTGTACCAAAGTAACGGTTTTGCGGCCATGCTTAATTGCATACTCGATTGCGGCACGAGCAAGACGCTTCGAGCCTTCAGCGGATACTGGCTTAATGCCGATACCGGAAGTTTCAGGGAAACGGATTTTGTTAACGCCCATTTCGTTTTGCAGGAAGGCAATTACTTTTTTAACAGCTTCGGAGCCCTCTTGGTACTCGATACCCGCGTAAATATCCTCTGTGTTTTCACGGAAAATAACCATGTCAACCAGCTCAGGACGTTTTACAGGGGAAGGAACGCCGTCGAAGTAACGAACAGGACGAAGGCAAGTGTACAGGTCAAGCTCTTGACGAAGAGCAACGTTCAGAGAGCGGATACCGCCGCCGATAGGCGTCGTCAAAGGACCTTTAATTGCTACAATGTACTCACGGATAGCTGTAAGCGTATCTGCAGGCAGCCACTCGCCGTATTCGTTGAATGCCTTCTCGCCGGCAAATACTTCGTACCAAGCGATTTTTTTGCTGCCGCTGTATGCTTTCTCTACTGCTGCGTCCAATACACGCTTGGAAGCCTTCCAAATGTCACGGCCTGTGCCGTCGCCCTCGATGAAAGGAATAATAGGGTTGTTTGGCACCTGAAGTACGCCGTTGTCAATTGTAATTTGCTCGCCTTCTGTTGGAAGCGCGTATTTTTCGAATTTAGCCATGAATAAAATCCTCCTTGGATATGTACTTGCAAAGCAAGTATGATTTTGGTTTATTTTGTGAAGAGGAGAACGAACAGCTTGTTCGCTCCCTCCTTTCGTTGTTTCCAGAAATAAAATTAACGCTGCTCGATTGGAATGTACTTTGCGTTGACTGGTCCAACATAATCAGCACGCGGACGAATCAGACGGTTATCCTGATATTGCTCAAGAATATGCGCGCTCCATCCGGATACGCGGCTAATAGCAAAGATTGGCGTGAAGAGATCACGCGGAATCTCCAGCGTTGTATAGACAGAAGCGGAATAGAAGTCAACGTTCGGCTTGAGTCCTTTTTGACCTGTAACCATTTCTTCAATCTTAACAGACATTTCATACAGTTCCATGTTGCCTGTCAGTTTACCAAGCTCGCGGGACATCTTTTGCAAATGCTTCGCGCGCGGATCACCGTTTTTGTAGACACGGTGGCCAAAGCCCATAATTTTTTGCTTGTTCGCAAGCGCGTTGTTGATGTAGCTTTCAACGTTAGCTGAGGAACCAATATCCTCCAGCATGACCATAACCGCCTCGTTCGCTCCACCGTGCAAAGGACCCTTCAAAGCGCCGATTGCCGAGGTAACCCCCGAATAAATGTCCGATAAAGTCGCCACTGTAACGCGGGCCGCAAATGTCGAAGCATTCAATTCATGGTCAGCATGAAGAACAAGCGCTTGATCAAGTGCCTTAACGGCTACTTCAGCAGGCTCGTTGCCCGTTAGCATATACAAGAAATTGTAAGCGATAGAAACGCCTTTCTTCGGCGCTACAGGCTCTTTGCCTGCACGAATACGTGCGAAAGCAGCAATAATCGTCGGCAGCTGCGCCTGCAATTTGATTGCTTTCACTTGGTTCGCTTCAGGTGTCATATCATTTGCAGCGCTGTCATACAAGGCAAGGCTTGATACCGCTGTACGAAGTGCAGCCATCGAATTTGTACCTTGTGGATAAAGCTTGATTTGATCAAGCACGCCCGCAGGAACTGCAGCATATTCATCCAGCTGCTTCTGCAATCCGTCAAGCTCGGAACGATTAGGTAGTTTGCCATACCAGAGCAGGTAGGCAACCTCTTCAAAAGTAGCGTTTTCAGCGAGATCGTCAATATCGATTCCACGATACGTCAGTACTCCGTCAATAATCGAACTAATGGATGACGCCGCAGCGACAATTCCTTCTAGACCTTTAGTTGCTGTCATCGTTCTCTCTCCTTTAACTTGGATATAGTCAACATTTGTAGGAATCCGTAATTTGTACCATAGCTATTTAATCATAAATGATTTTGGCAATGAAGTGAACAAATACGGACATAAAAATGCTTTATCGGCACTATTATTATTTTTATCGCTTTTATATTGTACCTTTTTGTCAAATGTCCCTGCTGCATTTTTCCCTATTCACATCCATTTTAGCCATATCATAAAACTATTTTTACTATAACGATTATAATGGTAAAATGTCCAAAAGAGAACTTTCAGTGTATAACTGGTCGCATCGGAGGCACAACATGACAGGACAACGCATCGGAATAATTGACATCGGCTCCAACTCGGTCCGACTTGTCGTCTATGAACGGACGGCCGGCGGCGCTCATCGCGTCGCAGACAGCAGCAAACGCCCAGCGAGGCTAAGCGAGCGCATCGACGAGGATGGCCGATTATCCAATACGGCAATGGACGAATTAATCGACACGCTGCGCCATTTCACCTTGATTTGCACACATAATCATACCAGCCAAATACGGGCTGTCGCAACGGCAGCGATCCGAAATGCCGCTAATCGATCGGACATTTTGAAAAGGATTCATAAGGAAACGGGTCTGACGATTGAACTGCTGTCCGGTGAAGAGGAGGCATCTTACGGCTTCCTCGGCATGATAAACTCCCTGCATATTAATGATGGTTTTCTTATTGATATCGGCGGCGGCAGCACGGAGCTATCCTTATTTCGCAACAGGACGCTCGTTCGCAGCGTATCCTTTCCCTTTGGCTGCGTAAGCCTTAACAAACGATTTGGCGAAAAAGGCATGCTGAGCGAAGATGGATTAAAGGCGCTCGAAGCCCTTGTCATCGAAGCACTTAGTCATGAAAGCTGGATCAGCGAAGCGCCCGGACTCCCGCTTGTCGGTGTGGGCGGTACAGTGAGAGCGCTCGGTAAAATGCACCAAGTGGCCTATAAATATCCTTTTCCACAAACCCATAATTATCCCATCACCGGCGAGCATACGGATATGCTGTTCGACCAGCTGCTCAAGCTGCCGCTAGACAAGAGGCGTAAGCTTCCCGGCTTGTCCAAGGACCGCGCTGACGTTATCGTACCTGGTGTAGCTATTTTACGCGTGTTATACCGTGCTGTCAAAGCGGCTCACTATCGGATTTGCGGCGCCGGACTGCGAGACGGCCTTTTCCATGCGACGAGATTTCCGCATCATCCCAAGCTCGACAATGTGCTGTCCTACAGCACGAGCAATCTCATCGCGCTCCACCCGGAAGCTCCAAAGCAGCACGTCCTGCAGGTAAACCGTCTTGCTCTGGAGCTTTATGATGTTCTAAATTACATTCATCCGCTGCCGACGCAAACAAGAGTGCTGCTTAATACCGCGTCCCAGCTGTTCCGAATCGGCGCATCGATCGATTATTACGAATATGCCAGACATTCCTTCTATCTCATCATTAATTCGCATTTGAATGGACTTTCGCATCGTGAAATAATTATGACCGCTGCCATCGCATCTTTCAAAAGCAAGGGCCGGGCTCGACAGCATATCTCTGAATACAAGGAACTGCTGAATGAAAGCGACCTGGAGGTTATTTTTAAGCTTGGCACGATGCTTCAGCTGTCTATTGCGTTAGATCGAACAGAAACGCAAGCGATCGGTCAAATGAATTTGCATCTGACAGGCACTCATCTGCTGCTCAGACCTTTGCATGCGCATGGCTCGCTTGCTGTAGAACGCCGCGAGGTCGAGCAGCTCAGCTCGGAGTTCAAGAAGCATTGGGGTGTAGCGCCTATTCTGGAAGAGCCAGCTACGCCTGGCCCTTCCAGGTTGATATGAGCCTAGCCTCGAATTGACTGCGGAAGGGCTGATTGTGATCATCAGCTACAAGCTCATAGGTACCGTTCGGCTGCAGCTCACGCGCCTTAACATTATCGTTAAGATTGAGCTGCAGCATTTTTATTAATATTTGACGAAGAGACGGATCAAACACCGGACACATCAGCTCAATCCTTCGGGTCAGGTTGCGAGTCATCCAATCCGCGCTGGACAAATACACATCTTCCTCCCCATCATTGTAGAAGTACATGATTCTCGCATGCTCTAAGAAGCGGTCTACGATGCTAATGACCCGTATGTTATCGCTTTTGCCCGGAACCCCGGGTCTTAAGCAGCATACGCCTCGCACAATTAGCGTAATTTTGACGCCAGCCTGCGATGCTTCGTAGAGCTTATCAATCATCTCCTGATTGGACAAGGAATTCATCTTGGCGATAATCTTTGCCGGCTTACCCGCCATAGCATTATCCCGCTCACGATCGATTAGACGATATAGCTTTTCCTTAAGATCCGATGGCGCAACGCCGAACGCCTTCCACTCATATGGAGAGGAATAACCCGTTACCTCATTAAATAATGCCGAGGCGTCTCCGCCAATGATGGGATGCGAGGTAAACAATCCAATATCCGTATACAGCGTTGCTGTATTGTCATTGTAATTGCCGGTACCTACATGGACAAAACGCCGAAGCGTCTCTTGCTCGCGACGAACGACAAGCAAAATTTTCGCATGTGTTTTCAAACCGACTAAGCCATACACTACATGACAGCCAGCCTTCTCGAGCTGGCGGGCCCATGCAATATTCCGTTCCTCATCAAATCTCGCCTTCAGCTCCACAACAACCGTCACCTGCTTGCCTGATTCGGCAGCCTTTGCAAGCGCCTGCACGAGAGTGGACTGTCCGCTGACGCGATAAAGGGTCATTTTGATGGCCAATACATCAGGATCATAGGCAGCCTGCATTACAAAATCATTAACGGGATCAAACGATTCATAGGGGTGATACATGAGCACGTCGCGCTGCCGAATGACCTCGAACATATCATCCGACTCGTCAAACTCTCGTGGATATACCGGGTCCATTTTCTCATAACGCAAATTATCGTAACCAGGCAGCGTGCTCGCAAACTTCATCAAAAAGCTTAAATCAAGCGGACCATCAATCTCGAACAGATTGTCCTCAATCTCCAGCTCCTCCATAAGCATTTCAAGCGCATATGGATGCATGCCCTTCGCTACTTCGAGACGAACCGGAATGCCCCAACGCCGACGGCGCAGCTCCTTTTCGATCTCCTCAAGCAGATCATCGGCATCCTCTTCGTTCAGCGTAATATCCGCATCGCGTGTCAGACGGAAAGAACTAACCGCAAATGGTATGTAACCATTAAAGAGTGTATCGATAAATTGCTCTATTAAATCCTCAAGCAGCACGAATTCTGTTTTCTTGCTGTTTATTCGGCCAGGAACCGGAACGAAGCGAGGCAAAATCGAAGGCACCTGCACAATGGCAAAATACGGCTCCTCATTTTCTGGCACCCCTTCTTCCCTTAGAAGGACAGATAAATAAAGCTCCTTCGTACGAACAAGCGGGAAAGGCCTGCTCTGATCTACCCCCATTGGCGTGAGCACCGGAAAAACAATTTCGTGAAAATATTCCGAGATCGCTTTTGTCTGCGATACATTCAGCTCATCGATTGCTCGGATAAAAATACCCTCTTTGCTTAAGCAGCGAAAAACTTCTTTGTAAGCGCGGTACTGATCATTTACCATTTGCGTTGCTCGTTTTATTAATCTCTTCCATAGTCCTGGAGGCGTATATCCGGTAAAATCAGTTTTCGTTAGACCTGCTCTCATCTGCATCTGTATACCGGCAACCCGCACGCTCATAAATTCATCAAGATTGCTGGTTACGATGGCCAAAAACTTAGCTCTCTCAAGCAGCGGATTGCTTGCGTCCTGCGCTTCTTGAAGCACTCTTCGGTTAAATTCAATCCAACTTAAATCACGATTCACATAGTTGGACAGCTGCTTAGTCATTTCAACGCCTCCTGATAAACTGCTTATGACTATTTTATTATGTAGGTTTACTATTATTTCCACGTTAATCTTTTGTAAAGGGAACGTAAATATTAAAAACGGCCGATTCGAAAGTTTCCGCTGCGCATTCTTTTCTCGAGCCAGTGCAGCATGAATTGTCTATAAAAAGGACGTGTAAAGGGCAGCAGAAGCGTAATTCCTATCATATCGGAGAGAAAACCCGGCAGCAGCAGCAGCAATCCACCTGCAAGCACGCATATGCCATCCAGCATCGAGAGACCTGGCATTTGTCCAGCTTGGATTTGTCGCTGCGCCTCCCCCCATACCTTTCGCCCTTCCGCCAACGCCAAATAAGCGCCAGCCAGCCCCACTACAATCAATATCAGAAAGGTCGTCCAGCCTCCGATCCAATCCCCAACCTGCAGGATGCCCCACAGCTCAACAAAAGGCAAAACGATGAAAGCAACAAATATCCATTTGTTCATGAAAAACCCCTCCTAAAAGTTTTGCGGGTGCAAAACTTACTTCGTAAGCATTAGCTTAAGTTTTGCGGATGCAAAACTTACTTCGTAAGCATTAGCTTAGGTTGCTCGCATCAGCTCATATAATTCCGGTATTGCTTTATTAAGTCGCGCAGGCTGCCACTTGGCATTTACCCATACATGCTTTGTGCCGCCTTCGACCAAGAGCTCGCCTGGGAGAGGCTCTCCGTATACAGCATTCGCTGCATGCCATTCTGCTGACAGCACCCTTCTGACTTGGGACTCAAAGGTTACACGCAAAGGCGAGCAATCCACAATGCGTGTGCATATAAGAATCATATCATCATATCTTGCCGGGAGCACGTAACGACATTGCAAATCCACAACAGGCAGCAGCAGGCCTCTCTCCTCGATTGATTTATAATCATAACCCGCAGTCCTTATCCATTCAGTACGTCCAATCTCGAACCAAGTTACATAATTGCCGTGAAAAACAACACCCATTTGATCCGTTTCCTGATATCGTACCCGTTGCGGATGCATGAACCAGCTTCCTGATGGCATCAATCTTTCTCCCTTCGACACGATAAGATTAACAAAAAGCGACGGTGAAATCACCATCGCTTTTGCCACTGCTCTATTTGATTAGCGTTTTATGCTTAAACTTGATTACAGAACCTTCGATTGGCCGTGATAAATCACGCCAGTTTCGCCGTAGATCGTCACTTCCATAGCATCCTTCAACAGCTCTGTTGCATTTGCAACTCCCAATATAACTGGGATTCCCAGATTCAAACCTACTACAGCTGCATGACTTGTAATTCCACCTTGCTCCGTAATAACCGCTGCTGCTTTCTCGAAAGCAGGCATATATTCTTTGTCAGTCGAGATCGTAACAAGAATAGTGCCAGCAGTTGTTTTATCAATCGCTTCCTGCGGCGTGCGAGCCACAACGATTTTGCCAGTTGCTGTTTGGCTGCCGATGCCTTGTCCTTGCGCCAAAAGCTCACCGATGTGGTGGATTTTGATCAGGTTCGTTGTACCGGCGCGGCCTACAGGTACGCCTGCAGTAATAACAACCGTGTCACCAAGGCTCAGGAAACCTGTGCTCATGCCGCCTTTTACCGCATTTTCAAACATCTCGTCCGTAGTAGAAGCATCTGGACCCAATACAGCGAAAACGCCCCAAATGAGGGAAAGACGACGCAATACCTTCTCATCGGTTGTAACAGCAATAATCGGTGCTTTAGGCTTGTACTTCGATACCATGCGAGCAGTGAAGCCGCTTTGTGTAGAGGTAATAATCGCTTTAGCGCGAAGATCAAGGGCGGAGTTGGCAACCGCTTGGCTAATCGCCTCCGTAACCGATGTTTGTTGCGCATTAGCTTGCTTATTGAAAATTTCGCGATATTCCAAAGCATCCTCCGCACGCTCAGCGATACGGGACATCGTTTGCACGGATTCTACAGGATAACGTCCTGCTGCCGTTTCTCCGGAGAGCATAATTGCATCTGTGCCATCAAAAATCGCATTCGCTACGTCACTTGCTTCAGCGCGCGTAGGGCGCGGGTTGCGCTGCATCGAATCCAACATTTGTGTCGCAGTGATAACAGGCTTGCCTACTAGGTTGCCTTTTTTGATCATATTTTTTTGAACGAGCGGAACTTCCTCAGCCGGAATTTCAACACCGAGATCGCCACGCGCTACCATTAGGCCGTCAGAAACTTCAAGAATTTCATCGAGGTTGTCTACGCCCTCTTGGTTTTCGATTTTGGAGATGATTTGAATATGTCCAGCGTTATGACGCTCAAGCAGCTCGCGGATTTCCAGGACATCGCTTGCTTTGCGCACAAAGGAAGCAGCGATAAAATCTACGCCCATTTCGATACCGAACACGATATCGTTAGCATCCTTCTCCGTAATACCAGGCAATGAAATTTTCACGCCAGGAACGTTAACGCCTTTTTTGCTTTTGATTGGACCGCTATTGACGATACGGCAGACGATTTCAGTCCCTTTAACCTCTTCTACCGTAAGCCCGATCAAGCCGTCATCAATCAAAATAGTGGATCCAACCGTAACGTCGTTCGGAAGGTTGTTGTATGTAATCGGCACGCGATTACGATCACCCAAAATTTCCTCTGTTGTGAGGGTAATCGTCTCACCTTGGTTAAGCTCTATCGGCTCTTCCTTTAGCTTGCCGAGACGAATTTCAGGACCTTTCGTATCCAGCAATACAGCTACAGAAGTTCCGAGCTCTTGATTTGCCAGACGAATGTTTTTAATGCGGTTGCCGTGCTCTTCAAAGTCTCCGTGGGAGAAGTTAAGACGGGCAACGTTCATTCCTGCTTTAATTAGCTTCTTCGTGTTTTCCAACGATTCGCTGGATGGACCGATAGTACAAACGATTTTTGTTTTGCGCATGTTCTCTTTTCCTCCGTTTAATGCCTGATATTCTAGTTTTATACTGACACGATTTCCGGCTGCTACACACAGCAGGAAATCAATTGTACACTCTTTTTATTGTACTGCAGGCGCTGCTTCATGAACAGATTGGACTTCGTCCCCGGCTTCAGCAGCCTTCTCGATAGACAAGACATCTTCAGAAGAATCGGCTATAGTAACCGGCTGCTTCTCGACCACCTTAAATTGTCCTACCTTTCGGAACTTATTATACCGATCCGTTATGAGCTCCTCCGCGCTAAGCGGCAGCAACTGCTGCAGGTGGTGCCATAGCTTATCCTTAATTTGTTCCGCCTGAAACTCCAAATCCTTATGCGCTCCGCCCTGAGGCTCAGCAATAATGTCCTCAATAACGCCAAATTCAAGCAAATCCTTAGCTGTAATCTTCATCGCTTCGGCTGCTTGATCCGCCCTTGAAGCATCCTTCCATAGAATAGAAGCCGCGCCATTTGGCGAAATTGCGCTATAAATCGCATTCTCCAGCATAAGCACGCGGTTACCAACCCCTAAAGCCAAAGCGCCCCCGCTGCCGCCCTCACCAATTACGACACAGATGATTGGCACGCCGAAGCCGGCCATCTCCCGCAGGTTGCGGGCAATCGCTTCCGATTGTCCGCGCTCCTCGGCGGTTTTGCCCGGATATGCGCCCTTCGTATCAATGAAGGTAATAATTGGCCGCTTAAATTTATTCGCCTGTTCCATAAGCCGCAGCGCCTTACGAAAGCCCTCGGGGTGAGGACTCCCAAAAAAACGAGCGATATTGTCGCGTGTATCCTTGCCGCGCTGATGACCAATTACAGTAACCGGCAAACCGTTCAGCTTCGCAAGACCACCTACGATCGCAAGATCATCGGCGAAGAGACGATCTCCGTGAAGCTCCATAAAATCGGTAAATATCGATTGAATGAAGTCGAGCGACGTCGGCCGTTGATGATGACGGGCCATATGCATCTTTTGTGCTGGAGTAAGCTCGTTGTACAACTCGTCCTCAAGTTGCTTGCATCTCGTCTCCAGACGAACAATTTCCTCAGAAAAGTCAATGCCCTTCTCAATGCTTAAACTCTTTAGTTCGGTAATCTTTTGCCGCAAATCGATCAGCGGTTTCTCAAAAGGCAGCTCACCCGCCATAGGATGTTCCCTCCCTTGCGACATGCATATCGAGCAGCTTGGCTAACGTAGCCTTCATCTCTTTGCGGTGCACAACTTTATCCAGTTGCCCATGCTGCAAATTAAATTCAGCCGTCTGAAAATCATCAGGCAGCTTTTGTCGGATGGTTTGTTCGATCACAATACGTCCAGCAAAGCCGATCAATGCCCCAGGCTCGGCCAAATTGTAATCGCCCAGGCTCGCAAAGCTCGCCGAAACCCCTCCGGTAGTCGGATCCGTGAAAATGGAAATAAACAACCCGCCGTCTCCTTGAAATTTCGACAGCGCCGCGCTAGTTTTGGCCATTTGCATGAGGCTCAAAATACTTTCCTGCATCCGAGCTCCACTCGAGGTTGAGAAAATAAGAAGCGGCAGCTTCTTGGCATGAGCCGCTTCTATTGCTCTCGTAATCTTCTCTCCTACAGCAGAACCCATACTGCCGGTGAAAAAATCGAAGCTCATCACAGCCAAAACAACTGGAAAACCATCGATCGTACCTTCTCCCGTTACGACAGCTTCGCGCAGGTTCGATTTGCTCTTCTGCAGCTCCAGCTTACTTGCATAACCGGGGAATTCAAGCGGATCGACGGATTCTATCTCCGCATCATATTCGACCAGATGACCCTCATCGAGCGTCAATCCGATTCTTTCCCAAGCGCTTAACCGATTGTGATGACCGCACGAGGAGCAAACCTTTAAGTTTTTCTCCAATTCCTTGCTGTACTGAATCGTACCGCATTTGGAGCACTTATTCATTAAGCCCTCAGGAACTTCCCGCTTGCGCGGCTCTGATGGGATAGTCGCATACTTCTTCTTTGAAAATAAATCTTTTATTTGCACGTGTGACACCTCTCAAGGCGCAATAGTATATAGCTCTTTATCATGGCCGCATTATGGAATTGAACACTTCCTGCACTTCCTCCAGCTCGCCAGACGGAACTAGTATTTCGTATTGCTGTTTGGACAGATTAACAGAGCGGATTTTCACCAAGAATCCTTCCTCCGTAAGCCGCTTCTTGATGTTATCTGCGATTTTTGCTGTTGGTGCGATATAAATGACCGTCCACATGATGGTACCTCCTGAAAACTTTGCTACCGCAAAGTCCACTTCCTATGCATAGCTCATTCCCGGTAACAGGCCATATGATCTCATAATCATATCATAGTCAGGGCGAATCCGGCAAATCATATCGGATCGCTTTTGGGTCCTGATGCGCGATGCGAGCAGAGGCAGCGGCTGCCAATCCGGCGACCAAGTCATCCAGAAACACATGAATTCTCTCGCCTTTCAAATTCAACTGACTAATAATGCCAGGTTTTACTTTATCCAAATATCCGAAGCTCGTCAATCCGATCATGCCGTAAACATTCGTAATGCCAAGCGCCAATGTTTCATCCACGCCATACAGAGACTCATCGGTTTCCATAATCGACTGCAGCGGCTCCGGCAGCAGCCGCCGCTCGGCTAATTCATCAAGTGCAATACCGGTGTACAACACATACTGCACCTCGCGTTTCTCCAGAACGGCTCGTACGCTTTCTTCACATTTCTCCATCGTCAAATCACAATTGTAGGGATGCTGCAAGGTATACACGATCTCCGTTACATCGCCAACAGAAACGCCTCGTTTCAAGAGCCACTTTTCGATTCCAGTCATCCTAGCTCATCCCTCCCGCAACTGCTTGTACGTATACCCTGGATCACAAACGTAAACGGATGCAGCTGTTCAATAAAAGCAGAAATGCTTTTCACGGGGAGCGCATGCAGCTTTTCCGTTTCCGCTTGTATCTCTAAACATATGCGGATGCAGGTCTTGACGTGCTAGTTAAAAATATAATTGTTATGATCATTATTTGACGACGATCGTCCCTTCTCCTAACAGCCGCTCAATATCTTTTATAAGCTGAGGGGAGGGCTTAACGCGATAGCTGTCGCTAAGCGCGATCGATTTCTGCTCTTGTTCATAAAATAGAACGGTATTAACCTGTCCCGCATGACCTGCCAGAAGCTCCTTCAGCTTAGCAAGAACAGCCGGCTGCTCGTTTGCCGCAATAATTTTGATATATACCCGCTGCGCCTTCCGCTCAGGCGAAGTCTTCGGAGGCGGCTGCGTATTGGGCTGGACCGTTTTACTTGACGAGGAAGCCCCTTGCCCGCTAGGCTGCTGCCTTTGATAGGCTGGCCTTCCGGACGGCGATACGCTTCCTCCACCGCGCGCAGCGCGTGCCTGGGCTTGCTTCTGCAGCCTATGCACATGCGCCGAGAGATTTTGCCTGTCGGCTTCAATCGGAACGACATCCTCAACGATGAGCTTATAGTCATCGTCCTGCTGCTGAACCGTCGCTTGTACGATGGCAAGACCACCCTTCTCGAGCTTGCTGCCGATACGGTTCCAGCTTGAAGGGAACACAACAGCCTCCACTCGCATAATACGGTCCTCCAGCTCAAGAAATCCCATCGCATGGCCTTTTTTGTTCGTGAACGGCTTCAGCGATACAATCATAACGCCAACGATCGCCACAGCGCCGTCCTTCGCGTCGGCCAGCTCGACTAGGCGATCTAAGCCCAGTCCTTCCAAATGCTGCTCCGCAGCATCAAGCGGATGGCCTGAAAAATACAGCCCTAACAGCTCCCGCTCCATATCCAACAACTGTCCCGTCGTATACGGACGTATATTCGGCAGCTCCACATCCCAGTTTTGCACCTCATCAAAGCCGAACAGCTCAATTTGCAGTTCTTCGCGCTCCTTGCGCCATTTGACCGCCGCCTCAACAGTCTCATCCAGCCCGGCTAGCAGCTGTGCCCGATGGCCGGGCAGCGAATCACAGGCCCCAGCCTGAATAAGCGATTCCAGTACGCGCTTGTTCACAACCCGCAAATCAACCCGCTGGCATAAATCAAGCAAGCTTTCGAACGGCCGTTCCGTCCGCACCTTCTGCAGCGCTTCTATTGCCTGCGTGCCCACGTTTTTAATTGCTGCTAAACCAAAACGCACCGCCCCTTCGACAGGCGTGAACGATATGCCGCTCTCATTCACATCAGGCGGAAGCACCTCGATGCCCATGCGCCTGCATTCATCGACGTATTCCGCTGTTTTACGCTGATTGCCTGTTACCGATGCGAGCATTGAGGACATGAACGGCACGGGGTAATGAGCTTTAAGATAGGCCGTCTGGAAGGCAAGCACGCCATAAGCAGCCGCATGCGCACGCGGGAAGCCGTAGTCGGCGAAGCGAACAATCATATCATAAACATGATTTGCTTCGGATTCCGAATAACCCTGCGCCAGGCTCCCCTTCACAAAGTGCGCACGTTCCTCATCGAGCACCTCGCGCTTTTTCTTAGAGACAGCGCGGCGCAGCAAATCAGCTTCAGCGAGCGTAAAGCCCGCCATAAGCGAAGCGATTTGCATAATTTGCTCTTGATATACAATAATGCCGTACGTATCGGAAAGAATGGGCTCGAGTGTCGGATGCGGATACTCCACCGCAACAAGGCCATGTTTGCCCTGAATGTACTTTGGAATAAATTCCATCGGACCGGGCCGGTACAAAGCGAGAACAGAAATAATGTCCTCAAATTCAGACGGCTTCATTTCCTTCAGCACGCGGCGTACACCTGTTGACTCCAACTGAAAGATACCGGTCGTATCGCCTTTTCCCAGCATAGCGTAAGTAGCAGGGTCGGCATCACTGATCATGCGAAAATCGATTTCCTTGCGGTACAGCTCCTTTACCCATTGCAGCGTCCGCTCCAAAATAGATAATGTTCGCAGGCCGAGAAAATCCATTTTGAGGAGGCCGACTGCCTCGAGATTTTCCATCGTATATTGCGTGAGAGGGATTCGATCGCTCCCTGTTTGCAGGGGAGCATAATGCGTAAGCGGCTCCTGGGAAATGACCACTCCGGCAGCATGAGTTGAGGCATGCCGAGGCATCCCCTCAACTTTAAGCGCCATCTGCAGCATTGCCGCGGTCTTCGGCTGCCGCTCGCTCGCTTCCCTAAGCTCCGAGCTCATGCGAAGCGCATCCTCAATTGTAATGCCCAGATGAGTCGGGATAAGCTTCGCCGCGCGGTCGACCTCTTGAAATGGAACGTTCATCGCTCGTCCAACATCCCGTACAGCAGCTTTTGCCGCCATCGTTCCGAAGGTAATAATTTGTGCGACATGCTCCTCGCCGTATTTCGCCGCAACATAAGCGATAACCTCATCTCGTCTCTCATCATTAAAGTCGATATCAATATCAGGCATTGATACCCGCTCCGGATTAAGAAAACGCTCAAACAAAAGCTTATATTTCAGCGGATCGACATCTGTAATTTGCAGCGAATAGGCAACTAAACTCCCTGCAGAGGAGCCCCGGCCGGGTCCTGTTCGAATGCCGCGCTCATGAGCAAAACGCACGAAATCCCATACGATCAGAAAGTAGTCGCTGAAGCCCATTTTATCAATGACAGAAAGCTCATATTCCAGTCGTTTCTCGGCATTCTCGCGATAAAGCTTATCCGCCGCCCATTGCGGCTGACCTGCATATCTGGCCGTTAAGCCGTCACGGCATAGCGTCGCCAAATACGCGGATGAGCTCATCCCGGACGGCACTGGGCGGAATACCGGAAGCGCGGCGCGTCCCAGCGTTAGCTCCAGCTCACATTTACCCGCGATTTCCACCGTATTCGCAATCGCTTCCGGCACATGTCTGTAGAGCATGGCCATCTCATCGGCGCTTTTCATATAGAGCTGATCAGTAAGCATCCGCATCCGATCCGGATCTTCAACCGTTTTTCCTGTACCGATGCATAGCAGCACATCCTGAACCTCAGCATCCTCAGCGCGCAAATAGTGAACATCATTGGTAGCCGCAAGCTTAATGCCTGTCTCACGCGACAGCTCAATCATAGCTGCTGCGACCTTCTTCTGATCCAGCATCCCATGGTCCTGCAGCTCTAGATAAAAATCGTCTCCGAACATGGCCTTGTAACGCAAAGCGGCGTCCTTCGCCTCCTGGCGTCGATCATGAAGCAGATGCTGCGAAATTTCACCCTGTAAGCAGGAGCTTAAGCAGATGAGACCTTTCGAATGCTCTTTCAGTACCTCGAGATCAATACGAGGCTTATAATGAAAGCCTTCCAGATGGCCGATTGAGCTTAACTTCATTAGATTGCGATAACCTGTCTCATTCTTGGCCAGCACGATGAGATGATAAATCGGATTGTCCTTGCGTGTACCTTTCTCCAATCGGGACCCCGTCGTTAAGTACAGCTCGCAGCCGATAATCGGCTTGATGCCCTGCGCCCGACAAGCCCGATAGAAGGGTACCGCCCCATACATGACTCCATGATCAGTGAGCGCGAGCGCCTTCATGCCAAGCTCGGCAGCCCTGGCCGTAAGATCACGGATTCTAGCGGCTCCATCGAGCAGGCTATATTCGCTGTGTACGTGCAAATGCACAAATGATTGCCCAGTCATACCGCTCATCGCATCCGTTCCTTTCCGCAACGTCCAAATAAGTTGACTCTATTTTATCATAATAGGAGCGGACACGCCCATAGAATGGTAGCAGGCCTTGCATACTTCAGAAACATGCAGCTTTCATTATCTTATATTAGGAGGGCTATTTATGAGTTATTTTTTGTCCAAGGCAGGACTTGATTTTTTCATTGCGTTCGGCGTCATCATCGGGGGGTCGATGATGGCGGGAATCGGTTCAATATTCATGCTGCTGCCGCCCGCAACGACCATGGTGGAAACTGCCGCAAGACTTAAAATATGGGCGATCGTAGCCGCAATCGGCGGATCGATTGATCCTGTCCGCGTAATCGAGAGCAATATTATGGCCGGACAGCTATCGCCCGCAGCGCAGCAGATCT
Organism: Paenibacillus praedii; assembly: GCF_049725345.1. Classification (NCBI taxonomy): domain Bacteria; kingdom Bacillati; phylum Bacillota; class Bacilli; order Caryophanales; family Paenibacillaceae; genus Paenibacillus; species Paenibacillus praedii. Next base: position 18,104 of record NZ_JBMWAM010000013.1, on the reverse strand, counting down.
GCTTTATTCTAATCGCTTTTCTCGGCGCTCATCTTGGATCGGAGCTTGTGCGTCTGATTTGCAAAGGAGCCTTTTAAGCGATGCGGGTACCGCCATTTGAACGCTATGTGAAGGGACTGCAGATGGTTGGGATGCTGATCCTTGGCATCATCGTTGGGGCGATCATTTACAATTCATTATATGTGGCGCGATTCGAGGCTTTGATTATCTTGAAGAGCGATCTTGAGGCGAGGCTCGAGCAGTATGAACAGGACATTAAAAATTTAAAGCAGTTTAAAAACCAGCATACCGTCATTAAGAGCATACTGCCTCGCATCGAGGAGGAAGCCGGTCAAAAAACAGACAGGCCGGATCTCGATAAAATGACTGAGGCTGAGCTGATTAAAAGGATTAAGGAAGACCTAAGCAGCTTTCTAGGCCAAAGTATTTACAAAATCGATTCTGAAGCGCAATTTGCGCGCAAGCTGCTGGAAAAAAAGGTGTATACCAATGTGTATAGTAAGGATTATACGATTGAGGTGAAAACGGTACTCGTCGTTGACAATGTTCTGCATGTATGGGTGAAGGTACGCATCTACGCGAAGCCTCCTGCTTAAGCAAAAAGCAGCTTTTCATGTTACAATAGAATCTGCCTGCGTACAATGTCCAAGCTGCAACTACATAATGAAAAAGGAGCTTCTAATTTATGGATCAGCTTATGCAATGGGTGCTTGCGCCGGGGATATTCCTTACGCTTGTGCTCTCCGTCACCTACAGCTTCAAGTCTCGTCGTACCAAGGATAAAAGAGAGCGCGGGATTCTAGCTGCAAAAACGAATATATGCATGGGACTCATGCTGCTGTTCATCGCATTGGTTCAATTGTTTCTGTCAGGCGAATCCACGCTGCGAATCGTTATTGGCGCTGTGTTTATGGTGCTTGGCTTGTTCAATTTGTTTGCCGGATTGCGCAATCTCGGCTTATTCCGAGCACCAAAGGGCTAAGGGCTGACTAGTAAGGATCAATCATCTGGGCCGTCAGCATCGCTTTGGCGGCCAGTCCCTGCGAATCAATAACCTCAATTTCCAGCTTCGTAAATTTCCGGCTCATCTCGAGCGCCCTCGGAATAATTTTAATTTCACTGTCAATATGCACCGGCCTAACGAAATAAGTCGTTATGCTTTCAAGCAAATAATCGCGTTTGGCCGTCTCCCTAATCATTCTTCGGGCAGCCTGCGTCATTAAGGTAGCAAGCAGTCCCTCCGAAACCATGCCGAGTGCACCAGACATTTGGGGCGTGGTCGTACCTTTGTAGACAATTCCCAATTCATCCTGGCCGCTTACGCTGGGGGAAGCCATAAAGCCGGCCCACATCAGGTCCTCGAAGGTTTCCCCTGATTCCGGCTGCTTGCCCGCGAAGCGCATGGCATCGAGCACCTCCTGCCTGGTTACGACGCCAAGCAGCTTGCGGTGCCTGTCGACAATCGGCAATAAATCAATGCCCTCCGCCGCCATCGTATGCGCTGCCGAAGTAACCGTAATGTTTGGCGCGGCCGTAATTGGCTGCTTCGTCATCAGCTTTTCGACCGGGCTGTCCTCAGGAGAGCCAATCGCATCCTTGGCCGTCATCATCCCTACCACTCTGCTCCGTTCATCCACTACCGGGAACCTGGAATACCCCGTCTCACGTGACAGTCTGTGAAAATCAGAATTGGTATGACCGACTTGAAGCACATCCGCCGGACGGCTAAACGTTACTATATCCTCAAGCAGCATAATTTTCCGCTTGATCAGCCGATCATACATTGCCCGATTAATCATCGAGGCGACTGTAAATGTATCATGCCGGGATGATATGATGGGCAGCGAGCGCTCATCCGCAAGCTTTATGACCTCTGGGCTTGGCTCGAAGCCGCCGGTTATAAGTACGCCTGCGCCCTCCTCAAGGGCACAGCGATGTGCGCCAACACGGTTGCCTACGATAAGCAGACTGCTCTCATCAATATAGCGCAGCATCGCTTCGAGCTCCATTGCGCCAATGACGAATTTATGCAGCGTTTTATCCAGCCCGTCTGCCCCGCCGAACAGCTTGCCCTCTACAATTTCTGCGACCTCGCCAAAGGTGAGCTGATCAAGCGCCTCGCGCCGCTTGCGATCTATTCGTACCGTTCCGATCCGCTCCTTCGTGCTTACAAGTCCAGAGCTCTCCGCTTCTTTGAATGCTTTGTAAACCGTTCCCTCACTAACGCCCAGCGCCTTAGCAATCGCCCGAACCGATATTTTTGTACCGATCTTAAGCCCTTGTATATAATGCAAAATTTGCTCATGCTTCGTGCTTGTCTCATTCCCTGGTCCAATTGGAGCCATCGCCATCCTCCGCCCAACAAACTGTTTCTTTTCTTATTATAGGAGAAAGCAAGAAACAAGTCATGTTCGATTCAAGCTTGGGTAACGCACGCTTACAGCTGCCATTGCAGAATCACCTTCTCCGCCTTCAGCTTGGCATCCACACTCTTTCCGTCCACACCCTTCAGCTTCCATTTCTTGAACAGCTGCTGGATCGATTGCACACTAATCGCCTTCTCTGCCCCAGACATAATAAATGCCTGCCAATCGTAATCAATCGGAAGCAGATAACGGAGCGATAGAATCGGATAACGATCATATTCAATCCTTTGTGAAGGTATTTCCTCATATTGGCTGGAAAAGAGAAAGGCGCTTTGCTCGCTGAAGGGTCTGGAAATCGGATCTGACTTCAGCTCTAGCACATACTCTACAATTTGCGTATGCGGATTAACTCGACAGCTGAAGGCGCCATGCGCAGTCGCCATCTTGTCAACACGATGGGACAACCGGTATGTGAATTGAACAAGGAAGGGAACATTGCCATAATAAGAGCGGACTTTTCTGAAAAATTCGAATTCGTCAACCATTTGTCTTCCTCCTCACATTCACCTTCGCGGTATTCTATGTCCTTCCCTCTCTAGTTCTAGTTAAATTAGTAAATTTAACCTATATAGGAAATTGCAATAATAGAATAATACTTTTTTACACAATTATAGTAAAGAATCCACACATTAGTCAATGACTATAGTCACTTTATTCAATATACTCTATAGAATGTTGTTGGCAAGCAAAGAAACCTCTATCGTTAGGCTGAGGTGACCATATGAGTGAAATTGCAGGGCTTATAGGAGAAAACATTCGTTCGCTGCGCAAAAAAAGAGGCCTAAGCCAAGAGCAGCTTGCTCTACGCGCCGATATTAACGCTTCCTATATGGGACAGGTTGAACGCGGAGAAAAAAATCCAACCATTGACGTACTTAGCAAAATCGCGTTTGCACTTCAAATTCCAATTGAGCAATTGGTCAATGTGATTTCTGATCCAGAGGTTTCAGACGACAATGTTGCTGACGCTTATGCCCATAAAATCGCACATCAATTAAACGGTCTAAGCTTGAGAGAGCAGGAGGCCGTATACAAATTCGTTAAGCAGCTTGTACAATTCAAGGAGATGCAATAAACAACTGCACACAAAAAAAGATCCTCCAGGTACTCCTGTACGGATCTTTTTCCAATTTCTTCAAACGCCGTAAAATTGCGTTATCCATCTGTTCCGCGCGTTCTCTTGGAGATGGCCTTCTGCAGCAGCCTGCGCTCCCACAGCAGTGCTTTGGCGCGTTTTACTCGCGCAAGCTCCTTGCGTTTCACATCATTCATCAGCAGCGCATCGACATGCGCGGCAATAATAACAAGGGCAAACAAGATCCAGACAAACCCGAATACGCTCGTCCAATTCCAAGGCGCTTGCAGCTCTAGACGCGGCACCGCAAACACAAGCATTGCAAGCGCAATTAATAGATACAATACATGACGTCCTTTACCTGAAAACATAGCGTCCAACTCCTCCATAGGGCATGCGCGGTCAACCACCTTGTCCGCATTACCATCCTATGAAGCTCGCAGAGAATATATGCCTGACGTTAATCTACAATGGATTTGAGCACGTCGCTCATAATCCGGTTAACGTCCTCGAACACGAGCGCTAAGCGACGTTCCGCTTCCAGCAGCCTGCCGATGAGCGGATTTAGCGTAATAACCTCATAGAGCTTGTTCATCTTCTCCATGTCCTCGGCAGAGGGCTCTTCCCCTGCCATCATTTTTTGCTGCAGGAAGGTCTGCCGCTCGCGAAAGTCTTCCAGCATCTCCTTCGCGGCCGGATCAGCTTCTGCTGCCTGCTTCGCAAGCTTGAGCTGCTTCGCCTCTTCACTTCCCTTAAGTGCTTTCGCTAATTCGTAGGCTTTGTCATAAACATTCATAGCGTCTTGCTCCTTTTTTATTCATATTCTATAGACTAGACCAATCATAACTTCTAAGGCAAGCCGAGCCAAGTTTATTATGGAAAAGCCTATGAAAACAACACAAGCCTCGCCATGATTCGGATTCACAAAGGAATAGATGTCCTCATATGATGAATTAATTCGTGAAAATACCTATAGGCCGCTTACCACTTATCGTCATCCTCCTGCTTGGAAGGAGATTTATGATGCTCAAATCGAAAGTAGCCGTACAGGTGATCAGCACCGGTATGCTTCCAGAGGATACGCTCATGCTTGGCGAAGCATATGTTAAGCAGTGGAAAATCCCGAAAGGCCAGCATATCCAGCTAAAATTCGGCGCCCTTCGGCACAGCGTGAAGGTTATTCCTGTCACAAAGTACGACGGGATGAGAATGAGCCAAAGCTTAGCCAGACAAATGGGGTTGTCGAATGGAACTGCAATGCGACTGCATTACAAGGCCAGCACAGCCACGCTCGTCTTGGGGCCATTGATCGGCGTGCTAATCAGCCGCGATGATCCGAATATGCCGGATAAGCCATTCGGCTCCATCACCATGTTCTGCAGGGAGCTAGTTGAAGCCTGTACGGCACAAGGCGCGTACGTTTATTTTTTCACGCCGAACCAAATCGGCGGCAGCTCGAACTATATTGACGGTTGGATCTACCAGGACGGGTGGTGCCAGGTGACTTTGCCTGTGCCAGATGTCATAAATAACCGCTTAACCTCGCGGAAATTGGAGAACAAACCGAGCGTACAGCATTTTCTGAAGGAAGTAAAACTGAATCACCAGACGACCGTGTTTAACGAGAAGTTTCTGGATAAAACAGAGGTTTTTGAAGCGCTCAAAAAGGATGAATCCTTGGTTCGCTATTTGCCAGAATCACATTTGCTTCGCAACTATTCGATGCTGAAGTCCATGTGCTCGCGCTACAGCAATGTATTTCTCAAGCCCGTTCGTGGAAGCCTGGGCAAAGGCATCATCCGGGTCTCCCGTGTAGAGTCGGGCAGCTATCAGGCGATGTATGCGACGGCGGCCGGTACGCGAAGACAGCAATACTCAAGCTTAGTCAAGCTGTTCTCAACTATTTCTGCGAAAATGAAAACCGTCCGCTTCCAAGTTCAGCAGGGTCTTCAGCTTATAGAAATTCAGAAAAGGCCGGTTGACTTTCGTGCTCTGGTCCAAAAGAACGCGAGCGGCAAATGGGCCATTACCTCGATTGTCGCACGAACGGCCGGAAGCCATCATTTTGTATCTAATCTGGCTCGCGGCGGCACCCTTAGCAAAGTTGGGGAAGCGGTAGCGAAATCCAATCTGCAATCAGGAATAAGCAGACAGGATACGGTAAAGCAGCTGCAGCAGGCGGCGCTTCATATTGCACGCGGAGTAGATACGCACATTCCAGCCCACTTTGGCGAGCTGGGTATCGATCTTGCTCTCGATACGAGCGGAAGGGTATGGCTTCTGGAGGTCAACTCAAAGCCCTCCAAAAACGATAATACCCCGCTCAGCGACAACAAAATCCGCCCTTCTGTCCGCATGATGATCCAATACTCCCGATTTTTATCGGGCTTTTGACGGAGGTGCTTATGCAGGCTGTAACGATGATGCTCGGTATTCTGGTCGCTTCCATCACTCGTTCCATCCAAGCGGATGGAACAGCTGCGATCTTGCCGGAGCCTTCCTTCTGCCGAGCGCTTTGCTTAGCAGCCCGAAAGCTTGGCATAGGTGTATATGTATTTGCGCCGGATAGTTACCAGCAGCACTCCGGTCAGCTTCGCGCCTTTTTTTACGAGAGTGATCGCTGGATCGAACGTTTAGCTCCTTTTCCCGACATTATCTATGATCGCTGCTTCTATACGAATGCAGGCCAGAGCAGCCGCTGCAAGAATATGCTGGAGGCGCTGAAGCACAAGAAGCGATACCTCATGCTAAATGGACAGCTGCCCTCCAAGATCGATGTGCATGCTGTGCTGAAAGAAGATAGCCGTCTAAGCGAATATTTGCCGATGACGATTCTTTATAGAGCTGCAGAGCAGCTAGAGCCCCTACTCAGTCGTTATGGCAATGGAATTGTCTTAAAGCCTGCAGCGGGTATGCAGGGAAGAGGACTGCTGCATATGAAGCGCTGCCCGCTGGAACAGTCGCTTCATATCAGAGGACGAAGCAGGAATAACCGCGCATTCTCTCTTACCTTTACAGACGAACGCTTATTCCCACGATGGCTTGATCGTTTTATCAACCGCTCGCCTTATATTGTCCAGCCCTATCTCGAGCTGTGCGCCGAGGACAGCAGGCCATTTGATGCAAGAGCGCTTCTGCAGAAAAATGCCAAAGGCAGCTGGAATCTAACTGGTATCGCTATTCGATCGGGGCAGGTCGGGGGCTTAACCTCTAACCTGCATGGCGGAGGCGATGCTGTCCCTGTAAAGAGTCAGCTGATTGCCAAATATGGCGTGCAAACCGCCGAACGTTTGATGGAGCAAATCCATACAATAAGCAAGCAAGCTGCCGAAACGCTAGAAAGCCGTTTTGGCAGATTCGCCGAGCTTGGCTTTGACTTCGGCATTGAGCCGGACGGACAGCTCTGGCTGCTTGAAGTGAATGCAAAGCCTGGCCGCTCTTCCTTTCGATTAATAGGTGATCGGAAGGCTGAGCAGCTCTCCATCGCCCAGCCGCTCCATTATGCTCGTTTTCTGTCCATGCGCGCATACCCGTACTTGACAGCTCATGAATCCGCATACGACCGTCTCCGTGATGTGAATATCGACAACAACCGAATAAGGCCTTTCAACGTTCAGGAGGTTCATCGATGAGTTTGACAACTTGTAACGTACATTTCTCACAGCAGTCCAATAAGATCGTTTATTTGTCCAGCCCGTTGCTGAAGCAGCTGAAGTTATCCGGCAAAAAGCCGGTTCACCTTAAGCTCGGTAATGAGGTCATTACGGCAGAGATCAAGCAGTTGAAGCGGCCGGGCAACCATCTCTATCTTTCAGCAGGAATCAGGCAGACCATTCGAGTTCCGAAATCGGGCAATGTGTATGTGCTCGGCTCTGGAGACAATGAATTACAGCTAGGTCCACTCGTCGGCATATTGAGCGATAATGCCGTACGCTCGGAAAGCAATCCCTTTGGTCCACGAACGGGCTTTATTAAACAAGTCATCCGGGCTGGCGAGCATAAGGCGTATCTGTTCGGCTTCACTCCGAATGATATCAACTGGCAGCAAGAGACGATCAACGGCTATTTTCTCAATCCACAGGGCAGCTGGTACCGGAAGATCGTACCGCTGCCGGACGTCGTGTATAACCGCCTTCCGAGCCGCAAAGCGGAAACTTCAGCATCGATCAATGCCTTGCGCGAGCGCTTCGTCCGCCGGGAGATTCCATTCTTCAACTGGAGCTTCTTTAATAAGGCTGACGTCTATAAACTGCTGGACAACGATCCGGAGGCACTGAACCATTTGCCGGAATCTGTCTCCGGGCCTACGGCCGACAAAATAAAGGAGATGCTCGAGAAGCATCAATTTCTGTATTTCAAACCGACCGCGGGAAGCCTTGGGATTGGTATTTACCGTTTAACCTACCATCCAAAGCGCGGTTATTTCGCCCGCTACCGCAAGGGTGGCCAAAATATGCTGCTGCGCTTCACCAGCTTCCAAAGCTTAATGCGCATGTTGCAAGCGCGTCATGGCAGCAGCCTGAATCATTACGTCGTGCAGCAAGGCATCCGATTAGTCGAAATCGACGGCTGCCCGCTTGATTTTCGCTTTCACATGCACAAGAACGGCAAAAACGAGTGGGTACCCGTCGGCATCGGCGCGAAGAAGGCCGGCCGCGGCAGTGTCACGACGCATGTTAAAAATGGCGGCTCGCTCATGACACCGGAGCAGGCGCTCAACAGAACCTTCGGCGATAAAGCCGATGAAGTGCTGGAAAAAGCAAAGCTGGCAGCCGTCAAGCTATCAGACGCGATCGAGCGCAACTACCCTCACCGTCTCGGCGAGCTGGGCCTTGATCTTGGGATCGATAAGGACGGCGAGGTTTGGATGTTCGAGGCGAATGCGAAGCCGGGCCGCTCGATCTTTAAGCATCCAGCGCTCCGCTCAGAAGGGCGGGCATCGCTTTCCTATATTCTTGAGCATTGTATGTACCTTAGCCGCTTTCAAGGGCAGGGAGGTAATAGCTGATGGAAAGCTCGACTCCGCAGGAATCGGACTTTACAGAGCTGCGCGCTGGTAGAACGGTTCTGGCCATATTGACCATGGACGATGACGTTCAGCTATTTCGAGGCAATCGAAGCAACTTTTCCGATTTGATTCAAACCGGTCAGACGATGGGCTTCATCGTCTATGTGTTGACGATAAAAGATTTGCTGCTGACAAAGGCCAGCTTGAAAGGATATATTTTCAACGAGGCGTCAGACAGATGGGAGCAGCGGCTTCTCCCTTTTCCAGATATTATCTATAACCGTATTCCGCTGCGCGAGGATGAGATGCTTCCGTCCGTCCGTCAAAAAATCGCCGCTTGTCATAAACATCCGCGCGTACAGCTGTTTAATCCGTCCTTCTTCAATAAATGGGATTTATTTGAATGGCTGCGGCTTTCCAAGCTGACCAAGCCATTTATACCGACGACCCGCAGACTCGTAACCGTAACCAGCCTTGATCGGATGATGCGTAAGCATTCCTATCTTTATTTGAAGCCGGAGAGCGGCAAAGCCGGTCAAGGCATCATGACGATAAATGTGGATCCCGAGAAGCAGCTGCCTTATCAGTTGAAAATACAAGAAAACAAAAAAAGCTCCACCTTCAGCTGCTCAACCATCAACAAGCTGTGGAGCCGCATCCAGAAGCAATGCGGAGGTGAGGCCTATATCGCTCAGCAGGGCATTAAGCTCGCCTCCTTCAACGAACGACGCTTCGACCTGCGCGTTCTCGTTCAAAAAAATCAAAACGGACAATGGGATATTACCGGCATCGGGGCAAGAATCGCACGTACATCGAGCATCACGACCCATGTTCCCCGCGGGGGCATGATCGAGGACCCGGAGAAGCTGCTCTCCCACACATTTAATGAGGAACAAGCGCGTAATCTGCTCATAAGGACAAAAAAAACAGCTGTGCTCATAGCAAAGCAAATTGAGCGGGCTTCGGGACAGCTGCTCGGCGAAATGTCTATGGACTTAGGGATCGACAGCTTAGGGGACATGTGGTTTTTTGAAGCAAACTCCAAGCCGATGAAATTTGATGAGCCTCATATTCGCCAAAAATCGTTAGAACGTATTTTTCATTACGGAGCCTACTTGACCAAAATGAAAGCTAAAAAAGCGGGAGGCGCATAGCATGAAGCTAGAGCTGGAGCTGCTTACACCAGAAGGCTGGTTAAGAGAGCAAAAAAGATTGATTAGCTTCGCTGTCCGATATGGAGAAAAGCGGCTTACCGTCTCTACCATTCATGCACTGCGCAAGCTGGATGCCTCCTTGCTTACCCAAGCGACTGAACAGGAAACAAGCAGCGCCGCTGCTGTCGTTGCGAAGCAGGGCCCCCGCATTGCGGGGTTCGGCTTTGCCTCTGGCGGCGGCGAGGAGTGCTGCATGGTTGTCGTTCATCCTGAGGCCAGAAGCCTTGGGATCGGCGGCGCTATCGTGCAAGCCATGATCGAGCGACTTGGGAAATTGACCTGCAGTGTCGCAATTGACAATACAGCCAGCATGGCGCTTTGCTTTCGCCTTGGCATGAAGGCCGTTTCCATGCACAGAGGACCAACAGGCAAACCAACGCTCCGTTTTGAAGGAGGAACTACGAATGACGTTGCCCGTCCTAGGCATTCTGACTTTATATCTCAATGAAGCAGGCTTGCTCGAGGAAAGATCCATTTACCAGAAAATGACTTCCGCTGGACGAAAGCTGGGGCTAAACGTTTTCGTCTTTACGCCGAAGGATGTTAATTATAAGCAAAATCGCATACACGCTCTTTTTTATAACCCGGATTCTAAAGTCTGGTCGCGAAGGTGGACATCATTCCCGAACCTTATTTATGATCGATGCCGAATACAGCGAACTTACCGCTTCGAGCAGCTAAAGCAATTCCGCAGACGTTACGGTCATCTTACCTTCCTCAATCGCCCTCTCCGCAATAAATGGACGATTCATCGTATTTTGTCCAAGGATTCACGCTATAAGAGTTATCTTCCGGCTACTCGCTACGTGGAGAGCACGCAGAATGTCCTTGACATGCTGCGCAAATACCCGATTATCTATCTCAAACCGGTTAATGGTACCGGCGGCCGAGGTATATTGCGTATTGAGAAGCAAAAGGATGACCTTCTTCATATCCAAGGGCGTGATCAATCGCGACGCATTATTCAGCAGCAACATATTGCAGCCTCTGCGCTTAGCAGCTATTTGGCGCCATGGAACCTGAAAGGCAATCGGTATATCGCGCAGCAAGGCATTCAAATCAAGCTGATGAACGGTCGCGTTCACGATTACCGAATGCTCGTTCAGAAGAACGGAAAAGGCGTATGGGAGGTGACCGGCTGTGCAGGACGGATTGGAGCCGCTGGCAGTATTACTTCCAACCTGCACGGCGGCGGTCACGCAGCGACGATGAATGCTATAATGAGGGATTGGATCCGAGATGATACCCTGATCTCACAGGTAAAGGAAGAGGCAGAAAAGCTAGGCGTAGAAATCGCGGCTTATTTAGAGCAGAACTACGGAAGACTGTGCGAGCTCGCTCTGGATTTGGCTATCGATCGCAAGGGCGGCATATGGCTGCTGGAAGTCAATCCGAAGCCAGCAAGAGAGGTGTTCGCGCAAGCCGGAGAAAAAGAAGTATATCACAAAGCAATCGTCAGGCCGCTCGAATATGCGCTCTGGCTGCATAACCAGAAGCAGCGAAAAAAAGGAAAAGAGGAGCAGGCGCTGCTTTCGGATGCTAAGCCCCAGGAAGAACAAGAGCCGGAGCTTGAACTAGAACTAATTCGGGAAGCAACTCCGCCGGATGCATAAAATAACACCTGCAAAGGGCAGCGCAGCGTACTAAGCGCTTCCTTGCAGGTGTTTTTATATTGCGTCTATCGCTCGAGTAAATCGACCAGCTGACGGAAATCAGAAATGTGCGCATCCGCACCGTCAAGCTCAGCTTTACGCCCATAGCTTGCATATGCGCAGCCAATGGTCTGCAAGCCGTTGCCCTTGCCCGCTTCGACATCTGACGATCGATCCCCTACCATCCAAGCCTTGCGGATACTGTGGTCCTGAAGCAGGCGGGCCACCAAATCCACCTTGCTGGCGGTTGTATACTCGCCTGCACTATATAAGCCGTCAAACAGCTCGGCAATTCCTTTGTAACGGGCAACGCCCTTCACATATTCCTCGAGTCCATTACTGGCTACAAACAGCTTCAAGCCGCGGTCCTTCAGCTGGCGCAGCGTCTGCTCCACATGAGGATAAAGCTCACCCTCGCCTGCAGCCAATCCCTCCAGTTCATACTGAAGCAGCAGCTCATCCGCCCGCTTACGAGCAGCCTCCGAGCTATCCGGCATGACCTGCCTCCATATGTCCTCCAGTAGCATGCCTAAACAGCCAAGCAGCCTCTCCACTGGCGGTGTTTCCTGTTCATACAGCCGCTCCGCGCGTAGTGTCTCGAACACGCGCTGATGTACGAGCACAAGCAGCGTATCCGTCTCGAATAGCGTTCCATCCATATCGAATATTACAGCTTCCGGCACAGGAAGCTTACTGTCGATCATAGGTAAATCCTCCCTCCAAGTCTGTCCTTATCATACTGGAACAGAGGAGAGCATCGCAAGCTTCAGATGATCATAAGCTTCTAAAAACTAAATTCTTATTTTTTCGAGGGTATCGCCGTTTTCCCTACGACATAAGGGCCTAAATATGCCCCGCTAATTAGAAAAAAAGGATTAAGTAAAACACGATGTACTTCAGTCATGAACACGGTATCGTGAATAACCGACTCTGCAACGGCCGCAGCAGCAATGATAAACCCTACAAACAGCGCGGCAGCGGCGAGAGAGTCGAATATTCGGCCTGCCATTGCGCTTACTCTGCTGCTCCAACCGATTATCACGGAAAAAACCGCCAGTCCTGAACCTATAAGCATTATCATTAAATTTCACCTCTAGAGAAAGCATCGGCTAATCGAAGGCTGATTAAACGGAGGCTTCCTCATCCTTCTCATGCAAGGAAGCAAAAGGCAACTGACTGCATATTGATAAATGGAGCCGGATATGTCACACTGTTTTGGTGGGTGAAGGGACTTATAACCTCCTGCATGAAAGGACGTGACGGTAGACGAATGAACAAATGGCTGCTTCGTTCCATGACTGAATTAAGTTCGCGCAAATGGATTTCCCGAATAACCGGTAAATTTGCGCAATCGGCCGCCAGCCGTCGTTTTATTAACAGATTCGCAGCGACATACGGCATTAAAATTGAGGAAGCAGAGAAACCTCTATCCGAATATAAAACGTTAAATGAATTTTTCACGAGACGGCTGAAGCCTGGTCTACGAATCATTGATGATGTTACGGATTCGCTCGTAAGCCCCGTTGACGCGCTTATCACAGGCGCCGGATGGATTAGCAGCGGAACACTATTAAATATAAAAGGCCAAGACTATACGATTGATGAACTCTTAAACGGCTCCCCCCGCACAGCGAATTATATGAACGGCTTTTATTTGGTCCTCTATTTAAGTCCAACCGACTATCACCGTATTCATGCGCCGGTCAGCGGCCGAATCGTGGAGCGTGAGCATATTGCGGGCAAGGTCTACCCAGTAAATGACTTCGGTCTCCGACATATGCGCAGAGTATTAAGCCGTAATGAACGACTGATTACATACATGAAAAGCGATTGCGGGGAAACCGCTGTCGTCAAGGTTGGCGCGATGAATGTTAGCAGTATCCAATACGTCTTGCCGCTCAAGGATGAAATGTCCAAGGGAGAGGAGCTTGCATATTTTGAATTCGGCTCGACCATTGTCCTGCTTCTGGAGGATGGAAGCTTCACGCCGCGCAGCGATATTATGACGGGTGTGAAGGTTCGCATGGGCGAGCAGCTTGGCTCCCTTCACAAAGAATAAATAGCGACAGCAGTAAGCCAGCATGAAATACCCCGCTCCCTGTCAAAAACGAAGGGATCGGGGTATTTGACATTTCCTATCTAATTTCAGAGGGGCTGCGCCCCGTATATTGCTTGAACTGACGACTGAAGAAGAAAATATCGCGATAGCCCAGCGCATCCGCCACCTCTGTCACATTCATGCCCGCGTGCATCAGCAAGTGCTGCGCACGTTCGATTCGAGTCTGAATCATGTAAGTTTGCACGGACATGCCAATCAGCTCCTTGAATTTCATGGAGAAGTATCGGGGCGAAAGCTGCGCTCTCATCGCCAAATCCTCGACGCGATGCGCAATGCTCGGATTTTGCCGTACGAAATTAGCTACCTCATGGATCGCTTCAGTCAGCTGATTGCTTGCTTTCTTTTCCACGGGGAGCTGCTGGTCCTCGCGCAGCAGATGAATCATTAACTGCTTCAGCAGCAGTTGTGCTTCCTCCTCCGCCGCATACGTCTGCACGAGAAACAACCTTACGTATCGCGAAAGCATGTATTCGAAATCAACCGTATCGTTCAGCTTCCTATATCGGTTAGGCACAATATCATGGGCTTCATCAAGGGCAAAGTGTATATATGAGAGAACGAGCGGCCGCTGCGGGTTATGCGTAGCGCTCGTATAATCGCCTGGACGGAATAAGAAGCAGCTTCCCGGTCCAACCTCGTAGTGATTACCATTAACCTCGACTTCCCCTTCACCGCTCCATACATAAAATAAATCATAATTGGCCATCGGCTTCTCGCGTCTTGCCCATCTCCACCCCGGCTCACAAACGATCTTCGCGAATGCCGGCAGCAGTACGAACGACGCGGGCGAAATGTGCAGCATAGAGTAACCTCCCATGTCATACTATGCCCTCATCATACAACAGCGGTAAACTTTTGTTCAAGCATTCGAAAATTACGAAAAAATTTGACATATGAATGGTTAGCAGCTCAAAAAAAATGTTATAATAGCACCCGACAAGCGTAAACGGCTGCGGCTTACCTTTAGACAGCAAAGCTCGTTTCGCGCAATAATTTAATAATGAATGATTTCGGAAGGATGGAATAATGTCCATGAACCCACTTGCTCAGCAGTTAAACGAGACGTTACAAACGGAGAACCCGAACGTCTGCGCCATGTTGTCAGCCTTAGGCAAAGCGATTTATTTCCCGAAAGAGGGCATTCTCAGTCAGTCCGCCGAAGCAAAAACAAAGGCAACAAAATTTAACGCAACGATCGGAATTGCTACAGAAGGCGGACAGCCGATGCATCTTAAGGTCATTCAAGAGACGCTTTCTGCTTACAATCCGAAAGATATATATGAATATGCGCCTCCAGGCGGCAAGCCTGAGCTTCGTGCGGTATGGCGCACGAAGATGATCAAGGATAACCCTTCCCTTGAAACGAAAGGCTTCGGCACCCCGATCGTCACCAATGCGCTGACACATGGTCTTAGCATTGTTGCGGACCTTTTTGTCGATGCGGGCGACGCCGTTATCATTCCGAATAAAAACTGGGAAAACTACGAGCTTACTTTTGGCGTTCGCCGCGGTGCGGAGATCGTAGAGTATCCGTTATATAATGATCAAACCCGCTTCAACAGCGCAGGTCTTCGCGAAGCGCTGCTTGCTCAAAAGGACAAAGGGAAAGCCATCGTCGTACTGAACTTCCCGAATAATCCAACAGGCTATACGCCCGGACCTCAGGAAGGCGATGAAATCGTTGCGGCGATTCGTGACGCCGCTGAAGCTGGCATTAACGTTGTCGCGGTTACCGACGATGCTTATTTTGGACTGTTTTTCGAGGATTCCCTGCATGAGTCATTATTCTCGAAGCTAGCGGACCTGCATCCGCGCGTTCTTGCTGTCAAGATAGACGGCGCAACGAAAGAAGAATATGTATGGGGCTTCCGCGTAGGCTTCATCACCTATGCCTCCAAATCCGCGGCTATGCTGACTGCTTTGGAGCAGAAGACACTTGGCATCATCCGCGCGACCATATCAAGCGGCCCGCACCCTTCGCAAACCTTTGTTTTGCGCGCATTGACGTCGCCAGATTTCGAAGTGCAAAAAGCAGAAAAATATGACATTATGAAGCGCCGAGCAAATCGAGTGAAGTCACTGCTCGACAGTGGCCGTTACGGCGATGTATGGGAATACTACCCATTCAACTCCGGCTACTTCATGTGCCTTAAGCTAACCAAAGTGACCGCCGAAGCAGTGCGTGTTCGTTTGCTCAACGAATACGGGATCGGCACAATCGCTCTTGGCGAAACAGACCTTCGTGTTGCCTTCTCCTGTATTGAGGAAGAGCATCTCGAGGAGCTTTACGATACGATCTTCAAAGCGGTTAACGAGCTTCTCACCGAGAAAGCCTAATCGAGCAAACACCCCTGAGTGCTGTGTGCCTAATGAAGGCAAGCATTCAGGGGTGTTTTTTTCGCATTCCCTACCCTTTATTCTTCATCAGTGTCTTGCAGCATTTTTTTCCGTAAGCGCGAAGGTCGTATCACGATATATAGGAGTGCTCCCGCAGCAGCGGCAGCAGATGGTGCATACACCCCTGAAAAGGCCAGAGGCATAGCCGCAAAAAGCCACAGCAGCGCTGTACATACGAGCATCGCGATTCGATCTACCTTTATATATTGCTCTTCGCGCTGCTTCTCTGGCAAAGGATAAACATGCTTCCACACCGAGAACCGATGGACGTGACGCAAGCCGCCTACTTGAACCGCCAGCACACTCATAAATATCGCAAAGACGATGACCGAGCCCCATCCCGATAAGGAAACAGCTTCGCCAAACCAGTAAATCACCAGACAGCCAAGCAGCAGCAGCCGGATAACAATACCGCCGATTTCTGACCGAAGGAACGAGGCTGAATATAGAAAAATATAGGTGTTTCGATTCGAATATGGAACAAGCTGAAGCAGCCAGGCCAAATACGGCCGCTTAGCCGTGTGCGACGAAAGCGTTGGCACATCAATGAACATGCCGAAAAAGATGTAGTAGCGCTTGCGCGTCCGCGCTTCCTCCTCAATTAACCTCTCCCAAGGAAACCGTTGCCTGCTCGGAAGTCGATGGATCGCAGTAAATACGAGACTTATAAGTACGGAAAATATAGCAGACTGCCAAATTTCACATGTAAGCCACACGGCCAAAGTCAGCGCGCTTAGTGACCAGCGAAACAATCTCAGCAGTCTTCTCATCCCTGGCCAGGTCATTTGCCGCTCTCTCCAGGCGCCCCACACATTTCCCGCCTTCAATCCAGCGGCCGCAGCGGCAAGCAGCCACCCGTCGCTAAAGGCGGAGCCTTGTTGATAGATCGGTAAATAAAGCAGAAAGACGGCTGCGGCAAGTATCGCGCAGCCAATAGAGGTGTAACGAAAGGATCGGCGTAAATATCCCCCCATGTCAGCCTCTCGAGGCATCATAAAAACAACATCGCCGGCTGCAAGCCAAGTACGCAGCGGGCTCCAGCAAATGACAAGCGAAAGTGCGATTGTACCGACAAGTACGATCGGAAAGTCTGCTGGCAGGTTTCGGATCAAAGAGATATAACCAATCGCGGATGAGATCAAAATAAGAGACAGGAAGGCCGGAAAGCCGCTCTGTCCCATGTAACGGAAATAAGGCATTACCTCTTCGCGAAAGGCCCCCGCGCGGCGTCTCCAAATTTCTTCTAGCGCTTGCTCCGCTCTCATTAGCGCTGACCCCCGGTCACGAGTCTGTAAAATGCATCCTCCAGTGAGCCGCTGCGCTTGTCCATCCCAGCTGCCTGTCTGACATCCTCCAGCGTGCCTTGTGCCACGATTTTACCATGATGCATGACGATGAATCGATCACAATACGCTTCGACAGTAGAAAGAATATGCGAGCTCATTAGAATAGCGGCTCCCTTCCGCTTCACCTCGACCAGCCGCTCCAGCAGGGAGCGGATACCGAGCGGATCAAGCCCTAGAAATGGCTCGTCAATGATGTAAAGCGGCGGATCAGCGAGCAGCGCATTCATGATCATAACCTTTTGCTTCATTCCCTTAGACAAATGAGAAGCGAATGCCTTCCGCTTCGGCATCATCTGGAATTGCTGCAGCAGCTCCTCTTCTCTGGCTTCATGCAGCTTGTCCGCCACGCTGTAAGCCATTCCCGTCAATCGCAAATGCTCCTCAACTGTCAGCTCGTCGAACAGCACCGGCGTTTCCGGCACATAAGCGAATGCCGCGCGATACCGCTCCGTTTCCTCCTCCAAGGTTACGCCGTCAACTTTAACCTCGCCGATTTGCGGCTTCATAAGTCCGAGTATATGCTTAATTGTCGTACTTTTTCCTGCCCCATTCAGGCCGATCAAGCCAACCATTTCGCCTGCCTTCACCTGAAACGACAGTTCATGAAGTACAGGTCTTTTGGGACTATACCCCCCCGTTAAATCTTTCACCTCTAAAATAACATCCATTACATCACCTTCATATTGGAGTATGCACTAACTACCAGCATACCGAAAAATGCGACAATTTACAAAATGATGAGATGCGTTCCCCCAGCCTTTATAAAAAAAACTGCCCCAGGTTGAATAACTGATATGCTCCCCATATGGTAGACAGGTGAAATAATAAAACCTGGTACTGTAAGGGGAGCTTTTTCATGCCTAAAGA